>NZ_JBUDHV010000027.1:13929-90760 GCF_054956795.1 Streptomyces sp. SYSU D01066-1 | reverse complement strand
AGGCGGCCCCCTCGGCACCGCCCGCGCCCGCCCGGTCGGCGGACGGCGCACCGGCCGTCCAGCGGGCGGCCACCTCCTCCGGGCCCTCTGCCGCGCCCGTACCGGCCGCCGCCTCCCGGCCCGCGGTTCCGGTGACCCCGGTGCTGCCGCCGGCGCCGGCGCCGGTCCCGCAGCGCGGCGTCCGCGTGACCGCCGCGCCGCCGGTACCGCCCGTCCAGCGGCTTCCCCTGGTCAAGGCGCCGGTCGCGGCACCGGCCGTACAGCGCAGGTCACTGCCCGCGACGCGCCGGGAGCCCGCGCCGACGGGCGGGGCCCCGGACCCCGTGTCACGGCCGGCGGACGGTGACGGCGGGGGAGGCGGCACATCCGCCTCCCCCGCACCCGCGTCCCCCACGCCCGCACCCGCGTCCTCCGCGCCCACACCCGCGTCCCCTCCGGGTGCCGTACCCGACCGCGCCGGTGCGTCCTCCGGTGCCGCGTCCTCCGGTGCCGCGCTGCCGATCCAGCGGGCCGTCACCCGCGACGCCGCCCGCGACACCGCCGGCCCGGCGCCGCGCGGCACGCTCGGCAGCCCGGTGACGCCCCCCGCTTCCCCCGCCTCCTCATCGGCCACGGCGCCGGTCCGCCCCGCCGGTCCGGCCGCCGCGCCGGGCCGTACGTCCCCTTCCGTGAGCCCCTCCGGCACCGCCCCGGCACCCGCCGTCCAGCGGCGGAGCGACGGCCCGGTGCGGCCCGGCCGGGCGGCGCCCGCACCGGCTCCGGGCGGTTCCGGCACGCCCGGCACCCCGGCGCCGTCCACGAACGACGCCCGTACCGCCGGCACCGCTCCGGTGCCCGCCGTGCAGCGCCGGGCGAGCGACGCTCCCGTCCCCCCCGGCCTGCCGATCGCCTCGAAGGACTCCGGCGCTCCGGACCGCGACACGCCGTCCCCGGTCCAGCGCCGGACCGCCGAATCCACGCGGCCGGCCCGACCGGCTCCCGCGCCCGCCGCCGACGCGCCGAGCGCCGCCGCGCGGCCGGACCACCCCACGGCCACCCGCGCGGCCGGACCGCCCGCCGTGCAGCGCCGCCCGGCCGAGCCCACGCGGCCGTCGCCCGCGCGCCCCTCGGACACCACCGGCACCTCCAGCACCTCCAGCACCACTGGCCCCACCGGCATCACCGGTGCCTCCAACAGCGCCGGCACCGCCGGCCCCATGGGCACCACCGGCTCCCCCTCTGCCACCGGGGCGCCCAGCGCCGCCACGCCGTCCCCCGTCCAGCGCCGGACGCCCGCCGCGCCCGTACCGCCGCCCGGCCTGCCGATCGCCTCGAAGGGCTCCGGCGCTCCGGACCGAAAGACGCCGCCCGCGGTCCAGCGCCGGGCCGCGGCCGGGGACCCGGCGCAGCCGACCCGCAGCCCGAGCGCCCCCGGCACCACCACGCCGCCGGTGCCGCGGTCCACCCCGCCCGGGGCCTCCCCCGTCCAGCGGCGGTCCGACTCCACCGCGGCCCAGCCGGTCCGTCCGGGCACGCCCCCGTCGGCACCGGCCACGCCCGGCACGCCGGCCTCCGCGACGCCCGCGCGCCCCGCGCCCGCCGTTCAGCGCCGTACCCCGGACGCCGCCCGCGCCGACGCCCCGCCCGCCCTCCCGGTCGAGCACACCCGCCCCGCGTCCGCCTCCCCCACGGCACCTTCCCCGGGGCCGTCCGTCCAGCGCCGTGCCCAGGACGCCGCCCTCCCGGTCGAGCCCGCGCGCCCCGCGCCGCCCGCCCCCGGCCAGGCGCAGCGCGTCACGGACCCGACGACGCCCCCGTCCGGCACGGCGTCCCGGCCCGCCGCCCCGAAGACGGCACCGGCGCCCGAGGTGCAGCGGGCGCTCCCGCGCGCTTCCGCCACGCCCCCGGCACGGCAGCCCGCCACCGGCGCCTCTGCCGGGCACCTGCCGGTCCAGCGGGCCGCCGCCGCCCCGGCGCCCGCCCGCCGTCCGGGACTCGGCGCCCCCCTCTCCGCCTCTCCGGCCGGCACACCCGCACCGCCGGCGGCCCCGGCACCGCGCGCCGCCACGGCGGGCACGGGCACCCCCGCCACCACGCCCACCGGGTCCGCCGTACAGCGCCTGCCGCTCTCCTCACCCTCGGCCGCACCGGCACCGGCGCCCGCCGCCCCCGAGCCCGCCCCCCAGCCCACCACCACCACGGAGCCCACCGCCGCCGAGCCCACCGTCGCCCAGGTGCGGCGCGCGGCGCCTTCCGAGCCGCCCGCCCTGCCGGTCACGGCCGCCGCTTCCGGCACCCCCCGTGTGCAGCGCGCCGTCGAGTCCGGGCCCGCCCCGGCCCCCGCGTCCGCGCCCTCCCCCGCCGTGGCCCCCGTCCAGCGGGCCGTCGCCGCCACGCCCCGGCCCGTGGGCACCGCCCCCGTCGTCCAGCGCGCCGTGCTGCCCGTCGCGTTCGGCACCCGGCAGCGCCGGTCCGACGCACCCCAAGCCACCCCGGCCACCCTGGCCACCCCGGTGGTCCCGGTCGCCGTGCCGTCCCCGTCCCCCACGGCACCGCCCGCCCCGGCCCCGCTCCCGACGGCCGCCCCGGCCTTCCCCCCGGCCCTGGCCTCCACTCCGGCCCCGGCCCCCAGCGTCCAGCGCCTCCCGCTGAACGCCACCCCCGCCGCCACCCCCGTGCCTCCCGTACCCCTGCGCGCCGCCCAGGCCCCCTCCGCTCCCATGAGCCCCACCGGCCCCGCCACCCCCCTCTCCACCACCCCCCTCCCCGTCACCTCCCTCACCCCGCCCCCCACGGCACCGCCCGCCCCGCTGCCGCGGCCCGCCGCGGTCGCCGGGGCCGGGGCGCCCTCCGTGCAGCGCGCCCCGGTGCGGTCGGCCGCCGGCGCGCTCGCCGCCGCCGCCGCGGCCACCGTCTCCGCCACGCTGGGCCGGTTCCAGCCGCACCAGGGGGACAGCGGGCACCAAGCGCACGGCGGACACCAGGGGCACGGCAACGGCACCCCCGGGGACCCGCCGCCGCCCTACACGGCGGTGCCGCCCGCCGGGCACACCCCGGCGTCCGCCGCCCCGGCCGCCCAGCAGGCACGGCCGTCCGCGTCCGCCCGGGTACCGGCCCCCGCGTGGAACCCGAAGGAGTTGACCGACCCCCAGCTCGACGAGCTCGTGCACCGGATCATCGGCCGCGTCACCCGTCTGGTCCGCACCGAGCTCCGGATGGACCGTGAACGGATCGGCAGGCTCCGCGACGACCGCCGCTGACGTTCCCGCCCCCCTCCCATCCCAGACCGCCACGACGCCTCCGACAGAAAGGCCGACCCCCGATGCCCCGTCAGGACCCGGGTTCCACCATCTGGTTCACCCTCTCGATCGACGGCCAGAGCCTCGGCTACTGGAACGGGTGCGAGGGCCTGTCGTCCCAGGTCGAGATCGAGCAGCGTCAGGAGGGCGGCAACAACGGGTTCGTCTGGCAGCTGCCGACCCGGGTGACCTTCTCCAACATCCGGCTGACCCGTCCGATCACCCCGGACACCACGAAGGTCGCCAAGTGGATCTCCTCCGTGCAGACCGGGATCAAGCGGCCCACCGGCACGATCGTGGCCCGGCGCGCGGACGGTTCGGAGGTCGCCCGCTGGGGGCTGCTCGACGTCCTGCCGGTCAGCTGGCAGGGCCCCTCCTTCGACGCGGGCAGCCCGGCCGTCGCCACGGAGGTCCTGGAGATCGCCCACCACGGCTTCACCGACTGAGCGGACCCACCGGACCCACCGGAATCACCGGACCCACCGGAATCACCGGAATCACCGGAATCACCGGAATCACCGGAACGACCGGACCCCCGGACCCCCGGACCCCCGGACCCCGGACCCCGGACCCCGGACCCCGGACCCAGCGTTACGAAAGGAGCGGCCCACCCCATGGCCAGAAGCAGCGGCGCCGGCAAGAGTCTCGTCCACGCCACCCTCGCCATCCACGAGCCGCCCACCGGCGACAGCACGTCGCCGGGCGCCCTCATCCAGAACTTCTCCTTCCAGTTCAACCCGGCGCAGCTGAGCCTGTCCCGCCGCGCCGAGTGGAAGGAGGGGCACGCGGCGAGCACCCGCAACGCCGCCATACCCGAGTTCATGAGTCCGGTGGCCCGCGAGATGTCCGTGGAGATCTTCCTGGACACCTCGGACGAGCCCAGCAGCAACAAGGTCCTCAAGCAGGTCGACGCGCTGCTGAAGTGCTGTGTGGTGACGGCCAAGAGCCTGGCCGCCGACCGGCCCTCGCCGCCCTGGGTGATCTTCCAGTGGGGTTCCTTCTCCACGGCCCGGTTCACCTCCTACGTCAGCTCCGTCGACGTCTCGTACACGCTGTTCGGCACCTCCGGCATCCCGATCCGCGCCACCTGCCAGCTCCAGCTGCACGAGCTGCCGCAGGCCACCGAGGGGCAGAACCCGACCTCGGGCGCGCTCACCGCCCAGCGCGTGCACCGCGTCGTGGCCGGCGACTCGCTCCAGTCGCTGGCCTGGCAGGAGTACGGCGACGCCACCGCCTGGCGGGCCATCGCCGAGGCCAACGGGATCGACGACCCCACGCGGCTGCCCACCGGCACCGACCTCCTCCTGCCCGCCTCCGGAGAGGTGCACCGCTGATGCCGCCGTTGACGTACTCCAACATCATCAAGGTCAGGATCAACGGCGTCGAGCTGCGCAAGACGATCGCTCCGCTGCTGGTCGGGGGCTGGGTCGACCAGGGCGTCGGCGTCCCCGCCGCGTTCCGCCTCACCTTCCGCGACCCCAACCGGACCCTGCTGACCCGGCTCGGCGTCACCTTCGGCACCGAGGTGGTCCTGACCCCCGTCGCCAACGGCAAGGGCGTCGCCGACCCGCTGCTGACCGGCGAGGTCACCGCGCTGGAGGCCGACTACGACGGCACCGGCTCCTTCACCGTGATCCGCGGCTACGACCTCGGCCACCGCCTGCTGCGCCAGCGCCGGGTGGCCGCGTACACCAACCAGACCGCCTCCTCGATCGTGCGGAAGCTGGTCGGCCTCAACAGCGTGCCGATCGGCCGCATCGAGTCGACGAAGACGCCGTACGAGTTCATCAGCCAGGGCAACGTCACCGACTGGGACTTCATCGCGCGGCTCGCCGACGAGAACGAGATGGTCATGTCCCTGGACGCCAAGGGCAAGTTCAACTTCGTCTCGCCCAAGCCGTCCTCCGGCGCCCCCTCCCCGCAGACCGACGGCGACAAGAGCCCGTTCGTGCTCCAGGCCCGGCACGACATCCTGCGGCTGCGCACCGCCGTCACCGCCGCCGACCAGGTCGCCAAGGTGGAGGCGCGGGGCTGGGACGTCGACCTGGCCAAGGAGATCGTCGCCACCGCCCCGGCCACCACCAACGCGGGCTTCGACATCGGCGCCACCCCCGGCGGCGCGGCCCGCTTCTTCAAGCCGGCCAAGCTGGTGGAGACCGCCACGCCCTACGACAAGCAGGCCGAGGTCAAGCACGCCGCCGACGCGCTCGCCGACGACGTCACCTCCGCCTTCGCCGAACTGGAGGTCACCGTCCGCGGCAACCCCAAGCTGCGGCCCGGCGTCCCGGTGGCGCTCGCCGACACCGGCAAGCCCTTCGAGGGCAAGTACACCGTCACCTCCGTCCGCCACAGCTTCGGCAGCGGCGAACACTACGAGTCCGCGCTCACCGTCAGCGGACGCCAGTGGCGCTCCCTGTACGGCCTGGCCTCCGGCGGCTCCGCGACCGCGCCCAAGCTGCCCAGCGTCGCCAACGCCGTCGTCACCGACGTCACCGACCCGCTCAGACGAGGCCGGGTCAAGCTCAAGTTCCCCTGGCTGGACGACACCTACGTCAGCGACTGGACGCGTTCGGTGCAGCTCGGCGGCAAGGGCGGCGGCGGCTTCTTCCCGATGGACGTCGGCGACGAGGTGCTCGTCGCCTTCGACCGGGGCGCCCTCGACCACCCCTTCGTCATCGGCGGCCTCTACAACGGCCGTGACCAGGAGACCAAGAACGACGTCCAGCTCTACGGCGGCGCCCGCAACCAGGCCGTCCGGCACACCGTCTCCGACCGCACCGGCAACCGCGTCGACCTGCTCAGCCAGAAGATGGGCGGCAAGCAGGGCGTGCGGATCAAGTCCGGCGACGACAAGCTGGTCATCAACCTGGACCGGGCCAAGACCGAGATCAGCGTCGACAGCAAGGGCACGGTCAAGATCACGGGCAGCCGGTCGGTGTCGGTGGAGGCCGGCACCAGCATGACCCTGAGCGCCGGACGCTCCCTGACCATCAAGAGCGGCGGCCCGCTCACCCTGCAGAGCGGCAGCCTGATCAACATGCGGGCCGCCACGCAGATCGGCGTCAACGCGGGGGCCGCCCTGAACCTGACGGCGGGCGCGGTCGCGAACCTGACCGGCGGGGCGATGACGAACATCACCGGCACCGCCGGCCTGAACCTCACCTCCCCCGTCCAGACCAGGGTCACGGGCGCGCAGTTCACGGTCCTGTCCCCGATCTTCAAGGTGGCCACGATCCCCATACCGGGTGCGTCATGACCCGCAGTCCAGGAAGGCAGGTGGCCCGCTGATGGCCGAACAGTTCGTAGGCTCCGGCTGGTCGTTCCCGTTGCGCATCGGGCCGACCGGCGGCATCGCCCTGGTCAGCGGGGAGAAGGAGATCGAGGAGGCCATCCGGCTGGTGCTGTCGACCGCGCCGGGCGAACGGCCCATGCGCCCCGAGTTCGGCTGCGCCATCCACGACCTGGTCTTCGCCCCGGTCAACGAGCAGACCGCCGGCCGCATCCAGCACGAGGTCTACCTCAGCCTGGACCGCTGGGAACCGCGCATCGAGGTGCACGACGTGGAGGTGTCGGTGGGCGCCGAGGAAAGCACCCTCCTCATCGACGTCCGCTACTCGATCCGCGGCACCAACAACCCGCGCAGCCTCGTCTTCCCGTTCTACGTCATCCCCTCCCACGAGGAACCGGGCACCCCGGCACCGTCCGACGGCCCCGGCACCCTCCCCGAAAGCGACCGCTGATGCCCCTGCCCTCCCCGAACCTCGACGACCGCCGCTTCCAGCAGTTCGTCGACGACGCCAAGCGCTACATCCAGCAGCGCGCCCCGGAGTGGACCGACCACAACGTCTCCGACCCCGGCGTCACCCTCGTCGAGACGGTCGCGCACATGGCCGACCAGATCGTCTACCGGCTCAACCGGGTCCCGGAGAAGAACCACCTGGCCTTCCTCGACCTGGTCGGCATCACCCTCTTCCCGCCCACCGCGGCCCGCACCGACGTCACCTTCTGGCTGTCCGCGCCGCAGGAGGAGGCCGTCTCCGTCCCGGTCGGCACCGAGGTCGCCACCCTGCGCACGGAGACCGAGGACGCGGTCGTCTTCGCCGTCGACCGGGACCTGCGCATCGCCCCCAGCGCCCTGCGCCACCTGGTGGTCCAGCAGCGCGGCCAGGCCCGCGCCGACCGCACCCACGACCTCGCCGAGGGCACCGACATCCTGTGCTTCGCCGAGTCCCCGAACCCCGGCGACTGCATGCTGCTCGGCCTCACCGCCGCCGTGCCGCACTGCGCCGTACTGCTGGAACTCGACAGCCGCGTCGACGGCGTCGGCGTCGACCCCCGCCAGCCGCCGCTGGTCTGGGAGGCCTGGACCGAGGACGGCTGGCAGCCCTGCGAGGTCGACCGCGACAGCACCGGCGGCCTCAACCGCCCCGGCGAGATCGTCCTGCACGTCCCCGGCACCCACGTGCTCTCCCGCACCGGCGGCCACGAGGCGGGCTGGCTGCGCTGCCGGGTCACCGAACCGCTGCCCGACCAGCCCTTCTACACCACCTCCCCGACGGTCCGCTCCGCCGAGGCCTGCACCATCGGCGGCACCACGAGCACCATCCACGCCGAGACCGTCTACGACGAGGCGCTCGGCGAGTCCACCGGCCTGCCCGGCCAGCGCCTGCGCCTGGAGCACGCCCCCGTCGTCGGCGACACCCCGCCGGTCCTGCTGCAGAGCGCCGAGCACGACGGCTGGGCCGACTGGGACGTCGTCCCGCACTTCGCGGGCTCCCGCCCCGACGACCGGCACATCACCCTCGACCCCACCACCGGCGAGATCGCCTTCGGCCCCTCCGTCCGCGAACCCGACGGTAGCCTGCGCCAGTACGGCATGGTCCCCCCGAAGGGCGCCGTGCTGCGCGCCCGCCGCTACCGCACCGGCGGCGGCCGGGCCGGCAACGTCGCCCGCGGCGCCGTACGGATCCTGCGCACCTCCATCCCGTTCGTCAGCGAGGTCGTCAACCGCGAGGCGGCGCGCGGCGGCGTGGACGGCGAGACCGTCGAGGAGGCGAAGGTCCGCGCCCCCATCACGCTGCGCGCCCAGGAACGCGCCGTCACCCTGCGCGACTACGAGGAACTGGCCCGCCGCGCCGCCCCGGAGACCGCCCGCATCACCTGCCTGGAGGGCGAGGAGAGCGAACACGGCGCCTACGCCGTCCGCGTCCTGGTCGTCCCCCAGGCCGTCCCCGACCCCGGCGGCCGGCTCCGCTTCGAACAGCTCGTCCCCGGCGACGCGCTGCTCGACCGCATCACCCGCTACCTCGACCAGCGCCGCCTGATCGGCACCCGCCTGGCCGTCGGCCCGCCGTTCTACCAGGGCGTCACCGTCGTCGCCACGCTGCACGCCTTCCGCGCCGCCGACACCGACAAGGTGCGCCGCCAGGCCCACGACGCCCTCTACCGCCACCTCGACCCGCTCACCGGCGGCGCCGACGGCAAGGGCTGGCCCTTCGGCCGTCCCGTCCAGGCCGGCGAGATCTTCGCGGTGCTCCAGCGCGTGCCGGGCGTCGAGCTGGTCGACGAGGTCATCCTGCACCCCGCCGACCCGCTGACCGGCAAGCGCGGCGACGCCACCGACCGCATCGACCTCAGCGCCCCGTCCCTGGTCTTCTCCTTCGACCACCGGGTCCGCGTGATCGGAGACGACCGGTGAGGGGCTCCGTCGACGGCCTCGGCTCCTCCGCGCCCATCGGCATGATGCTCCCGGCCGTCTTCGCCGACGACGACCTCGCGCTGCGGTTCGTCGGCGGCCTGGACGACGTCATGGCGCCGATCCTCAACGTCCTGGACTGCCTGCACGCCTACTTCGTGCCGTCCCTGGCCCCCGCCGACTTCACCCGGTGGCTCGGCGACTGGATCGGCGCGGAGACCGACGGCACCGAACCCGACGACCGGCTGCGGGCCGCCGTCGCCGCCGCCGCCCGGCTGCACCGCGTACGGGGCACCCGCCGCGGTCTGTCGGAGGCGGTCCGCCTCGCCTTCGGCGTCGAACCCGAGATCACCGAGAGCGGCGGCGCCGAATGGAGCGCCCGCCCGCTCGGCCCGGTCCCCGGGGACCGGCGCCCGCACCTGCACGTCACCGTCCGCCTGCCCGATCCGGCCCCGGCGGACACCCACCGCCTGGACGCCCTCGTGGCGGCGGCCCGCCCCGCTCACATGCCCTACACGGTCCAGGTGACCGCCGCCGAAAGGACTTCGGAGAGATGACCACGCAGAACTGCGCGGAGTGCGGCACCCGTGTGGAACCGGGCCAGTCGTTCTGCGACGCCTGCGGCTCCGTCCTCAGCTGGGAGTCGTCCTCCCGCTCCCGCTCCACGCCGAGCGCCGGGTCCACGGCCGCCCGCACCGAGGGCTCCGCGCCGACGGCCACCGCGACGACCGCGCCCCCGGCCGGGGACGGCTTTCGGGAAGCGCACGCCCCCCGGGAGACGTCCACGCCGTCCGAGCCGAACGGCCACGCGGCCCCCCGGACCGCGCCCGCCACCACCGGAGCCGCCGGCACACCACAAGCCCCGACGGCCCCCAGCACACCGGCCGCCCCCGCCACCGCCGACGCCACGGCCGCCCCCGGCACCACGGCCGCCCCCGCCACCGCCGACACCGCCGACACCGCGGCCACCACCGCCCTGCCGTCCGCCGGTGCGGCCCCGGCCGCCGCCCCCGCCCCTCCCCACCCCGCCGCCCCCGCCGCCCCCGCGGCCCCGGACATGGGCGACACCATGGCCCACCGCGCCCGCTCCCTCCTCGTCCCCGTCGCCGACCCCGAGGCCCGCACCGTCCCCTCGGACCCGGCCGTCGCCCCCGTCCTGCCCGGCGTCCCGATGGCCGACCGGCCCCAGGTACGGCCCGTGGGACCGCAGGACGGCGAGAGCGGCCCGCCCTGCCCCTGGTGCGCCACGCCCAACCGCGTCGACCGCCACTTCTGCGTCCGCTGCGCCATGCCGCTGGCCGGTGACGAACGCCAGGACGCCCGCCCGCTCCCCTGGTGGCGCCGTATGTTCCGGGGCACCCAGGAGACCCCCTGGGCCGGCGACCGCCCCCGCCTGCGCCGCACCTTCGACCAGATCGGCACCTGGATCTGGGCCGCGATCGCCGTCACCGCGGTGGTCCTCGCCATCATCTACGTCCCCGACGGCTACCAGGCCACCCGCGACCACTTCGCCAAGCGCGCCCCGGTCGCCCCGGACTCGGTGAAGGCGTCCCGCTCCTACCCCGGCCACAAGCCGGAGCTGGTCTTCGACAAGCTCAGCAACACCTGGTGGGGCCCGGGCGTGAGCCAGTCCGGCGAGGGCCAGTGGATCGAGGCCCGCTTCAGCGAGCCGGTCCGCCTGCTGGACGTGATCGTCACCTCGGGCGTCTCCAGCCGCGCCGAGAAGCTCCAGGAGCAGGCGCTGCCGCACCGCGTCAAGGCGACGATCACCATGAAGGACGGCACCAAGAAGACCCGCGACCTCACCCTGGACCAGGCGGCCGGCGGCCAGCGCCGCGCCTTCCGGGTCGGCGAGGTCACCGCGGTCCGCTTCACCGTCGAGTCCGCGTACGGCGCCTCCGACAAGAAGCAGGTGGCGATCGCCGAGGTCGAGTTCTTCAGCCGCTCCACGGGCGACGGCTCCTGACCGACGCCCCGCTCCGGAAACGGCCTTCGCCTGTCACGGGCGGGGGCCGTTTCCCGTACCGGCCGCGACGGGCTCCGCGCCCCGCCTGCGACCCGAGGGACGGCCCACGCACAGAACCCCAGGCCACGAGCCACGTGACCTGGGGTTCCCCGGAGCCCCCTGTCGGATTCGAACCGACGACCTGCTGTTTACAAGACAGCCGCTCTGGACCGGACTGAGCTAAGGAGGCAGCGCGCACTGCGACACCGCGCGCGAAAGCGCCTCCACTGTACACAGCCCCCGTTTCCCTGAGCCAGGACGTTCCCCGTCACCCCAGCTCGTACGTGAACGCGTACGCCACCGACGCCTCCCCGTGCCGCGCCGTGAACTCCCCCGTCCCGCGCAGCCCGGCCAGCTCCCCCGTCCCCGACCCGGCGACCACCTCGAAGGCACAGCGCACGGTCCCGTCGGCGTCGAAGCGACCGCGTTCCTCGACCGCGAAGGTGCCCTCGCGGCCGTCGAGCCGGCCGGTCAGCAGCTCCATGCCGGTGAAGGTGCCGGTGGTGCCGGGGACGTAGACGATGACGTACTCGCAGACCGTGCCGGACGCCTCGATGCCGCCGGTGAAGCTGTTGGTCACAAACGCGCGGGCGACGCGGGGGCTCTCGTCGGCCGGGGTGAGCGGGTGCTCCTTCCAGTCGGCGGCGGTGAAGTGGCCGGTGGTGGTGCGGGTGCCGGGCATGGGCGGTGTCCTCTCGATCGGTGCGGCGCGGTGCGACACCGTGCGACACGGTGCGACACGGTGCGACGCGGTGCGGGACCACTGTGGACGCCGTACCTGACACCTCCTGTCAGGTACGGCCCCGCACCGGCCACAATGGCCGTCATGCGCGCCGACCGGCTCCTGTCCCTGCTCCTGCTGCTGCAGAGCCGCGGCCGGATGACCGCGCCCGAACTCGCCGCCGAACTGGAGGTGTCGGTGCGGACGGTGTACCGGGACGTGGAGGCACTCGGCGCGGCCGGCGTGCCGGTGACCGCCGACCGGGGGCCCGCCGGCGGTTACCGCCTGATGGACGGCTACCGCACCCGGCTGACCGGCCTCACCGGCGCCGAGGCCACCTCCCTGTTCCTCGCGGGGGCGCCGGGCCCGGCCCGTGACCTGGGCCTGGGCGCGGTGCTGACGTCGGCTCAGCTCAAGCTGCGGGCGGCGCTGCCGGCCACGGCCGCCGGCCGGGCGGCGCGGGTCCAGGAGCGCTTCCACCTGGACGCCCCGGCGTGGTTCCGGGACGCCGACCCGGTGCCGTACCTGGAGGCGGTCGCGGGGGCGGTGTGGGACCAGCGGGTGGTGCGCGCCCGCTACCGGCGCTGGGCCGGGGAGGCGGAGCGGGAGCTGCGCCCGCTGGGCCTGGTCCTCAAGGGCGGGATCTGGTACCTGGCGGCGGAGCGGGAGGGGACGGTCCGCACGTACCGCGTCTCCCGCTTCCTCGGCGTCGAGGTGCTGGACGAGACCTTCGACCGCCCCGCCGGTTTCTCCCTCGCCGCCCACTGGGCGGAGTCCTCCCGGCGGCTGGAGGCCCGGCTGCACCAGGGCACGGCCCGGCTGCGGATCTCCCCCCGGGGCCGGAAGCTGCTGCCGGTGCTGTTCGGGGCGGCGGGGGCGCGGGCCCTGGAGAGCGCCGGTCCGGCCGGCCCGGACGGCTGGGCGGAGGTTGAGCTGCCCGTCGAGACGGAGGCGGTCGCGGTCGGCGACCTGCTGCGGCTGGGCACGGAGGCGGAGGTGCTGGGCCCCGAGCCCCTGCGCCGGGCCGTCGCGCGGACCGTGGCCGCGCTGGCCCGGCGCTACGCGCCCACCCACGCGGAACCCTCCTGAAGTTCACGGCCCCTCAGGTACTGACAGACCAGGTGAACGCGGGGTACCGTCCTGATCCAGTTCACCCGTGTGGCCTACACCGGGCACGAACCTCCACAACTGAACATCCACGGACACCGCGACGGCTCCGCTCCCGGACCCCCGTCGTGGCACCACCTTCCTACAACGGATCGTCCGGCACGTTCCTGCCGGTAGAAGGGGGCCTCCCACCATGGCCACTGTCACGTTCGACAAGGCGACCCGGATCTACCCGGGTGCCACCAAGCCCGCCGTCGACGGCCTCGACATCGAGATCGCGGACGGCGAGTTCCTCGTCCTCGTCGGCCCGTCCGGCTGCGGCAAGTCCACCTCCCTGCGCATGCTCGCGGGCCTGGAGGACGTCAACGGCGGCGCCATCCGCATCGGCGACCGCGACGTCACCCACCTGCCGCCCAAGGACCGGGACATCGCCATGGTGTTCCAGAACTACGCGCTCTACCCGCACATGACGGTCGCCGACAACATGGGCTTCGCGCTCAAGATCGCCGGCGTCAACAAGGCGGAGATCCGGCAGAAGGTCGAGGAGGCCGCGAAGATCCTCGACCTCACCGAGTACCTGGACCGCAAGCCGAAGGCGCTCTCCGGCGGTCAGCGCCAGCGCGTCGCCATGGGCCGCGCGATCGTCCGTGAGCCGCAGGTCTTCCTCATGGACGAGCCGCTGTCCAACCTGGACGCCAAGCTCCGGGTGTCGACGCGCACCCAGATCGCCTCGCTCCAGCGCCGCCTGGGCATCACCACCGTCTACGTCACCCACGACCAGGTCGAGGCCATGACGATGGGCGACCGGGTCGCCGTGCTGAAGGACGGTCTGCTCCAGCAGGTCGACACCCCGCGCAACATGTACGACAAGCCCGCCAACCTCTTCGTCGCCGGCTTCATCGGCTCCCCGGCCATGAACCTGATCGAGGTCCCGATCACCGACGGCGGCGTGCGGTTCGGCAACAGCGTGGTGCCGGTCAACCGGGACGCGCTCAGGGCCGCCGCCGACAAGGGCGACCGCACGGTCACCGTCGGCGTCCGCCCCGAGCACTTCGACGTCGCCGAACTGGGCGGCGGCGCCGCCGGCCTGGCGAAGCCGGCCGCGAACGCCCCGGCCGGCCTCGCGGTCACCGTCAACGTCGTCGAGGAGACCGGCGCCGACGGCTACGTCTACGGCACGGTCCAGGTGGGCGGCGAGGCCAAGGACCTCGTGGTCCGCGTCAACAGCCGCTCGGTGCCGGAGAAGGGCGCCACCCTGCACGTCGTGCCGCGGCCGGGCGAGACCCACGTCTTCTCGACCTCCACGGGCCAGCGCCTCTCCGACTGACGAGGTTTCGCGGGCGACGTTCACCCGCGTTGACGAAAAGGGTCCCGCGGCCTTGCCGCGGGACCCTTCCCGTTGTCGACAAATACCCCGGCACACCAGACGTTTCGACCCCCGTTCGTCAACTCGCCACCCCCACAGACCCCTTTTCTCGTCCCTCGTACCGGTGACCAAATGTCGCCAAATCATTACCGGGCGCTACCCTCACTCGCGTGAAGCACTCCGTGAAGCACTCCACCGCTCTTAAGACGCGACGCGGCCGGGGACCCGCCCGCCGGATCGGCCGCTCCCTCGCCTTCGTCCTGCCCGTCGTCCTGGTGCTCTCCGGGACCCTCGCGGTCACCCGGGTCAACTGGTCGGGGACGCCCTCGAACTCGGTGCTCACCGCGTCGGACGTCGCCGCCCCCCAGGCGTCCTCGCCCGCCGCCGCCCGCGCCCCGCAGGAGGTGCTGCGCGACCGGCTGCTGGCCGAGTTGCAGGAGGAGGACCCGGGCGTCGCCCTCACCCACCTCCAGGAGGCCGTCGACGAGCGTCCCGCGCTCGCCCGGCACTGCGCCTCCATCGCCCGCGCCCTCGGCCGGGCCGCGGTCCGCGTCTACGGCCCGACCCGCGCCCAGTCCTACTCCCGCCCGGTCTGCGACACCGCCTTCGCCTCGGGCGTCCTGTCCGCCCACGGCTGAGCCGCCGGTGGGGCGGGCGACCACCGCCCCACCGCCCGCCCCCAGACCGGCGGGCCCGCCTCCGGGCCCACCGCCCTCCTCCGGGCCCACCGCCCGCCTCCGGGCCGACCGCCCGACGGCCCGGCAGCCCGACGCCCGGCAACCAACGGCCGACGGCCCAACGGCCCGGCGACGTCCAGAGGTTCGGGTCCGTGCCCCCCGTGCGGCTCCGCCGCCCGGACGCGACCGGTCACGCGCCCCCGCCCCCACCGGCTCCCGCCCCCGCCGGCCCCGCACCCCCGCGCCCCTTGCCGGACCACGGCGTACGTCCCCGGGCAGCACCCCCGTAAAGTGCCGCCCATGACCGACCCGACCGCGTCCCGCCGCCCCACCCAAGCCGTCGTCCTCGCCGGCGGCCAGGGCTCCCGGCTGCGTCCGTACACCGACGACCGGCCCAAGCCGATGGTCGAGATCCCCGGCACGGGGACGCCGATCATAGGTCACCAGCTCACCTGGCTCGCCGAGGAGGGCGTGACGGACGTGGTGGTCTCCTGCGGCCACCTCGCCGAGGTGCTCCAGAAGTGGCTGGCCGACACCGACCTGCCGGTCTCCGTGACGACCGTCGTGGAGCCCGAGCCGCTCGGCCGCGGCGGCGGCCTGAGGTACGCCGCCGCCCGCCTCCCCCACCCGGACCGCCCCTGGTACGCCACCAACGGCGACATCTGGACCCGGTTCTCGCTGCGCGACATGGCCGACTTCCACACCGAGCGGGACGCCGTCGCCACCCTCGCCCTGGCCCGCCCGCGGCTGCCGTGGGGCGCCGTGCAGACGGACGGCTTCGGCCGCATCACCGACTTCATCGAGGCACCCCCGTCGACCTTCGAGATCAACGCGGGCGTCTACGTGTTCTCCCCGGCGTTCGCCGCGATGCTCCCGGAGCGCGGTGACCACGAGCGGACGACCTTCCCCCGGCTGGCCCGTGAGCGCCGGCTGTCCGGCTTCCCGATCCCCCAGGGGTCCTACTGGCGGGCGATCGACACCGCGAAGGACCTCACGGAGGCGGCGAAGGAGCTGGCCGCGCTGAACCGCTGACCGCCCGCCCGCAGGGCCTGGGGAGCGACCCCGAGGGGCCCCGTACCTCCACGGTCCGTGGAGGTACGGGGCCCCTCGGGGTACGTCCGTCCCGTGCGGTCATCCCAGCAGGCCCCCGACGAGACCGGGCCGCCCGGGGTCGGAGGTCGTCCCGCCGCCGTCGCCGCCGCCACCGGTGTCCGTGCCGGGACCGGCGCCCGTACCGCTGGTCGCGGCGGAGCCGCCGCTCGTGGTGGCGCCGCCGCCCGTCGGCCCGGCGCTGGTGCTCGGGGCCCGGCCGGCCGGGTCGGACCGCGGCGGCGGGGCCTGCCCGCCCGTGGTCCCCTGGGTCTGGCTCGGCACGCCCCCGGTGGCGGTGCCGTCCGTGGTGCCGCGGGCCGTGCCCGGCGTGGTCGCCGCGCCGCTGGGGCCGGCCGTCGTCCCGGAGGTGGCGTCCCGGGTCGGCGAGGTGGACGCCTCGGGGCTCCTGTCCCGCCGCTTCTCCGGCTCCTCGGGGAGCGGCGAGCCCGGCAGTTCGTTGCGCGGGCTCTCGCCCGGCCCGGGGACGACCACCCGGTCCGCGTCGCGCACGGCACCGCCGAGGAGCGAGCCGACCAGCAGGGTCACGCCGGTGACCAGGAAGGTGATCAGGGCGCCGCGGCGCAGCACGTACCGGCGCAGGTCCCAGATGTCGGCGCGGGGGCCGAGCCGCCGCCAGGCACCGCCCGCGAGCCGGCCGTCCACCGAGTACACCGGCGCCCCGGCGATGACCAGCGGCGACCAGGCGGCGAGGTAGATGATGTCGGGGGCGTCGTAGACGGGAACGCTCTTCCAGCTCACCGTGAGCAGCAGGGCCGCCGACAGGAACGCGCCGACCGCGGCGGCCACCCGCTGCCAGCAGCCGAGCACGGTCAGGACGCCGACGATGACCTGGAGGAAGGCGATGAACAGCCCGGAGCCGACCGGGTGGGCGAGGGCGAACTGGCGCAGCGGCTCGACGACTTCCCACGGGTGCAGCGTGTTCAGCCACTTCACCATGGAGCCGCGCTCGCCGCCGTCGAAGTAGACCGGGTCGCAGAGCTTGCCCATGCCGGCGTAGACGGAGATGAAGCCGAGGAAGACGCGCAGCGGGAGCAGTACGACGCCCAGGTTCATCCGGCGGCCGGGGTAGTAGGCGTGCCGCGCGGGGTCGTCGGCGTGCCGCCCGGAGCGCGGTCCGGCCGGGTCGAGGCCGTCGTCGGCGTCGTCCTCGTAGGCGCCGTACTCCTCGTCCGGGGAGGGCGGTGGTCCGAAGCCGGGTTCGTCGTAGACGCTGCCGACGGTGCGCATGGCGGGCAGCAGCCGGGTGCCGCCGGTTTGGCCCCCGGTGCGCTGGGCGCCGACGACCGGGGTCGGGAGCGTCTGGGTGGCGCGGGCGTCCGCGCGGTCGTCGTAGGCGTCGTACTCGTCGTCGTAGGCGCCGCCGGGCGGGCCGCCGCCGATGTGCGGGATGACCTGGGTGGCGCCGGTGTCGGCCGGGGCGGCGCCGGTCCGTACGGCCTGGAGCAGCCGGTGGGCACCGGTGTCGTCCGGGTCGGACCGGCCGCTCCAGACGACGGGACGGCGGCGGGCGGGCGCGTCCGGGGCGCCCGCCCGCTGTGCCGTGCCGACGACGGGGACGCGGGCGGTGTCCTGGGTGGCGCTCAGGTGCCGGGTGATCCGCGCGGACCGGGTCCGCTCCGCCGAGGTGCCCAACCGCACGCGGAAACTCGCGTGGTTGACGATGACCTCGGCCGGATCGCTCGGCACCTTCACCATGCTCAGCGCGGGAGCGTCGTCGATTCCCGACGAGCGGTCCCCCGTGGGTGTGCGGGGTGTTCTGGTGTCCACACTCATCTAACCGAGTGACGTGACGTTAGGACACTGCCTTGACCCGCCGGATCTGTCCGGACCCCGTCAAGATCATCCGCATTGCCGGGGACCCGTCAGGAACGCCTGCGGGCCGCCTCGTAGAGCACGACGCCCGCCGCCACACCGGCGTTGAGCGACTCGGCGCCGCCCGGCATCGGGATCCGCACCCGGAAGTCGCAGGTCTCGCCGACCAGCCGGGACAGCCCCTTGCCCTCGCTGCCGACGACGATGACGACGGGCCCCGCCAGGGCCTCCAGCTCACCGATCTCCACTTCCCCGTCGGCGGCCAGTCCGACGACCACGACACCGGCCTTCTTGTACTGCTCCAGCGCGCGGGTCAGGTTGGTGGCGCGGGCGACGGGCGTACGGGCGGCCGTGCCGGCGGACGTCTTCCAGGCGCCCGCGGTCATCCCGGCCGCGCGCCGCTCGGGCACGACCACGCCGTGCCCGCCGAACGCGGAGACGGACCGGACGACGGCGCCGAGGTTGCGCGGGTCGGTCACCCCGTCGAGGGCGACGATCAGCGCGTCCTCGCCGTCGTCGGCGGCGGCGTCGAGCAGCTCCTCGGGGTGGGCGTACTCGTAGGGCGGCACCTGGAGCACGAGCCCCTGGTGGTTCAGGCCGTTGGTCATCCGGTCCAGCTCGGGCCGCGGCGCCTCCATGAGGTTGATGCCGCCGCGGTCGGCGGCGAGCTGGAGCGCCTCCCGCACCCGCTCGTCGCTGTCGATGAACTGCTGGACGTAGAGGGTGGAGGCGGGCACGCCCTCGCGCAGCGCCTCGACGACGGGGTTGCGGCCGACGACCATCTCGGAGGCCGACCTGCCGCCCCGCCGCGCCTGCGGGCGCCCCTGGGCGCGGCGGCTCTTCGCGGCGGCGGCGCGCTGCTTGACGTGTCCCTTGCGCATCTCGGCGGGGGGCGTGGGGCCCTTGCCTTCCAGTCCCCGGCGCCGCTTGCCGCCGCTGCCGACCTGCGCGCCCTTCTTGCCGGACATGCGGCGGTTGTTAGCGGCCATGAGTACGTGTCTCGCTCTCTGATGTCTGTCGGTGCGTCTTGTGCAGTGTGCCGCCCGGGAGGCCGGGCGGCACACTCGATCTTCCGTCGCGGACGGGGACCGGAGGGGTCAGCGGGGGCCGACGCTCCAGCGCGGCCCCTGCGGGCCGTCCTCGATGACCAGTCCGGCCTGGCCGAGCCGGTCCCGGATCGCGTCCGCGGTGGCCCAGTCCTTGCGGGCGCGCGCCGCCTCCCGCTGGTCGAGCACGAGGCGTACGAGGCTGTCGACGACGCCGTTCAGGTCCTCGCCGTCCTCGGCCCCGCCGGCCCAGTGGGCGTCCAGCGGGTCCAGGCCCAGCACCCCGAGCATGGCCCGCACCTCGGCGAGGCGCGCGACGGCGGCGTCCTTGTCGTCGGCGGCCAGCGCGCTGTTGCCCTGCCGGACGGTGGTGTGCACGACGGCGAGCGCCTGCGGGACGCCGAGGTCGTCGTCCATCGCCTCGGCGAAGGCGGGCGGCACCTCGGCGGCGGGCTCGACGACGGTGCCGGCCAGTTCCCCGGCCCGCTGCACGAACCCCTCGATCCGGCCGAACGCGGCCTCCGCCTCGCGCAGCGACTCCTCGCCGTACTCGATGGTGGAGCGGTAGTGCGGGGTGCCGAGGTAGTACCGCAGGACGATGGGCCGCCACCGCTTGACCATCTCGCTGACGAGCACGCTGTTGCCGAGCGACTTGGACATCTTCTCGCCGCTCATGGTGACCCAGGCGTTGTGCACCCAGTACCGGGCGAAGGCGTCGCCGAACCCCTTGGCCTGGGCGATCTCGTTCTCGTGGTGCGGGAAGATCAGGTCGATCCCGCCGCCGTGGACGTCGAACTCGCCGCCCAGGTACTTGTGCGCCATGGCCGAGCACTCCAGGTGCCAGCCGGGCCGGCCCCGGCCCCACGGCGTCTCCCAGCTCGGCTCCCCGGGCCTGGCCGCCTTCCACAGGGCGAAGTCCCGGGGGTCGCGCTTGCCCAACTCGCCCTCGCCGGAGGGCTGGCGCAGGTCGTCGAGGTCCTGGTTGGACAGCGCCAGGTAGCCGGGGAGCGACCGTACGTCGAAGTAGACGCTGCCCTCGGCCTCGTAGGCGTGGCCGCGCTCGATGAGGCCGCGCATCATCTCGACCATCTCGGTGATGTGGCCGGTGGCGCGGGGCTCGTAGGTGGGCGGCAGGCAGCCGAGGGCGGCGTAGGCGTCGTTGAACGCCCGCTCGTTCTCGTAGCCGATGGCCCACCAGGGGCGGCCCTGCGCGGCCGCCTTCTTGATGATCTTGTCGTCGATGTCGGTGACGTTGCGGACGAACGTGACGTCGTAGCCGCGGTGGGCGAACCAGCGGCGCATGATGTCGAAGTTCAGCCCCGACCGGATGTGTCCGATGTGCGGGGCGGCCTGCACGGTGGCGCCACACAGGTAGATCGAGACGTGTCCCGGCGTGCGGGGGGCGAAGTCACGGATCTGCCGGGCGCTGGTGTCGTACAGCCGAATAGTCACGCGTCCCAGGGTAGTGGGCGCGGGGCAGTGCCATACGCCCTTGGCCGCGAGGGAGCGGCTTCTCCTCCCGGGGCCGCCGGGCGCGGGGCCCGCTCCCCCCTGGGCCGCCGGGCGCGGGACCCGCTCCTCCCCCTTCGGCCGGACCGGCGTACGGGGCCTGCTCCTCCCGGGGCCGCCGGGCGCGGGACCCGCTCCTCCCGCGGCCGGACCGGCGTACGGGACCCGCGCTTTCCGCGGCCGGATCGGCGCACGAGACCCGCGCCTCCCCCGGCCGGACCGGCGCACGAGGCCCGCGCCTCCCCCGGCCGGACCGGCGCGCGGGGCCTGCTCCTCCCCCTTCGGCCGGACCGGCGCACGGGGCCGGCACCCCGTGCGCCGGCCCCTCGTCCGCCGCTCAGTCCGCCCGCACGACCAGCGCCGTCGCGACCGCCATCAGGCCCTCGCCCCGCCCGGGGAACCCCAGCCCGTCCGTCGTCGCGCCGGACACCGACACCGGCGCCCCCACCGCCTCCGACAGCACCTTCTGGGCCTCGTCGCGGCGCTTGCCGACCTTCGGCCGGGCCCCGACGACCTGGACGGCGACGTTCCCGATCCGGAACCCCGCCGCGCGCACGATCCGCGCGGCCTCCGTCAGCAGCGTCACCCCCGACGCGCCGGACCACTCGGGCCGTCCGGTCCCGAAGTGCTGCCCGAGGTCACCGAGCCCGGCCGCCGAGAAGAGCGCGTTGCACGCCGCGTGCGCGACCACGTCCGCGTCGGAGTGCCCGGCCAGACCGGGCCCCTCGCCCTCCCACTTCAGCCCGGCGCACCACAGCTCGCGCCCTTCCTCGAAGGCGTGGATGTCGGTGCCGATCCCCACCTGGGGCAGCGCCGGCCGCGCCGGCTCGCGCTCCTCAGAAGCCATCGTTCAGCCTCCTGCGCGCCACGACCGCCTCCGCCAGCACCAGATCCAGCGGGCGCGTCACCTTGAACGCCTCCTCGTGGCCCGGCACCACCACCACCGTCAGCCCGAGCCGCTCCACCAGGCCGGCGTCGTCGGTCACGTCCCCCGTCACCTCCGCGTGGGCCCGCACCAGCACCCGCCGGTCGAAGCCCTGCGGCGTCTGCACCGCCCGCAGCCGCGCCCGCTCGGGCGTCGCCACCACCGGCTCCGGCCCGCCCGGCGCCTCGGCCGGCGTGACCTCCTTGACCGTGTCGGCGAGCGGCAGCGCCGGCACCACCGCCGGGGCGCCCGCGCGCACCGCCTCGATGACGGAGTCCACCGTGTCGACGGGCACCAGCGGCCGGGCCGCGTCGTGGACGAGGACGACGTCGTACTCGGGCGGCAGCGCGTCCAGTCCGAGCCGTACGGACTCCTGGCGGGACCCGCCGCCCGGGACGACCACGAAGTCGGTGCGCTCGGGCAGGGCGTGGGCCGCGAGCAGGGTCTTGACCTCGACCGCCCCGTCGGGCGGGGCCACGACCACGACCAGGGAGACCGCGCGGGAGGCGGCCATCGCGCGGACCGCGTGGATGAGCATCGGCGTGCCGCCCAGCGTGCGCAGGGCCTTGGGAGCGCCGGGACCGAGGCGCACGCCCCGTCCGGCGGCGGGGATCACAACGGCGGTACGGGCCCCCGCGGGGCTGGTCACAGGGGGATCCGCGGGCGAGGGACGCGATTCGTCAGACATCGGTTCCTGTCAGGTTTGTGTGCTGGCCTGGCGTGGGTATGGCCCTGGGAGTGCCGGGGGCGACGCCTTGACCGACCCTTCCGTGACGCTGGTCGGGGCAGCCGCCCGGGCCCGGCACACCAGGACTCGGGGGAGGTCTCAGGGATTCCCCGGGGGGAGCGTACGGAAAGCACCGTGCGGGAAGCACACCGCGCGGGAAACACCTGGGTACGGACATGCCGCAGCGCCCGCGACGGCAAAGACGTCATCGGGCACCGCGGCATTTCATGTGCGGAACCGAGCGGTTCCGCCGTGCTTCAGGAGCCGTGGCTCAGGAGGGGTGCCTCAGGAGGCGAGCACCTCGTCGAGCAGGGCTTCGGCCTTGTCCTCGTTGGTGTTCTCCGCGAGGGCCAGCTCGCTCACCAGGATCTGGCGGGCCTTGGCGAGCATGCGCTTCTCACCGGCGGAGAGTCCGCGCTCACGCTCCCGGCGCCACAGGTCGCGTACCACCTCCGCGACCTTGATGACATCGCCGGAGGCGAGCTTCTCCAGGTTTGCCTTGTAACGACGCGACCAGTTCGTGGGCTCCTCGGCGTACGGCGCGCGCAGCACCTCGAAGACCCGGTCCAGCCCGTCCTGACCGACCACATCACGCACGCCGACGAACTCCGCATTGTCCGCTGGCACACGCACCGTCAGGTCGCCCTGGGCGACCTTCAGCACCAAGTAGGTCTTGTCCACGCCTTTGATCTGGCGAGTTTCGATAGCCTCGATCAGCGCGGCCCCGTGATGGGGATAGACCACGGTGTCGCCAACCTTGAACGTCATGTGACAGGTACCCCTTCCGTGGCTATCCAGGGTAACACGGAAACGGCGGGTTCTGAATGGCGTTTTCGCAGGTCAGGGCATATCTCGGGGCTTGACAACAGCAACCGGGACGTGCTGCGCGGGCCGACCGGACGAAGGTATCCGCAGGTCGGAGCGGCTCTCCGGGGCGGCCGAAACACCGCCGTCACACATGTCCGGGCCCCCCACCGGACGGCCGAACGTCCCCATATGTCTGGTTCCGTGCGTGCGACTTCCGCTACTCCGTTCGGCGCCCCGGGCGGGCTTCCGGACGAATCCGGAATTGATCACGACACGTTCTCGCGGCACGTTCCGGCAACGCGTTCGCGCCGCCCGGCCGGTGATCAAAATTCCGCCGCCACCCGCGCATTCCCGCACGGAAAATGCGCGGCCCGTTCGACCGGCGGTATGCCGGAGGGGGTGTTATCCGAAAGCCGGCGCACGCCTGGCTCAACGTCATCCCTGTGACTCGTGCGGCCGATGTGACTCGGGTGACATGAGTGACCTCGGTGAGAGTGACGTGGGTGGCATGAGTGACAACAGGGGCCTGAGTGATCTGGGTGACCTGAGTGACCCATGCGGCCGGTGCGGCCCGTGTTGCTCGTATGCCTCCTGTGCCGCGCGAGCCGGTGCGGTCGGCCCCCTACCCCGGGTGTCGCTCCCGCCGTCCGGGGACACGTTGCCCCGGGAGCCGCTCCCGCCGCGCGGAGAGGGTCACGCGGGACGGCGCACGGGACGGCGTCCGGGCGAAGCCGGAGCCCGGGGGGAGGGTCGGGTGCGGCGGCGGGCACCCCGGTCGGTAACCTGAAGCCGCTGACCATCACTTAGGGCGGCTTTATCCGTTGCCGCCGCCTCGACGAGTCAAGGAGTTGCCGCCGCCGTGAGCAGCAGCCTTCGACGCGGCGCCCCCGCCGCCGCCGCCATCGCGTTCTCGATCGCCTCGCTCGCCGCGTGCGGCGCCGGCAACAGCGCCCAGACCATGCAGATCAAGCCGGACAACGCGGCGACGACCGTCGGCGACATCAAGGTCCAGAACGCCATCGTCATCACCCAGCCCGACCCGGAGGCGACCGGCCCGGCCGCCGTCTCCGCCACCCTCTTCAACGGCGGCTCCACCGACCAGACGCTGGAGTCGATCCGCGTCGACGGCACCGGCAAGACCGCCGAGCTGAAGCCGGCCGAGGGCGGCAAGATGACCGTCCCGGCCGGGGGCTCCCTGGTCATCGGCGGCGAGAACAACGCCGCCGCCGTGCTGTCCGACAGCGGCGAGGCCGTCCAGGACGGCGACGCGCAGAAGATCACCTTCACCCTCAGCAAGACCGGCGACGTGAGCCTGAAGGCGCTCGTCGTCCCGGCCGAGAGCTACTTCACCGCGTGGGGCCCGAGCGAGGTCCCGACCTCGCCGGACGCCACCGAGAACCCGGCGACGTCGAGCGCCTCCCCCGACCAGGAGACCTCCGAGCGCCAGGACGGCGACGGGTCCGGTGACACGTCGGGCGGTGCCGGAGCCGAGGCCTCCGCGTCGGGCTCCCCGACGGACTCGGCGTCCGCCGACGGCTCCGACGCGGAGACCTCCGGCCACTGAGCCCCGTACGGCGGCACAGCCGTACCGCGCCACGCCGAAGGGCGGGACACCCGGTGCCGGGTGTCCCGCCCTTCGGCGTGGCGCGTGGTCCGTCGCGGCCTACGGCTCGAACTTGTAGCCGAGCCCGCGGACCGTCACCAGGTACCGCGGCGCGCCCGGGTCCGGCTCGATCTTGGCGCGCAGACGCTTGACGTGGACGTCGAGGGTCTTGGTGTCACCGACGTAGTCGGCGCCCCAGACCCGGTCGATGAGCTGCATCCGGGTCAGCACCCGGCCGGCGTTGCGCAGCAGCATCTCCAGCAGGTCGAACTCCTTCAGCGGCAGGTCGACCTTGGCACCGGACACGGTCACCACGTGCCGGTCGACGTCCATCCGGACGGGCCCGGCCTCCAGCGCGGCCGGGGTGACCTCCTCCGGCTCGCCGCGGCGGCGCAGTACGGCGCGGATGCGGGCGACCAGCTCGCGGGTGGAGAAGGGCTTGGTGACGTAGTCGTCGGCCCCTATCTCGAGGCCGACGACCTTGTCGATCTCGCTGTCCTTGGCGGTCACCATGATCACGGGGACGTTGGAGCGGGACCGCAGCTGGCGGCACACCTCGGTGCCCGGCAGGCCGGGCAGCATCAGGTCGAGGAGGACGAGGTCGGCGCCGTTGCGCTCGAACTCGTCGAGTCCGTCGGGCCCCGTGGTCGCGACGGCGACCTCGAAGCCCTCC
Source organism: Streptomyces sp. SYSU D01066-1 (assembly GCF_054956795.1). NCBI lineage: Bacteria > Bacillati > Actinomycetota > Actinomycetes > Kitasatosporales > Streptomycetaceae > Streptomyces > Streptomyces sp. SYSU D01066-1. Next base: position 65,696 of record NZ_JBUDHV010000027.1, on the reverse strand, counting down.
TTGCGGAGCATGTACGACAGGGCGTCGGAGAAGGACTCCTCGTCCTCGACGACGAGCACACGGGTCACGGAAGGACCTCCGGGGCGGGAAGCGTTCGGTACGGGGATGGAGCAGGGGGTGTGACGGGTGCGGCGGATGTGACTGGTCCGGCGGGTGCGGCGGGTGCGGCGGGGGACGCGACGGAGGAAGTGGTGGACCGGCCGTCCGCCGGGCCCTGCCTCTCCTGCGTGTCTTCCGCGGCCTCCGCACCCTCCGCGTCCGCCAGGTCAGCCGCGTCCGCCATGTCCTCGGCGTCCTCGGCGTCGTCGGCGAGTCCGAAGCGGTCGGGACGCTGCCGCGCGCGGACGCGGGCCGAGCCCGCCTCCGGCAGCCGCAGGGTGAAGGTGGAGCCCTGGTTCTCGGCGCTCCACACCGTGACCTCCCCGCCGTGCGAGGCGGCCACGTGCTTGACGATCGCGAGCCCCAGGCCGGTGCCGCCGGTGGCGCGGGACCGGGCCGGGTCGACGCGGTAGAAGCGCTCGAAGATGCGCTCCTTGTCCTTGTCGGAGATGCCGATGCCCTGGTCGGTCACGGCCACCTCGATCATGTCACCGCCGGAGGCGGGGACGCGGCGGGCGGCGATGCCGACGCGGGTGCGGGCGGGCGAGTAGTTGACGGCGTTCTCGACGAGGTTGCCGAGGGCGGCGGCGAGTTGACCGCGGTTGCCGTGCACCCGCAGGTCCGCGGTGCCGCCGGCGGCCATGGTGATCTGCTTGGTGCCAGCGGCGTGCCGGCAGCGGTCGATGGCCTCGGCGACCAGTTCGTCGACGCGGACCGGCTCGGCGTCCTCCAGCGGGTCGTCGTTCTGGACCCGGGAGAGGTCGATCAGTTCCTGCACGAGGTTGGTGAGCCGGGTGGCCTCGATCTGCATGCGCCCGGCGAAGCGGGTCACGGCCTCGGGGTCGTCGTGGGCGTCCATGACGGCCTCGGACAGCAGCGAGAGCGCGCCGACCGGCGTCTTCAGCTCGTGGCTCACGTTGGCGACGAAGTCACGCCGCACCGCCTCGATGCGCCGGGCCTCGGTGAGGTCCTCGACGAGGAGCAGCACCAGGCGGGAGCCGAGGGGCGCGACGCGCGCGGAGACCGCCAGGGCCTCGCCCCGTCCGGTGCCGCGCCGGGCCAGGTCCAGCTCGACCTGCCGTATCTCGCCGTCCCGCCGGGTGTCGCGCGCCATCTGGAGCATCGGGTCGACGGCGAGCTTTCCGCCGCGGACCAGGCCGAGCGCGTACGCCGCCGAGCTGGCCTTGACCACGGCGTCCTCCTCGTCGAGCACGACGGCGGAGGACCTCAGGACCGACAGGACGGTGTCCACACCCGGCGGAAGCACCGGGTCCGTGTGCAGCGAGGTGCGGGTGGGGCGCTTCTGGTCGCGCTCGCTCCAGCGGAACGCGAGCGTGGCGATGACGCCGGTGAGTGCTCCGGCGATCGCTGCCATTGCGGCGACCGCCGCGTTCACGTCCATGCGTCCAGGTTAGGCATGGGGTGCGGCCCCGCCGAAGCCATCGGGGTGCGACCTCGAACACTCGTCGCCCAGAGTTCACCTTGGAGCCAGCACTGATTCATTTGAGATGCCGGAAACGGACGCGTACGAGCCGGAACGTGGCAGCGTGGGAGTCAGAACCCCCCTGACAGGAGCCTCCTGACAGGACGTACGAGAGGGAACCGAAGATGCGGGACGCGTACCACGAGGAACTGGATTCGATCGGCGACGGACTGGTGGAGATGGCCCGGCTGGTCGGGTCGGCGATCGGGCGCGCCACGACCGCCATCCTCGACGCCGATCTGAAGCTGGCCGAGAGCGTGATCGAGGCCGACCAGAAGATCGACGAGCTCCAGCACGACCTGGAGGCCAAGGCGATAGCCCTGCTGGCCCGGCAGCAGCCGGTGGCGACGGACCTGCGGATCGTCGTGACGTCGCTGCGGATGTCGGCGGACCTGGAGCGCTCGGGCGACCTGGCGCAGCACGTCGCGAAGCTGGCCCGGCTGCGTTACCCGGAGCGCGCGGTCCCCCAGGACCTGCACGCCACCATCCTGGAGATGGGCCAGCTCGCGCAGCGCCTGATGGCGAAGGCGGCCGAGGTCATCATCACCAAGGACGTCGACCTGGCGCTCCAGTTGGAGCAGGACGACGACGAGATGGACCTCCTGCACCGCACGCTCTTCCAGCACCTGATGGAGGAGAAGTGGAGGCACGGCATCGAGACGGCCGTCGACGTGACGCTGCTGGGCCGCTACTACGAGCGGTACGCGGACCACGCGGTGGCCGTGGCCAAGCGGGTGGTGTACCTGGTCACCGGTGAGCACGCGGACGAGATCCAGGCGGACATCCAGCCGGTGACGGGGGTGGAGGGGGCCTGATCCCGCGGCGGGCGTCGCCGTTCCGGTCGCGTTGTCGCCACGGCGGGGCGTGCGGGTGGGCGGTGCGCGCTCCCGTCAGGGCGTGCGGGGGCCGCGCCGGGGCGTGCGTCGGCGCCTCCGTGCGCCGTTGATGCGACCGCCGCCCCGGGCTTCCAATGGGCACAGGCACCACTCTCAGGAGGGACCATGGCCGAATCCCCCAGCACGACGCCCGACCCCGCGCGGGAACGCCCGACCGAGCAGCCCACCGACATCAGGAGCCTGCCCCTGATCGCCTCCTGCGGCTGCGGCTCGGGCTGCGGCTGCGGCTGCCAGTCGGGCAGCCCCTGCCAGTGCGGCTGACGGGCCGACGGTACGGATGTGAAGCGGAGGGCCCCGGTGGACACCGGGGCCCTTCGCCGTACGGCGTGGGGGTCGCCCCGGCCTCCGTGCGGACGCACCATGGAAGAGGGGTGAACGGAAGAGGGACGACCGCACACGAACGCGGGAGGTGCGAGGCCATGGCTCGGTTCATGGACGTCCATCACGGGATGCACGGCATCACCGCCGACCAGCTCCACCAGGCACACCAGGCGGATCTGGCCGTCGAGGAGGACGAGGGCGTGCACTTCGCCCGGGCCTGGGCTGACCCGGACTCCGGCACGGTCTACTGCCTCTCCGAGGCACCGTCCGCGGACGCGGTCCAGCGCGTCCACACCAAGGCGGGCCACCGCGCCGACGAGATCCACGAGGTGCCGCTCACGGTGTGACGGGTGCGGGCAGGTGAGCAGCGCCGTGCGGGACGCGGACGGGCGGACGCGGCGTCGGCGACGGGGTCAGGTCCGGGTGCGGGGCCGGGTCCGGGAAGGCGCCGGCGCCGGCTCCTCGTCCACCGGGAAGGTCCAGTCCTCCTCCGGGCCGAGGTCCGGGGTCAGGAAAGGGTTGGTCACCGGCGGCGGCGAGGCCGCGGTGGCGTGGCTGTTCGCTCCCTCGGGAGCGGAGAACAGCGAGGTCGAGTCGATGAGAGATCTCCCGTTCGTGTAGCGGTCGGTCGCCGCGGTCTAGAGCTTGCTCATCTTGGCGTAGGGGCTCAGGATGCGCTGCCGGGCGGAACCGAAGTCCACGAGCGCCGCGATCCCGTCCTCGATGCCGATGACCCGGCCGAGGCCGTACATGTCGTGTGTGACCTGGTCGCCGACGGCGAACTCCTTGAGCGGCGGTGCGACCGGTGCCTTGAAGGGACTGGTGGGCAGATGGCGCTTCGGTGGCTTTGTCATTGACCTCAGTATGACCCGCCCCCGCGGCCCGCGGGGCCCCGGCGGGGCACGGGAACGACTCGATCGCGGTCGATCAGCGCGATGACCTGGCCTTGACGGCGTGCTGTCCGGGCGGTTTCACCGTCCGGGTGCCGGTACGTCCGTGGTCGAGTTCCACCGGGTCACAGCTCCGTCCCAGCGGGGCGACCGGGTCCGGACCCCGTCGCCCAGGACCGGCCAGGGTCGCCCGGGGACTCTGTAACAGGGGTGTCCTGACGGGCGGTCGGGCGGAACGGCGCTACGGGTCCGGCGGCTCCTCGTTGTCAGAAACGCCCGCTCGTACCGGCTCCGACTCCGACTCGGACCGAGCAGCGCCACCGCGTCCCACCGAGACCGAGGAAGAAACGATGCGCGTTCGCAAGCTCACCTTCACCGCCCTGGCCCTTGCCGCCGGCTTCTCGCTCACCGCCTGCAACGGCGACGACAGCGCGGCACAGGGCAGCGGGACGTCCGTGTCCTCCGCGTCCTCCGCGTCCTCCGCCGGCAGCGGTTCCGCCGAGGGGAGCGGGCAGGACTCCGCCGGGAAGTCCGCCACCGGCCAGGGCACCGCCGCCGGGACCGGCTCGAACGCGAACGCCGCGGCCGGGAGCTGCGCCACCGACGCCCTGGAAGTCACCGCGTCGGACGCCACCGTCGGCGGTGACACCGAGGGAACGGTCGCGGTCACCTTCACGAACGGCGGCGGCCAGGACTGCACCCTGTCCGGCTACGCGGGCGTCGACCTCAGGACCGACGCGGGGGACCTGTCCGCCGAGCGCGCCGGCCAGGACTCCGGCTCCGTGACCCTCGCGGACGGGGAGTCGGTGTCCTTCGGTATCACCTACCCGGTCAACGACTCGGGCGGCTCCGGCGTCCGCGTCACCGGCCTCGTGGTGACCCCGCCCAACGAGACCAAGTCGGTCACCCTCGACTGGCCGGGTGCCGCCTCCCTGCCCGTCACCGACGGTTCCGGCGCCACCGTCAAGGTCGGCCCGATGGGCAGCGCGGGCCAGGGCGGGGCGAGCTGAGGCGTATGCCTCGGGCTTCTTTCCAGGCCCCCGCCGGCCTGGACTGACGCGACCGGATCGAGCGGCCTCGGCTCGATCCGGTCGCGTCCGTCGTGTACGCACATGATCGACGGGCGCGACGGCGTTCTGCGTAGAAGACATCCGTCGTTTGTTCCTGTCGGAGCAGACGGAAATACGCCTCTTGGTGCGTCAGGTTCCGCGTGCGCGCGCGAGAATGTGAGGACGCGTTGGAATGTGCTCGATCATTCACCCGAAGAAACGTTTCGCCATATCGATCCAGCGGAAAGTGACGTCCCTTCACCTTTGAGGCTCACGAGGCACCCCGGGCGGCAGGTACGAGGCGTTATCGGATGCAGTAAGGTGGAAGTGGACTCAGAGTAAGCCGTGTTAGCGCCCATTCTGAGCCATTGCGAATGAGCAGTCGCTTACCAAGCGGCTGCATTTTTGCACCCTCAGGCCACGCGGGGCTGACACAAAGAGAGGCACAGAGTCCAATGGCGTGCAGGTTCAGGCGCAAGCTCGCCGGGCGTACCATCAGCAAGACCCAGCTCGACAACATCACGGCCGCGGTGGAGCGTGAATTCCACCCTCTCGATCACATCGAATACTGCATAACGAGCGGACGCTACGAGCATAAGAACCCGTCCCTCGACATCGTGGCACAAAGGGCTGGATCGCCCACTATTGTCCGAGCTTTTTCGATCGAGGCGACTTCCGGTCGGAATTGGTTCCAGATGAGTGTGAAGCGAAGCTCGATCAAGCTCGTGGCCCAAGGGGACGCCGACTACTTCGCCCCGGGTTTCGTCCGTGAGATCAAGAGCATCCTCGAACCCCAGCCGACGTTCGTGGACAGGCTGCTGACCCATCCGGTCCACATCGCCCTGCGGTGCCTGCTGCCGGGCGCCGCCCTGACGGCGGTGGTCGCCCTCCTGGGCACCCGCCAGCTCACCTGGAACTGGATCGCGGCCGCGCTCTTCAGCTCGCTGCTCCTCCTCTACGTCGAACGGCGCCTCACCTCCCGCGTGCTGCTGAAGGAGGGCGCGAAGGAGGACTGGAAGACCACCGAGAAGCTGGCCCTGGCCGGCGTCGCGGCGACCCTCCTCGTCGGAGCGGTGACGAACGGGGTGAACCTGGCGACGGACACGGACGGCACGACCACCCCTCCGGAATCGTCCGTCACCGCCTCCACCACCGCGGACAGCCTCGGAGACACGGGGCCGGACCGGGATTCCGCGTCCTCCCGCAGTTCGAGGGACAGCCTGCCTCCGACCCTCTCCCCCGAACCCGCCGCGGTCCGCCCTGGAGATACGTTCATTCTTTCCGGGCAGCGTTTCCTGCCCGGCGAGGACGTCCGCATCACCATGCGTTCCGGAACGGATTCCTGCCCCGGCGGTTCCCCCGACGGACAGCGCACTTTCCGGGCCGACAGCAAGGGCGAGATCGGTCCGGTGCAGATCACCGTCGAGAAGGGGAGCCAATGCCTGCGGGGGAAGAGGAACACGGTGGAGATCACCGCGAAGGGAAGTGACAGCGACTCGACCGTCACAACGGAGGTCGAGGTGCGAGCACAGCTCTCCTGAATTCCGACGCCTTCGCACGTGAGTACGTAAACACGCGAATATGTGAGTACGTGAGTACGACGTGGGTACATGAGCGAGGAACAGGGCCCCCTGGCCGCGGAGTACCGCAGCCGGGGGCTCGTTGTTCGGGGCTGCTTCTTCTCCCGGAAGGGTGCCGTGATCGGATCGTCGGCCGCCGTGTGGCGGAGCCGGATCGGTCGCGTGCCCGGTTCGCGGGTCGTTCCACGGGTCCGGAACCGCGTCATCGGGCCGGGGAGGGAACGCTGACGCCTTTGCTGAGCACGCTGCCGCTCATCAGTCCGGCCACCGCGGCGGCGAGCGCAGCGGCCGTTGTCCTGGTGCTGAACAGCCCGCCCCTGGGCATGTCCCGCCTCCGCGCGGTCCTCGTTCCGCTCTCCGGTTCTTCGGTGGCAGCCGTGTACTGCCACGGCTGGTTCCCCCCTCACCTCGGGCGAACCGTTCCCCACCCCGTGCGAGAACCGGAGCGCCTCCGGTGCCGAGCCGACGAGCACCGTCCGGGAGCACCGGCCGCTTCGCCGCGTCCGCGTCCACGCCGGCGGCGCGACGGTGGGGCACATCCCCATGTCGATCACCGTGCTCGTCCGTCCGCCGGCAAGCCCCGCCGCCGTCCTGGCCGGTACGGGCGCGGTCCCGCGCCGACGCACCCCGTCCGTCCCTGGAAGTCCACCGGGGGAAGACGGCGGTCGGGGCCAGACTTCCCCCGTCCCGGGAGGAGGAGCCGTCCTGCGCCCGGACCCGGACCGCGCGTCATCGGAGCCGGACCGGCGGGAGGCGGCCGGCCACCGCCGTCGGCGCCGATGGCGTACCGCCTGGTGGTGTAGAGGCTCAAGGCGCCGGAATCCGCAGGTCAGGGACAGCGGCTCTGCCGGATCGGGTGTTCGACCCGCCGCAGAGGGACGCTTCGTGGGCTGCCGCCTCCGCGGAGGTCGTCATGGGCCTCGTACCGAACGCGTAGCCGTTGAGACCCTGCACCGCGTCGTGGGACACGGACTCAGCGCCGGCCGCGCCGCGCCTCCTCGATGTCCCGCAGGTGCTGGGCATCTCGTTCCCCGGCACGTCGTCGGGAGCGTGCCCGTACAGGCCCCGACAGCCCGTACAGCACCGAACAGAGCAGACACCGGGCTGCGAAGTCCGCTCCCCACGACCGGTCGCTCACCAGCGTCATGACGGCGCCCACCACGACGCCCGTCGCCACCGTCGCCCCGTGCCGGGTGGTTACCCCGCCGTCCTGTGATCACTGCCGGGCACCCCTCCGGTTCGGGAAGACCGCCAGCGGCCCCACCGCGGCGGCGAACGGCGTCCGTCGTCACAGGACGACGCTCCCTGCCACGGGGAGCGTGACGCCACCTGACAGCCGGCCGTTCCGGCATGCGGCGCCCCCGGCGCGCAGCCGAGGGGTCATGCCCGTCCGATTCGTTCAAGAGGACGATGGCCCCGGCCCCTTACCGTCACTGCCATGAATGACACCGGCAAGGAATCACGCCATCTCAGCACCCGTATCGACCGCACCGTCGACGACGTCTACGCCTATGCGTCAAACCCGGCCAACCTGCCCGCGTGGGCCCACGGCCTGGGAGGTTCCATCACGAAGAGCGGAGAGCACTGGGTCGCGGAATCCTCCCCCATGGGACGGGTCGTGATCACCTTCGCGCCGCGCAACGAGCACGGTGTGCTCGACCACGACGTCACGCTGCCCTCCGGAGAGACCGTCCACAACCCGGTCCGCGTGATCGCCGACGACGCGGGAAGCGAAGTGGTGTTCACCCTCCGTCGCCGGCCGGGGATGAGCGACGCCGACTTCGAGCGGGACGCCGACATGGTCTCCGCCGACCTGGCCCGCCTCAAGGAGCTGCTGGAATCCGCCTGAGGCCCCGGCCGGGCGGTGACCGCCGGCTCCGGGGCCGTGTCCCACGACGCGGTGCAGGGTCCCAATGGCTACGCGTTCGGTACGAGGCCTATGACGATCTCCACGGAGGCGGCAGCCCACGAAGCGTCGCTCTGCGGCGGGTCGAACACCGATCCGGCGAATCCGCTGTCCCCTGCCTGCGGACTCCGGCGCCTTGAGCCCCTACACCACCAGGCGGGACGCCATCGGCTCCGGGCCGGCCCCCCGGCCACCGGGACCGGAGGGATGTCGTCCCGCCGGGTGGCGCAGCCGATCAAGACGCCGCAATGCGCGGGCCGGGGACGGTGGCTGCCCCGGGCCGGGTGGTCGACCCGCCGCAGGGCGCCTCGTGACCGCCGTTCCTCCGGGGAACGACAGGGCCTCGTACCGGCACGCGCAGCACTTGCTCGCCCACACCACGACGCGGGGCACGACCAGGACCCCTGCCCCTGAAGGCCCGCGCACTGGCGCGGGAAGTGTCATTGCTCCGCTCATCCGAGCGGGCCGATGGCACTCGCTCGGTTTTCGTCACCCCTTCCCTGCGGGCCGTCTCCCCCGACTGCCCGGCTCGGCTCGCCCCGTGGGCGCCGCGCGGTGACGGAGGTGAGACGAAAACGGACTACAGCATCTGCCCGAGTGTCATCAGGGCGCTCACTTGAGCGATCTGATGACACTCGGCGGGTTTCCGTCCTCTGTTTTCGTAGGGGGTGCCTGTCCCTGGCTGCCCGGTCCGACTCGCCCCGTGGGTACCGGGCGGTGACGGGGTGAGGCGACGACGGGCTACGGCAGGTCATGTCCGTCTCCCTCGCGTGCCGGCCCTCGGGGCGGGCTGTGCCGTGTGGAGGGGCCGGGATGACGTCGGACGGCCCCGGGACGGCCCCGGGACAGCGACAAGCCCCCTGCCCGCGGGAGAACCGCGGGCAGGGGGCTCGCTCGTGCGGGCTTACTTCTTCTTGCCCTGGTTCTTGACCGCCTCGATCGCCGCCGCCGCCGCGTCGGGGTCGAGGTAGGTGCCGCCGGGGTTGACCGGCTTGAAGTCGGCGTCCAGTTCGTAGGAGAGCGGAATGCCGGTGGGGATGTTCAGACCCGCGATGTCGGCGTCGGAGATGCCGTCGAGGTGCTTGACCAGGGCGCGGAGCGAGTTGCCGTGGGCGGCGACCAGGACGACCCGGCCGGTCAGGAGGTCGGGGACGATCGAGTCGAACCAGTACGGGAGCATCCGCGCGACGACGTCCTTCAGGCACTCCGTCCGCGGACGCAGCTCCGGCGGGAGGGTCGCGTAGCGCGGGTCGGAGAACTGGGAGTACTCGGCGTCGTCGGCGAGCGGCGGCGGCGGGGTGTCGTAGGAGCGGCGCCACAGCATGAACTGCTCCTCGCCGAACTCGGCGAGGGTCTGGGCCTTGTCCTTGCCCTGGAGGGCGCCGTAGTGGCGCTCGTTCAGGCGCCAGGAGCGGCTGACCGGGATCCAGAGGCGGTCGGCGGACTCCAGGGCGAGCTGCGCGGTGCGGATGGCGCGCTTCTGGAGGGAGGTGTGCACGACGTCGGGGAGCAGGCCGGCGTCCTTCAGCAGCTCGCCGCCGCGCGTCGCCTCCTTCTCGCCCTTCGGGGTGAGGTTGACGTCCACCCAGCCGGTGAACAGGTTCTTCTCGTTCCACTCGCTCTCGCCGTGGCGGAGGAGGATCAGCTTGTACGGTGCGTCGGCCATGGGTCCGAGCGTAATCGACGCCCCTCGGTGACCGCCCGCGGTGCCCGGTGGACGGGCGGCTCGGGCCGGGTGTTAATCCAGTGGTCGCCGGGATGACGGCTGAGTAAGGTGTGCTTGCCGATTGGGCGCTTACATCGGTACGCGCATCTGTCTCTACGGGGGGTCCATGCCAGCCGCCGGTCCGATACGCGCCGTCCGGGAGTCCGTCTCGGGGCTCCCCCGCGAGTTCTGGTGGCTGTGGACCAGCACCCTCGTCAACCGGCTCGGTGCCTTCGTCGCCACGTTCATGGCGCTGTACCTGACGCTGGACCGCGGCTACTCCGCCTCGTACGCCGGTCTCGTCGCCTCCCTGCACGGGCTCGGCGGGGTGGTCTCCTCGCTGGCCGGCGGGGTGATGGCCGACCGGCTGGGGCGGCGGCCGACGCTGCTGGTGGCGCAGACGTCGACGGCCGCCTCCGTCGCACTGCTCGGTTTCACGCGGAACCCGGTGGCCATCGCGGCCGTCGCCTTCCTGGTGGGCGCGGCCTCCAACGCCTCGCGGCCGGCCGTGCAGGCGATGATGGCGGACATCGTGCGGCCCGAGGACCGGGTGCGGGCCTTCTCGCTCAACTACTGGGCGATCAACCTCGGGTTCGCCGTCTCGTCCATGGCGGCCGGGTTCATCGCGGAGGTCAGCTATCTCGCCGGGTTCCTGATCGAGGCGGGGATGACGCTGGCCTGCGCGGTCGTCGTCTTCCTGAAGGTGCCCGAGTCCCGGCCGGCGGTCGAGGAGACCGCGGTCGACGAGGTACCCGTCTCGCTCGGCACCGTGCTGCGGGACGGGCGGTTCATGGGTGTCGTCGGGCTGTCCTTCCTGGTCGCGCTGATCTTCCAGCAGGGGTCGGTGGGGCTGCCGGTGGCGATGGGGGACGCCGGGTTCTCGGCGGCCGACTACGGCCTGGCCATCGCCGTCAACGGCCTGCTCATCGTCGTGCTCCAGATCCCGGTGACCCGCTTCATCGAGCACCGCGACCCCCGGCGGTTGCTGATCGTGTCGTCACTGCTCGCCGGGTACGGGTTCGGGCTCACCGCCTTCGCCGGGTCGGTCGGCGTCTTCGCCCTGACGGTGTGCGTGTGGACCCTGGCCGAGGTCGTCAACGCGCCGACCCAGACGGGGCTGGTCGTCCAGCTCTCCCCGGCGCGCGGGCGCGGCCGGTACCAGGGCGTGTACAGCATGTCCTGGTCCGTCGCCGCGCTGGTCGCGCCGCTGATGAGCGGCTTCGTCATCGACCGGTTCGGCGCCGCGTGGCTGTGGGGCGTGTGCGCGCTGGTCGGCACGGTGGCCGGGCTCGGGTACGTGGTGCTGATGCGGCGCCTGCCGGCGAAGGCGTCCGCCGTCGCCGACGGCTCCCCGGCCCCCGCCGAGCAGGAGGTCAGCCGGGCCTGAACACAGAGGGACGGATCGGTGTGCCCAGGCGCCCCGCCGCACGGGCACCGACCCGCTCCCTTCGAGATCAGACTCCCCGTCCCCCTGTCCCATCGCGTCCGAACGCTCGGCCAGCCCACGCAACTCGGCCGGCGCCGACCGCCCTGCCATCAGCATCAGCTCCCTGACGGCGGCGCGAGCCGTGATGTGGCCGCGGACCAGGTCGGGGGCGATGGTCTCGGCCTTCAGCAGGTGGGCCACCGCGTCTCCGAACCGCCGGCGCTGAAGGTGGGCCCCGCCGGGATCCATGAAGAACCTGGCCTGCCGTTCCGCGGACAGTTCACCGACGTCCAGGGTGCGGGCCATGTCGAGTGCCTCTCCGGCGTCCCCGAGGTCGACCGCGGTCGACACCGCCTGAACCTCGACGTTCTTCGGGCCGAACTCCGGATTGAAGTCGTTGCGCTCGTTCCCCACGCGGGCGGCGACCGCTCGTGCTCTGTCGATCTGCTCACGGGCAGCGCGGCGATCACCTGAGCGCGCGTGGACCACTGCCAGCGCAAGGTGCAGTGAGCCGACGACGGACAACTCCTCTTGCCCGGCCGATTCCTCCTCGGTGTACGCGGCGAGAGTGTTGATCGCTGTGGCGGCCGCGTGCTCCGCCTGGTCCAGGCGCTGGAGTCGTACGAAGGCATGGACCAGGCGGTAGACACCGACGAACACACCGAGACGGTCACCGGCGAGTTCGGCCGCTCGGACCGCCCGGTCCGCCGCCAGCCACGCCGCGTCCGCCTCGTCCTGTCTGACGAACGCCGTTGCCAGCGCTTGGTAAGCGCGCTCGCGCGGAAGGCCGCACGCCCAGCGGACGGCACGACTGCACCGCCGTCTTCCCGGCCGTACAGCGCCGTGGACGTTCCCGTCGGGGAGCCGGAGGACGGTGGGCTGCCACCGGTCTCCTGAGCGGTGTCCGAGACACCGACGACAAGGACCGGTCCTCGGCACGGCCAGTGGGAATGATCTCCGTCGAGAGAATCACTGACTGTGCTCGTTCTCCTGACGAACCACACGATGGCGGAGGTGGACGACCCCCGAGCCGAAGGTGCGGGTCTCGACGAGTTCGAGGTCGACCCGGCGTTCGTGCCGGGGGAAGTACGGGATGCCGCCGCCGAGCAGCACCGGGCAGACCAGGGCGCGGTACTCGTCGATCAGGCCCGACGCGGCCACGTCGGCGGCGAGGGTCGCGCCGCCGATCGCGATGTCGCCCTCCCCCGGCTCGGCCCGCCACCGCTCGATCTCCTCCGCCGGACTGCCAAAGGCCAGGCGGGCGTTGCCCTCCACCGCCGTGAGGGAGTGGGAGAACACCACCTTGGGGAGCGGCTTCCACAGCGCGGTCCATTCGCGCGCCGGCTCGTCGAGCGACGGGTCCTGGTCGGCGGTCTCCCAGTACAGCATCGCCTCGTACAGCCGTCGTCCCAGCAGGTGGACGCCGACGTCCCGGATCTCGTCGATCCAGAAGCGGAAGACGTCCGCGCCGGGTTCCGTCCAGTCGATGCCGCCGTCCGGGCCGACGATGTAGCCGTCGAGCGAGACGGTCATCGAGTAGGTCACGCTGCGCATCGGGGGCCTCCTCCGTGAGGGCTTCGACCGTAGCCTCTCCGTAGCCCCTCCGTACGCCCTCCGCACGGCCCCGTAAGAAGCTCACGGGTGCATCCGTGCCCCCTTCAGCACCTTGTCCACCGCGTTCCTCGGCCCGTACACCGCGAGGCCCACCAGGTCCAGGTCGGCCGTCGGGACGGCGCGGACCGCCGCGCGGTTGGCGGCGTCGTGGCCCGTGGTGAAGAGGTCGGCGGTGAAGACGGAGCGGGGCAGGGCGCGGGCCAGGGCGCGGGTGTGGGCCGTCTTCAGGGTCTCCTTCGTGCCCTCGAAGACCAGCACCGGCTGGCGGAACATGGGCAGGTAGGGGACGCCGTCCGCGTCCTCGTACGGCTCGCCGACCACCTCGGGGACCTGCGGGCCCAGGCCGCTGACCAGGAACGCGGTCACGTTCAGGCGCTGCCAGGTCTCCAGGTCCGCGCGGAGCAGTACGGCGATCTTGGTGTCGAAGCGGACGGGTTCGGTGTCAGTCGTGCCTTCCATGATCCGAGCATGGCGGCCGGTCCGCCGACCGGTCTTGTACGTTTTTTGCATGGCCGCACCCAGGAGCGCACCCCGGAGCGCACGCGGGGACGGGACCGCCGTCTCCGCCTGGCGTCCGCGCGTCCCGGGCGTCGTGGAGGTATTCCACGCCCGGTTCACCGAGTACGCCTACCCGATGCACGTGCACGAGGCGTGGACGCTGCTGATCGTGGACGACGGGGCCGTACGGTACGACCTGGACCGGCACGAGCACGGCACCCCGCACGACACGGTGACCCTGCTGCCGCCGCACGTCCCGCACAACGGCTCCCCCGCCACACCGGGCGGCTTCCGCAAGCGGGTGCTGTACCTCGACGGCTCCCGGCTGGACGAGGAGCTGATCGGGCCCGCGGTGGACCGGCCGGACGTGCGGGACCCGGTGCTGCGGCGCAGGGTGGGGCAGTTGCACGCCGCGCTGGTGCGGCCCGGGGAGGAACTGGAGGCGGAGAGCCGGCTGACGTTGATCGGGGAGCGGCTGCGCACGCATCTGCGGCCGGCCGGTGTCCGTCCCGCGCGCCGGGACCCCGCGCTCGCGCGGCGGCTGCGCGAGCTGCTCGACGAACGGCTCGTCGAGGGGCTGAGCCTGGCGCAGGCCACGGCACTGCTCCCGGCCCACCCGGCCCATCTGGTACGGGCGTTCAGCGGGGCGTACGGGATCGCGCCGCACCAGTACCTGATGTCCCGCCGGGTGGAGCGGGCCCGGCGGCTGCTGCTCGCGGGCGACGCACCGGCCGACGTGGCCACCGCCACCGGCTTCTACGACCAGGCCCACCTGACCCGGCACTTCAAGAAGCTGGTGGGGGTGACCCCCGGCCGCTACCGGGCGAATACGGCCACGACGCCCACCTGACGTCGACGTGGTTCCCGGCGGCCGTCCCGCTCCGATCGACGTGCTCGCCGCTGGAACCGATTGCGGTGCGATGGCGCGCGGGGCCTGGAACCGGGATGCCAGCGGGTTGAACCGAGCTGCGCACACTCCCGTAGTACCCGCAAGGTGTGGCATGAGCAGGCGAGAGGAAACACATGACGCAGAGTCCTGAGGGGTCTTCGCGGGCCCAGGGTTCGCCTCCGTCGATGCCGGGTCATCCACCGGCTCGTCAGGAAGGAACACGTTCCTGGGAGCCTGCGGATCGCCCATCCTCGTACGGGTCGATCTCCGAGATCATCGACAGTTATACGCAAAGGGACCACCCGGAGGCGGAACGTCCCCCTGCGGCGAGGTCCGCACCGGACGGCGCGTCCTCGGCCGCCGGGCCCCGCCCGCCTCGGATCACCGTCGTTCCCCCGGGCAGCCGTGGGGGCTACTCACTGGACGGCGACTCCCCGACCGCCGGACCCGACGCACTCACGATCGTCAGCGGCGATCCACTGTCACCCGTCTTCGCCATGAACCCGCGGCCGGCCCCTCCTCTACCCGAACCGCCGGCCAACAGATTCGCGGTGGACGTGAGGAAGCTCCTACCCAGGGAGGTCCCTGGCCGGCCCGGACGCGGCGCCGAGCAGACCACTGCTCCCGATGCCCCACGGGAACGCCGCAGACTGGTCAAACCTCCGCCGTCGAACCGTAAGAGGTGAGTCGCGCGCAACACCGAACCCGTACCCGTCCCGCCTGTCGGGCGTGGGTAGCGGGCGGTCGGCGGGCGCCTGCCGCGAAGAGAGTGAGGGCGCCGCGGAGCGGCAGGCCGTTCAGCCGGCGTCGTCCCCGGTGGGGCGCTGGGTGAGGGACCGGAACGCGTCCAGGTTGCGGGTCGGCTCGCCGCGCGCGGTGCGCCACTCGTACTCCTTGCGGATCGCGCTCGCGAAGCCCAGCTCCAGCAGGGTGTTGAAGGCGCCGTCCGCGGCCTCCAGGACCTGGCCGAGCAGGCGGTCGATCTCGTCGGGGGTGACCGCGGCCAGGGGGAGGCGGGCGGTGACGTAGACGTCGCCGAGGCGGTCGACGGCGTAACTCACGCCGTAGAGCCTGAGGTTGCGTTCCAGCAGCCAGCGGTGGACGCCCGGCTCGTTCTCGTCGGGGTGGCGGATGACGAAGGCGTTGAGGGAGAGGGAGTGGCGGCCGGCGATCAGGGAGACGGTGGTGGAGAGCTTGCGGGTGCCGGGGAGCGTGACGACGTAGCTGCCGGGCTCGGGGCTCTCCCACTCCAGGCCGGTGTCCCGCAGGGCCTCCTCGACGGTCCGCGCCGCCGTCCGCTGTGCATCGTCAGCCATGGTGGGAGGGTACGCGACGGCGGTGGGACTGCATCGCGGCCGCGTAGACGTCGGCGGTGGCGGCGGCGGCCGTGTCCCAGCCGAAGGAGCGCGCGTGCCGGGCGGCGGCGCCGCCCATGCGGGGCACGAGTCCGGGGTTGTCGGCGAAATCGCGCAGTACGCGCGCGTACGCGGCCGGATCGTGGCCGTTCACCAGGAAGCCGGTCTCCCCGTCGCGCACCGCGACCGGCAGGCCGCCGACCGCCGCGGCGAGCACCGGGGTGCCGGCCGCCTGCGCCTCTATGGCGACCAGGCCGAAGGACTCGCTGTAGGAGGGCATCACCAGCACGGACGCCGCCCGGAACCAGTCGGCGAGCTGGTCCTGTCCGACGGGCGGGCGGAACCGCACGACGTCCGCGATGCCGAGCCGGGCCGCCAGCTTCTGCAGGCCCTCCGGCTTGGCGAGGCCGCTGCCGCTGGGGCCGCCGACGACGGGGACGACGACGCGGGAGCGCAGTCCGGGGCGTTCGGCGAGCAGGACGGCCACGGCGCGCAGCAGGACGTCGGGGGCCTTCAGGGGCTGTATCCGGCCCGCGAAGAGGGGGATCAGGGCGTCCTGGGGCAGGCCGAGGCGGGCGCGGGCGGCGGCGCGGCCGTCGGCGGGGCGGAACCGGTCGAGGTTGACGCCGGGGTGCACGACGGCCACCCGCGCGGGGTCGGCGGCGTAGTGCCGGACCAGCTCGCCGGCCTCCTCCCGGGTGTTGGCGATCAGCCGGTCGGAGGCGGTGACGATCTGGGTCTCGCCGATGACCCGGGCGGCGGGTTCGGGGGTGTCGCCCTCGGCCAGGTTGGCGTTCTTGACCTTGGCCATGGTGTGCATGGCGTGCACCAGGGGGGCGCCCCAGCGCTGGGCGGCGAGCCAGCCGACGTGGCCGGAGAGCCAGTAGTGCGAGTGGACGAGGTCGTAGTAGCCGGGGCGGTGGCCGGCCCACGCCTGCATCACGCCGTGCGTGAAGGCGCACAGCTGGGCCGGGAGGTCCTCCTTGGCGAGGCCCTCGTAGGGGCCCGCGTCGACGTGCCGGACCAGGACGCCGGGGGACAGCTCCACGGTCGGCGGGAGGGCGGCGGCGGTCGCCCGGGTGAAGACCTCGACCTCGATGTTGATCGCGGCCAGGCGCTGCGCCAGCTCCACGATGTAGACGTTCATGCCGCCCGCGTCGCCGGTTCCGGGCTGGTGCAGCGGTGAGGTGTGCACGGAGAGCATGGCGACGCGCCGGGGCCTGCGGCGGGACCGCAGCCGCGCGGGGGCCGCCGCCGAGCGACGCCCGAGCCTGCCGGCGTACTGGCTCACGGGGCGTTCCTCCTTGCTGCGGGCGGCCGGTCCGAGGGCACGCGCCTCGCCCTCCAGGGGGGTGCAACGCGGAAGGGCCGTGCCTCATTCCGATTTCTTCGTCTTTACTGAATTATTGCCTCGGCCACTCAACCGTTCGCCGCGTGGCCGCGTACACCCGCGTCCGGCTGCCGCCCCCTCCCGTTACGGATGCCCCGGACGCCTTGGAACACGACCGGCGGCGTCCCTCCGGAGCCGCCGCTTACCCTCGTAGGCATGCCACCCCGCGCCGTGCCCCTCCCCCGTCCCCGGATCCGTTCGGCGAGCGGCGCGGCCCGTGCCGTGGGCACGGTCACGCGCGGGACGACCCATCCGAACCGGCTGCGCCGCATGGACCGGTGGATCGCGGCCACGCACGGCGCCGAACTGCGCCGGGCCGGCGACCCGGTCGCCGTGGACCTCGGGTACGGGGCGACGCCCTGGACCGCCGTCGAGCTGCTGCACCGGCTGCGGGGCGTGGCGCCGCGCGCGCGTGTCGTCGGCGTCGAGATCGACCCGGCGCGGGTCGCCGCGGCCGAGCCGTACGCGCGCGAGGGCCTCGTCTTCCGGCACGGCGGCTTCGAGATCCCGTTCCCCGGGCGCCCCCTGCTGGTCCGCGCGGCGAACGTGCTGCGCCAGTACGACGAGGCCGAGGTCGACGCGGTGTGGCGGCGGCTGTGCGCGCGGCTCGCCCCGGCGGCCGGGCACTCCCGCGGCGGACTGCTGGTCGAGGGCACCTGCGACGAGATCGGGCGACGGCACGTGTGGGTCGCGCTGGGCCCCGAGGGGCCGCGCACGGTCACCTTCGCGACCCGGCTGGGCTCCCTGGAGCGCCCCTCGGATCTGGCCGAACGGCTGCCGAAGGCGCTCATCCACCGCAACGTCCCCGGCGAGCCGGTCCACGCCTTCCTGCGCGACTTCGACCGCGCCTGGACCGCCGCCGCGCCCTACGCCTCCTACGGCGCCCGCCAGCGGTGGATGCGCGCGGTACGGGACCTCACGGCCGACTGGCCGGTGACGGACGGGCCGGCGCGGTGGCGGCAGGGGGAGGTGACGGTGCGGTGGGGGGCGTTGGCGCCGCTCGGGTGACCCGTCGGAAGCGGGGGCGTCTGGGGGACGCGATGTGGGTCTGGGGGACGAGGTGCGCTCGGGGAACGAAGTGCGCTCGGGGAACGAGGCGCGCTCGGAGGGCGAGGCGTCCCTGGGGGACGAGGCGTCCCTGGGGGACGACGGGGAGACGAACTGCTTCTGTCGGCCTCTGACCGCCTCTGTCGCTCAGCGTTCCGACATGGCACGATCCCCGGGGAAACGGGACGGACATTGCTGACGGCCGACCAGTGGGGGGCAGGGGTATGGGACCGGGGAAGCGTGGCCTGATCACCGCCGCCGTGGCCGTGGTCTGCGCGGTGACGGTGCTGACCGCACCGGACACGGCGTTCGCGGACCCGGGCCCCGCGCCCGCCCCGGCGGTCACCGTCACCCCGGACGAGGACCTGATGGCCGTACGCGACGAGCTCGACCGGCTCTACCGGGAGGCCGCCGCCGCCACCGACGCGTACAACGCGGCGGAGGAACAGGCCGAGCAGCAGTCCGCGCAGCTCGTCGAGCTGGCCCGGAAGATCGTCGAGGGCCGGGAGGAACTGGACGGCCTGGAGGCGCGCGCCGCCGCCGCGGCCCGCTCCCAGTACCGCACCGGCGGGCTGCCCGACGAGGCGAGGCTGATGCTCAGCGACGACCCGCGGGAGTTCCTGGACGGCGCGGGCCGGGTGATCCAGGGCCAGCGCGCCGCCAAGGGCCTGCTCGGCGAGATGAAGCGCGCGCAGGCGGCCCTGGAGACCTACGCGGCGGACGCCTCCGGGCAGTGGGAGCGGCTGGAGGCCAACCGCGCGGCGAAGGCCGCCGCGCGGAAGACGGTGGAGCAGCGGATCGCGGCGGCCGAGAAGCTGGAGTCCGAGCTGGAGGAGGAGGAGAGGGAGCGCCTCGCCCGGCTGGAGCGCGAGGCGGCCCAGCGGGCGCAGAGCGCCTGGCTCGACTCCGGGGTCCTCGACGGGACCGGCGAGGAGGCCACCGCGCAGGGCGCGAAGGCCGTGGAGTACGCCACGGCCCAGGTCGGCAAGCCGTACGTGTGGGGCGCGGAGGGCCCGGGGGCCTTCGACTGCTCCGGGCTGACCTCACAGGCCTGGGCCTCGGCCGGGCAGGGCATCCCGCGCACCTCGCAGGAGCAGTGGCGGCGGCTGGAGCGCGTGGCCGTGGCGGACATGCGGCCGGGCGACCTGATCATCTACTTCGACGACGCCAGTCACGTGGGGATGTACGTCGGGGACGGCAAGGTCGTGCACGCCCCCCGGCCGGGGCGCACGGTGACGGTCACGGGGGCGGGCACCATGCCGATCCTCGGGGTGGTCCGGCCCGAGGCGTGACGGGCGCGCGGCGCGGGCCCACGGCGCGGGCGGGCCGGCGCGGGGCGGGCCGGGGCAGCACGGGCCGGGGCAGCGCGGGCCGGTGCGGGCCGGCGCGGGCGGGACCGCACGAGCCGTGTCGCACGGGCGGCACGACACGCGGCACGGACGGCACAGGCGGCACCGCACGCGGCACAAGCGGCACAGGCGGCACCGCACGCGGCCAGGCGCTCACGCCCCGTCGGCGGGCGTGAGACGCGCCACGTGACCGGCCCCACGCGGGCGCCCGGTCCGGTCCGCGTGGTGACGTGACGTTCGTCATCCCCCGGGGCCCGGACGGCCGCCCAACTGCGGTACATAACGCGGCATATGACAGTGGCGGTTGGCAAAACGACGTGCCGTGCGCCATTCCGCTGCCCGCCCGGCACCCGCTATGGTCCCCGTCGGTGGGTCGAGGTCCCTCGCCCCGCCGTGCCCTCGGGGGGAGGGAAGGAACCAGGACGATGCCCGTACCCGTACCGCGGCAGAGAGCGATCCCGGCCGTGGAGAGTGGTCAGGCGCAGGCCGCGTCCCATGACGGCGGCCCTTCCGTCGAGCAGGCCCCACCGCGGAAGGACACCACCCGGGACACCGGCGCCGACGCAGGCACCGGCACCGGCGCAGGCACAAACACAAGTACCGGCGCAGGCACCGGCGGGCAGCACACCGGCCGGGAGCCGGCCGCCGCCGAGCCCGCCGCGCACACCAGCCTGACCCTGCTGCTCATCGAGGACGACCCGGGCGGCTCGCCCATCGTGCCCGACCTGCTGGACCAGGCCGGCAAGCCGATCCGCGTCCGCACCGCCCGCAACCTCACCGAGGCCGCGCGGCTGCTGACCGACGACGTCCACTGCATCCTGCTGGACCTCGCCCTGTCCGACCCCGGCCGCGCGGGCGGCGGAGCGGAGGGCGACGAGGACGAGCTGGCGGTCCTCAGGCACGTACTGGAACTCGCGCCCCGGCACGCCGTCCTCGCCCTGACCTCGTCGTCCGACGCCGAGCGCGGCGCCGAGGCGGTGGCGGTCGGCGCCCAGGACTACCTCTTCCGCGACGAACTGGACGGACGGCTGCTGAGCCGCGCGATCCGGTACGCCGTCGAGCGCAAGCGGTCCGACTCCGCCGAGCGGCGGCTGGCCGAGGGCAGGCTGCGCGCCCAGGAGAACCGCCGGCTGGAGCGCGGCCTGCTGCCGACCCCGCTGCTGGACGGCTCCCCGCTGCGGTTCGCCGCCCGCTACCGCCCCGGCCGCTCCCGCGCCCTGCTCGGCGGCGACTTCTACGACGTCGTCCGCACCCCCGACGGCACCGTGCACGCCATGATCGGCGACGTCTGCGGGCACGGCCCGGACGAGGCGGCGCTCGGCGTGGAGCTGCGGATCGCCTGGCGGGCGCTGACCCTGGCCGGGCTCTGCGGCGACCAGTTGCTGGGCACGCTCCAGGAGGTGCTGGAGCACGAGCGCGGGGACGACGAGATCTTCGCGACGCTGTGCACCGTGGACATCGCGCCGGACGGCCACCGGGCCGGGCTGTGCCTGGCCGGGCACCCGGCACCACTGGTCGCCTGTCCCGGCGAACCCGCGCGGCTGCTGCCGTACGACGACAACGGCCCGGCGCTCGGGCTGCTGCCGGGGGCGCGCTGGCCCCGGACGCAGGTGGAGCTGGGGACCGAGTGGAGCCTGATGCTCTACACCGACGGGCTGATCGAGGGCCATGTCGGCGAGGGCCGGGAACGGCTCGGGCAGGACGGGATGGTGGAGCTGGTGTGCCGGCAGCGCGCGCAGGGCCTGCGGGGGGAGGCGCTGCTGCGGGCCACCGTCAACGAGGTCCGCCGGCTGAACGGCGGCGAGCTGGCGGACGACGTGGCCGTGGTGCTGCTGGACCGGGTGGCCTGAGCGGCCGTTCACCGAGCGGGGCGCCGGGCCCCGGCACCGGCGGGTCAGCGCCCCCCGTTGTACGGCCCGTAGGGACCGTCGCTGCTGCTGCCCCGGCGGGTGCTGCGTCCGCCGCCCGGCAGGCCACGCAGCGCGGGGCGTACGTCGACCATGTACACGATCGTGGCGATGAGGCCGATGACCGGCAGGAACGACAGGATGTCGAAGATCAGGTTCACCACGAAGGCGAGCCCCAGGATGATCAGCCAGAACGGCTTGGTCTTCTTGTCGGCCGCGCGGTAGGCGTCCTCACGGCGCGTGGCGGCGTCGATCAACGCGAAACCGCTGAACACGATCAGGCCCATGCTCAGCAGCCACATGAAGCCCGCGAACCCCTGCATCAGCACAACGTCCACCACCAGACTCGGGTCGTCCCTACGCCGTCACCGTACCCGCACAACGGGCCGGGCACCCCGAGGGTGCCCGGCCCGTTCCGTCCGCCGTCGTCACTTGGTAGACGGCGTGGACTTCTTGGTGGTGGAGACGGTGGCGGTCCTCTTCACCGGGGCCTTCCGCGCGGCGGGCGTCTTCCTCGCCGCGTCGGCCGCGGCGGCCGCGGTCGCCGGGGTCGCCACCGCGCCGGCCGCCGCGGGCCTCTCCTCCTCGACCTCGACCGGCTCGGCCTTCGGCTCGACGGCCACGGCCAGTTCCTCGACCTCCTCGGCGATGTCCTCGATGCCCTCGGCGGCCTGGCCGCGCCAGGTCCGCACGGCCTGCTCGCCGTGCTCGGCGACCTTCTCGTAGGTCTCCTTGGCCTTCACGGCGTACTCGGCGGCCACGCCGACCGAGCGCAGCGCGAGGTCCTGGGCGGTCTCGCCGAGCTTCTTGAGGTCGGTGTCGAGGGAGCCGATGAACTCGTTGACCTTGGTCTGGAGCGTCCCCTGCGTCTCCTTGACACGGGCGGCGGCCTTCTCCTGGACCGCCTTGGGGTCGGTGTTGCGCACCGCCTCGATGCGGGCGGGAGCCTCGGTGCGCAGCTGGTCCACCAGGACGGGCACCTTCTTGGCCTGCTGCCAGGCCAGGTCGGCGGTGCCCGCGGCGAAGTAGAGCGGCCTGGGGTCGCTGAGGGTCTTGCGCAGATCGTCGGTGATGGCCATGGTGACGGTCCTCCCGGATCACGTTCGGCTGAGGGTTTTCGGGGCGTTGTACGGGTCTCAGTACGGTTCTCCACACGGGTCTGCCGCGCGGGGCCGGCGGCCGCTTCCTACCCGGCCGTCCGCCGCGGGGCGGCGTCGCCGCCGCCGGCCGTGCGGGTGCGCGCGCCTGCCGCGCGCGGGCCGCGTATGGAGGTGTCGTCGCGCGCGTCGTCACGCGCTTCGTCGCGCACGTCGTCACGCGCGTCATCGCGCACGTCGTCGCGGGCGCCGCCGGGGGCGCCGTCGCGCCCCTCCCCGTCCTGAGCCTTCGCCGCCTCCCGCGGACCGGCCGCGAAGCCGTTCTCCTTGCGGAAGGACTCGTAGATCTGGAGCAGCACCTGCTTCTGCCGCTCGGTGAGCGTGGGATCGGCGAGGATGACGGCCGTCGTCTCGACCTCTTCCCTGTCCCGCTCGGCGTCCAGGATCCCGGCCCGCACGTACAGCGTCTCGGCGGAGATCCGCAACGCCTTGGCGACCTGCTGGAGCACCTCCGCGCTCGGCTTGCGCAGCCCGCGCTCGATCTGGCTCAGGTACGGATTGGACACCCCCGCGGCATCGGCGAGCTGCCGCAGCGACAGCTGCGCGCTGCGCCGCTGCTCGCGCAGGTACTCACCGAGATTGCCGACGTTGAGCGATGCCATGCCTCCACGATGCACGACTCTGCTAACTATTGCAAGCAAGGCGCTTGCAACAGTGACTCCGCGCCCGGTTCGCGACGTCCGGACACGGACCGGCCTGATGCGGCAGACCGCCCTCCCCGAGCTGCCCGTGCCGTTCCCGCCGGGTTTCGAGGCGGCCGGCACCGTCGCGGCAGTCGGTCCCGGCGTCGGGCCCGCGACGGCCGCGCACAGGCAGCGGATGGCGTGGACGGCGGCGGAGTCCTCCAGGCCGTAGGCGCGCGGGGCGGCGCCCAGCCCGGCGCCGGACTCACCGGCAGGCCCAGCTGCGCGCGGCTACGACCTGGCCGAACCCGACCAGACCCACGCCGTCCGCCTCCTCGGCAGCGTCTTCTACCGCTACGTCAGCGTGACTCCTCCCCCGCCTGAAGGTGGGGGCTTCTCGCTATGCCGGTGCGGCTTCGCGACGGACCAACCCGGCCCGTAGGACGCGTTCAGGGAGCC
This sequence comes from Streptomyces sp. SYSU D01066-1, assembly GCF_054956795.1. Classification (NCBI taxonomy): domain Bacteria; kingdom Bacillati; phylum Actinomycetota; class Actinomycetes; order Kitasatosporales; family Streptomycetaceae; genus Streptomyces; species Streptomyces sp. SYSU D01066-1. Next base: position 42,053 of record NZ_JBUDHV010000027.1, on the reverse strand, counting down.
CACCGTGTCGGCGTGCGCGCTGTGGCCACACGAGACGCAGTGGAACCTCTCCTGGGCGGACCGGTTCTCCGCTGAGACGTGCCCGCATTCGGGGCAGGTCCGGGAGGTGTCGCGGGGGTCCACGGCGATCACGTCTCGTCCGGCGCTTTCAGCCTTGGCGTGCAGGGTCGTCAGGAACACCCCTCCCCATCCGGCATCGGTGATCGAACGATTGAGGCCCGCCTCGGCGGCGGCCCCGTCGGGCAGGAAGCCGCCCGGTGTCTCGGGGTCCGGCTTCGGTGCGGGGGCCTTACATCGAGGGCCAGAAGCGGCCCGTCCGACCGTCGCCGAAGAAGCGCAGCGGACTCCGGCGCTGCGCGCCTCCGGTTCTAGGATGCGTTTCCCTCCCCGGCTGAAGCCGGGGATACCCACGCAAGATCAGGGATGGAGCTGGGCGGCAGCTTCAGCCACAGCTCTTCCGGCCCCGACAAGTCCTGGTCCCGCGTCCTCGACGCCCTGCTGCGCAACTGGCCCGGGGCCCCCGCCCCCTCACCGACAGGTCACTGACCATGCACACCATCCCCCTCACCACCCCGAACCTCCTCCGCGGCGCCCTCGACCTGGAACGCACCCCGCACGGCCTGCTGCCGCACCGGCTCCCCGTCCGCGCCCGTGCCCAGTGCGCCGACCCGCAGCTCGCCCTGGCCGAGAGCCAGCCCTCCGGCGTGCGGCTGGCCTTGCGCACCCGCGCCACCACCGTCGAACTCGACACCCTCCCCACCAAGCGCGCCTACACCGGTGCCCCGCCCCGCCCGGACGGCGTCTACGAACTCCTGGTCGACGGCGTCCCGCACGCCCGGGCCACCGCCACCGGCGGCCACACCCTCACCGTCGACCTGGGCACGGGCAGCGCCGAGCACCGCCCCGGCGCCCCTGTCACCCTGCGCTTCACGGACCTGCCGGACCGCGACAAGGACGTCGAGATCTGGCTGCCGCACAACGAGACGACCGAGCTGGTCGCCCTGCGCACCGACGCCCCCGCCGGGCCCGTCCCCGACCGGGGCCGCAAGGTCTGGCTGCACCACGGCAGTTCGATCAGCCACGGCTCGGACGCCGCGGACCCCACCGGCACCTGGCCCGCCCGCGCCGCCCTGCGCGCCGGGGTGGAGCTGGTCAACCTGGGCCTGGCCGGCAGCGCCCTGCTCGACCCGTTCACCGCCCGCGCGCTGCGGGACACCCCCGCCGACCTGATCAGCGTCAAGATCGGCATCAACCTCGTCAACGCCGACCTGATGCGGCTGCGCGCCTTCGGCCCGGCCGTGCACGGCTTCCTGGACACCATCCGCGAGGGCCACCCGACGACCCCCCTCCTGGTGATTTCCCCGGTCTACTGCCCCCTGCACGAGGACACCCCCGGCCCCACCGCCTTCGACCCCGCCGCGCTCGCCGAGGGCCGGCTCGGCTTCCACGCCGCCGGCGACCCCGCCGAGGTCGCCGCCGGAAAGCTCACCCTCACCGTCGTCCGCGAGGAACTCGCCCGCATCGTCCGCGACCGCTCGGGTGACGACCCGCACCTGCGCCACCTGGACGGCCGCGCCCTGTACGGCGAGGACGATCACGCCGAACTCCCCCTGCCCGACGGCCTCCACCCGGACGCCGCCGCCCACCTGCGCATCGGCGAGCGCTTCGCCGAGCTGGCCCTCTCCCCGGGCGGCCTCCTCGCCTGAACCCCGCTCAGAACGGCAGCGGCCGCCCGTGCACCACGTCCAGCCGCGACACCGCCCGGGTCAGGACGACGTACAGCCGGTTGAGTCCCCGCTCCTCCGCCGCCGCGATCGCCGCCGGTTCGACGGCGACGACGTGGTCGTACTCCAGCCCCTTGACCGCACGCGCCGGGACCACGGCCGGGCGGGCGCCCGGGTCGTCGGGGCCGCCCGCGGTGATCCCGGCGGCGGCGAGGGCCGCGCGCACCGCGTCCACGTCCGCGCCGGCCGCGATCACCCCCACCGACCCCTCCCGGGCGAGCGCGGCGCGCACGGCGGCCACGACCGCGCCCGGCACGCCCTTTGGCGCCACCCGCCGCACCGTCAGCTCACCGTCCCGGCGCAGGGAACGGGCGGCCGGGACGTCCACGTCCAGCCGTCCGAGCAGCCGGTTGGCCAGGCCGACGACCGCCTTCGGCACCCGGTGCCCGGTGGTCAGCTCCACCACGGCCGCGTCCGGCCGGCCGAGGTGGCCGAGGACCGTACGCCAGGACCGCGCCGCCCACGGCGTGGTCCCCTGCGCCAGGTCCCCCAGGACGGTGAGCGACCCGAAGGCGGACCGGCGGGCGATGGCCCGGCACTCCATCGGGGAGAGGTCCTGCGCCTCGTCGACGACGACGTGGCCGTAGCCCTCGGGGCGGTCCAGGAGCCCGGCGGCCTCGTCGAGGAGGACCAGGTCGGCGGCGGACCAGCGGGCCGACCGCCACGACCTCGGCGGCCTCTCCCACAGCAGCGTCCGCCGCTCCTCACCGTCCAGCAGCCCCTCGGCCGCCCCGGCCAGGGCCGCCGGGTCGGCCAGGAGCCCGGCGACGACCTCCTCGGGCCGCACCCGCGGCCACACGGCGTCCACGCAGGCGGTGACCGGCCGGGACCGCCCCGTCCGCCGCACCCAGGCCGCGCCGCACGTCTCGCCGCGCCGTTCGGCCTGGTCCTGGAGGTGCCGCACGATCCGGGCCCGCACCCGCTCCCGCCCGGTGCCGTACGGTGGTTCCCCGGCCCGTACGTCCGCCACGATCCGCGCCAGTTCGCCGGCCGGCACCCGCCGGCGGACGGACCCGTCCGGCACCTCCAGATCCCCCGCGGCCTCGGCGCGCACCCTCCCGTACAGCGCCCGGCGCAGCACCTCGGCCATCCGGACGTCGTGCTTGACGGCGGCGGCCCGCGCCCCCTCGGTCCCGGTGACCGGGTGCCGGGCGATCTCCTCCGTCAGCGTCGACTGCCGCACCCCGCTCTCCCCGAGGGCGGGCAGCACCTCCGCGATGTAGCCGAGGAAGGCGCGGCTGGGCCCGAGGACCAGCAGTCCGCCGCGCCGCATCCGCCGGGGGTGCGTGTAGAGGAGGTAGGCGGCCCGGTGCAGGCCGACGGCGGTCTTGCCGGTGCCCGGGGCGCCCTGGACGCAGAGCGACTGGTTCAGGGCGGCCCGGACCAGGTCGTCCTGCTCGGGCTGGATGGTCGCGGCGATGTCCCGCATGGGCCCGACCCGGGGCCGTTCGATCTCGCGGGCGAGGATCTCGCCGGCCCGGGACTCGCCCCGGCCCAGGTGCTCGTCCTCCAGGCCGGTCAGGTCGGCGGAGTCGCCCCGGCTGCCCGGCGCCCAGCCGAACCGGCGCCGGACGTCCACACCCTGTGGATCGCGGGCGGTGGCCTGGTAGAAGGCGCGGGAGACGGGGGCCCGCCAGTCGACGACCAGCGGCGGGGCGGCCGGGTGCTCGGAGATCCGCAGCCGCCCGATGTGCAGCGGCCCTTCGGCGAGGTCCAGCCGTCCGAAGAACAGGGGCCCCTCGGGCAGTTCGCGCAGCTCCTTGGCGCGGCTGCGCAGCCGGTGCCCGAGGACCTCGGCGTCGGCACCGGAGGCGGAGACGTCCTCGCCGGTGACGACGTGTTCTTGGGCGCCGTCGACCATCCCGGCGAGGGCGGCGCGGCAGTGCTCGTGGTGGGCGCGCTCCTGGGCGAGGGCGGCCCGCAGGACGGGGTCGGGTGACGTCATTCCGCCGAGCCTACCGGAATAGCGTAACCTAGTTAAATAATTTACTCCGTATCGCTTTCCGTACCGCTCCCGGTGAGGTGCGGCAGTCCGGCGGCCAGCCGTCCGAACGCCCGCCCGGCCGCGGCCACCGCGTCCTCCCGTACGTCCGCGAGCCGTTCCCCGGCCGCGATCCGCCGCCAGTTCTCCAGCGCCAGGACGCGCTGCACGGCGATGATCTGGGCCGCCGCCAGCCGGGCCTCCAGGTCGCCGCCGAGGGCGTCGGCGAGCGCGGCCTCGGAGCGTTCCTGGTAGGTGTGGACCCGGGCGGCGAGGGCGGGGGTGCCGTAGAGCAGCCGGTGGAAGGCGAGCACCTCGGGGTCGTCGTTCAGCCCGGTCACCGGGTCGCACCGCTCCAGCCCCGCCAGGAAGTGCCGCCGCAGCGCCGTCACCGGGTCCGGGCCCTGGGCCGCCACCCGCGCGGCCTCGCCCTCGTGGTCGGCGATCCGGTACAGGACCAGGTCCTCCTTGACCGGGAAGTACCGGAACAGCGTCGGCTTGGAGACCTCGGCCGCGGCGGCCACCTCGGCGACCGACACGGCGTCGAAGCCCCGCTCCAGGAACAGCCGGACGGCGGTGTCGGACAGGACGCGGTACGTCCGCTGCTTCTTGCGCTCGCGCAGGCCGGGCTCGGTCATGGGGCGAGCGTACGCAGCCCCGGCCGCCCGCCCGCACCCAGGCCGGACGGCCCGCCGACGGGCCGAGCGCGCCGGCGGGCCACCACCAGGGCGACGGCACGGCAGCCGGCCCCCGGCAGCCACCACCGGGACGACGGCACGAGAGCCGACCCCCGGCAGCCACCACCAGGGCGACGGCACGGCAGCCGGCCGCCCGGCGGACACCGGGCGCGTCCGGACCGGCGCCGGACACGACGCGGTCACGGCCGAGGCCGACGCAGACCGACCGCACGCCCTCCAGCCGGCGGTACGCCTGCCCGTTCTCGTGTCGGCCACGGGTGCGCACGGGCGGCCCGAGCGCCGTGGACAGCCCGCCGGACCCGGGCCGGGTCCCCGCCCCTCGGCCACCACCCGGCAGGACGCCCCGCTCCCGAACGCCTCCAGCCACCGGCCGCCACCGCCCGCCGCGTGCGGGGGCGCCGGGGAACGGAACACCGGCCCCGGCACCCGGAGCACCGTGCCGGCGTCCGAAAAGCCGGTGTCCGCACCCGGAACACCGTGCCGGCGCCCGAAAAGCCCGTGTCCGCGCTCAGAACGCGGCGCGGATCTCCCCCACCTCGCGGCCCCCGCCGAACAGCGGCGACCGTCCGATCCGCTCGACCACCGGCGCGTCCACGCCCAGCAGGGCCAGCGCGCGGGCCAGTACCGGGCCGAGCGCCCGGGTCGCCCCGTCCTCGATCTTGAAGGCGAGGGCGCGGCCGTCGGGCAGGGCCACCGCCTGGACCGCCTCGGCGCCCATCTTGGACAGAGCCCCCGGCACCTCCCGCATCAGCCAGGTGTCGGCGCGGCGGGTGCCGGCGACGTACTCGGGGTGGGCCCGCATGGCGTCGGCGACCCGGCGTTCGGCCGAGCCCGGCGCGGCGAGGACGAAGGAGCGGAAGGCGCGGGCCAGCCCGGTCAGCGAGATCGCCATCAGCGGCGCCCCGCACCCGTCGGTGCCGACGGTGCCGACCGGCTCCCCGGCGGCCTCCTCGACCACCTCGTGGATGAGCCGCTGGAGCGGGTGGCCGGGATCCAGGTAGCTCTCCAGCGGCCAGCCGCGCCGGGCGCAGACGGCCAGCATGGCGGTGTGCTTGCCGGAGCAGTTCATGGTCACCCGGTCCGGTACGGCGCCCGAGGCCAGGTACGCGTCCCGCTCCTCGGGGTCGAGCGGCAGGTCGGGCGGGCACTGGAGCTGGGCCGCGTCCAGTCCCTGCTCGGCGAGCAACCGCCGTACGAGATCAAGGTGAAACGATTCTCCGGAGTGGCTCGCGGCGGCCAGCGCCAGCCGCTCCCCCGTCAGCTCCAGCCCCGCGCGCAGCACACCGGCGGCCTGCATCGGCTTGTTGGCCGAGCGCGGGAAGACGGGGGCGGCCGGGTCCCCGAGCGCCAGGTCCACCGCCCCGTCCGCGCCCAGCACCACCAGGCTGCCGCGATGGCGGCCCTCGACGAACCCGGACCGCACGACCTCGGCGAGGACGGGCGGCGCAGCGGGTGCGGGCCCGGCCCCGGACCGGGGCTGGGACGGGGACGGGGACCCGGACGTGGGCTGCGGGGACGCGGGCATCGGCGGTTGCCTTCCGACAGGGGACCCGCCGGTCGGTCGGCCGAGCCGGTGGCCCGGGTTCACCGGGCCGGCCCGTCACGCCAGCAGGTCGTCTACTTGTGCTTCCCCTTCACGGTACCGGCGTGCGATCTCGGCGCTGCAGCCGTCCGCCGTGCGCTGGAGCCGCTGGCGTCGCCGGGACACCTGCTGCTCGTAGCCCACCAGCCGCCCCATCGCCGCCGTCAGCTCCGGATCGGTGCGCGCCTGCAGGTCCGACAGCTCGACCTCGTCCAGCATCTCGGCGGCCAGTTGCCGGTACTCCTCGCTGCGCGGCGTGCCCAGCGTCACGTGCCGGGCCGAGGAGCGGTGCCGCGCCGGAGCGTCCGTCAGGATCTCCGGCAGCCGCTCCACCACCGACTGCTCCGGCGCCACCACGGAGGCCGGCCCGCGCCGGGCCAGCTCGGCGCGCAGGATGTCGATCCGCCCCTGCAGCAGCCGGCGTACATAACTCAGGTCGGCCTCCTCGCGCTGGGCGTCCCTGCGCAGCGTGCGCAGCTCGGGCAGACTCAGTACGGTCAGATCGGTCTTCCCTGTCGTCCCCTGTGCCGCCTCCTGCGATGCCTGTGTGCTCCCCCCTGGGAGCGTGCCCGCGGGCGGATCCGCGGGCAGCTCGGGGCTGTCCGTGCGCTGCACGGGCGGCCGGAGCCTGTCTCTGCCGACCGGGTACGTCAACGAGACAGTGCTCGACGGCTGCCCGGTGCTCGGTGTGCTCATGTGCCTCAACCGTCCCCTCGACCGGCGTCTGGGAGCATCGTGCCACCCCGGCTGGCCGCTATGTGACCGAGTGCCCCCGATCAGCCCCAGATGGGGGGTTCGGGGCCGAAAAGAAACCCGTACGGGGCCGCCCGCCGGTGCCCGGGGGGCGCACGGCATCATGGCCGCATGCGAGCGGTGGTGCAGAGGGCGGACGGCGCGAGCGTCGTCGTGGACGGCGAGACGGTGGGCGGATTCGAGGGCGAGGGCCTGTGCGCCCTGGTCGGGGTCACCCACGGCGACACGAAGGAGAAGGCCGCGCAGCTGGCCCGCAAGCTCTGGTCGCTCCGGATGCTGGCGGACGAGAGGTCGTGCAGCGACGTCGGCGCACCGCTCCTCGTGGTCAGCCAGTTCACCCTTTACGGCGACGCCCGCAAGGGCCGCCGCCCCACCTGGAACGCCGCCGCGCCCGGCGAGGTCGCCGAACCGCTCGTCGACGAGGTGGTGGACCGGCTGCGCGCGCTGGGCGCGACCGTGGCGACGGGCCGGTTCGGCGCGCACATGCGGGTGTCGCTGACGAACGACGGCCCGTTCACCGTCCTCCTGGAGATCTAGCGGCCTCCGGGGGTCCAGGGACCTCCGAGGATCCAGGGACTCCTGGAAACCCAGGGCTCCCGGAAACCCACGGCATCCGGGAACCCACAGCATCCTGGACCCAGGCACCTCACAGGGCAACGCGTCTAGGGCGCGACGACCGTCTCCTGGGCCGCCGCCGTGTCCCCGGCGATCAGCCGGGCGTCCACCGGGACGTTCCGCTTCACCAGGGCGAGCGCGACCGGGCCCAGCTCGTGGTGGCGTACGGAGGTGGTGACGAAGCCGATCTTCCGGCCCTCCGCCCCGTCGTCCGCGAGCCGGATCTCCGTCCCCGCCGCCGGCAGGTGCACCTCGCTGCCGTCCAGGTGCAGGAAGACCAGCCGGCGCGGCGGCTTGCCCAGGTTCTGCACCCGGGCGACGGTCTCCTGCCCGCGGTAGCAGCCCTTCTGGAGATGGACGGCGCTGCCGATCCAGCCCAGCTCGTGCGGGATGGTGCGGTGGTCGGTCTCGAAGCCGAGCCGGGGCCGGTGCTGCTCGACCCGCAGCGCCTCGTACGCCAGCAGCCCGGCCGGGGGCCCGGCCTGCGCGGCGTACGCCTCCAGCTCCTCGCGGGGCAGGAAGAGATCCCGCCCGTACGGGGTCTCCCGCACGGCGACGCCCTCGGGGGCCGGCGTGATGGAACCGGCGGGCAGGTGCACGACGGCGATGTCCCCGGTGCGGTCCGCGACCTCGACCCGGTAGAAGAACTTCATCGACTCCAGGTAGGCGACCAGCGCCTCGCGGGTGCCGGGCTCGACGTGCGCCCAGACCGTCTCCCCGTCGTCGACCAGGTACAGGGCGTGCTCGATGTGCCCGTTGGCGGAGAGGATCAGCGCCTCGGTGGCCTGTCCGGCCGGCAGGTCGCTGACGTGCTGGGTGAGCAGCAGGTGCAGCCAGCTCAGCCGGTCGTCGCCGGTGACGGTGACGACCCCGCGGTGCGAGAGGTCGACGAAACCGGTGCCGCCGGCGAGGGCACGCTGCTCGCGGAACAGGTCGCCGTAGTGGGCGGCGACGCCTTCGTCCACCCCCTCGGCGGGGACGGCGCCGGGCAGGGACAGCAGAGGGCTTTTCATGCTTCAAGCCTACGACCGGACCACGACCGGTCTACGACTCGGTAGTTGAACCCTTGAGCGAACAGTCCTGGCACCGGCCGAAGATCGCGAAGTGCTTCATGTCGGTGTCGAAGCCGAACCGCTCGCGCAGCTGGGCGGTGAAGTCGGCGGCCACCGACAGGTCGGCCTCGATGACGTCGGTGCAGTCCCGGCAGACCAGGTGGATGTGGTGGTGGCGGTCGGCCAGGTGGTAGGTCGGCGCCCCGTGCCCGAGGTGGGCGTGGCTGACCAGGCCCAGCTCCTCCAGCAGCTCCAGCGTCCGGTAGACCGTGGAGATGTTGACCCCCGACGCCGTCTTGCGCACCTCGCCGAGGATGGCGTCGGGGGTCGCGTGCTCAAGGGTGTCCACTGCCTCCAGCACCAGTTGCCGCTGCGGGGTCAGCCGGTAGCCGCGCTGCCTCAGGTCGCTCTTCCAGTCGGTGCTCACCACACCGGCCAGTCTAGGACCGCGCGGGCCGGATCACGGCTCGGCCGGCAGAAAGCCGTTCATCAATGCGTCGGCGAGCACGCTGCGGCAGCCGCCGGCCGCGCGGGCGACCCCGGTGTGCGCCTGGATCTCGGCGCCGAGGACGGCGAGGACGGCGAGGACGGCGAGCGTGGCGCCGGTCGTCGCTTGTCCCGCGAACGGCGGCACGAGAACCGGCAGCCCTCCCAGGCCCCGGACGCTCTCACCCACTCCACGGCCCCGGCCCAGCCCCGGACGCTCTCACCCACCCCACGGCCCCAGCCCCGGCCCCGGCCTCGCCCCGGCCCGCCCGCACCGCCTGGGCGGCACCGGTGTCGAAGGAGGCCCAGCCGGCAGCAGCACGGCGGCCCGGCCTCCCGGCGCGAGCAAGGAGGCGACGTACCGCGACCGGTCGAACTCGCTCCGGCGGGCCGCTGCGTCCTCCGTCACCCGCCTTCCGCCGTCCCCTCGCGCCGCGCGGCCCGAACGCACACGTTCCCCCGGGCCGCGCGGCCCGGGGGAACGTGTCGTGCACGAACAGGGGTCTGCCCGCGGGGACCTACTTGAAGAAGGCGATCCCGTCGTCCGGCATGTCGTCGGGGAGGGCCTTGGCCCAGCGCTCGACGTCCTCGGGGGTGACGACCTTCTTCAGGTGCGCGGACATGTAGGGGCGCAGTTCGACCTCGGGGGTCTGCTTCTCGCCGACCCACATCAGGTCGCTCTTGACGTAGCCGTACAGCCGCTTGCCGCCGGTGTAGGGCCGGGCGGCGGCGGTGCGGGCCACGGCGTCCGTCACCAGGTCGATCTGCGGCTTCTGGGGGGCCATCTCGCCGTACCAGATCTCGATGACGCCGTCGTCGCGGGTCATCGTCACCTCGACCTTGCGGTCGGCGTCGATGCGCCAGAAGCCGTGCTCGGACTCGAGCGGGCGGACCTTGTTGCCCTCGTTGTCGAGCACCCAGGTGTGGGAGGCGTACTCCAGGAAGGCACGTCCGTCGTGGGTGAAGGTGACCTCCTGACCGAAGTTGCACTTCTCGGCGCCGGGGAAGTCGTGCACGCCCGCGCCGGCCCAGCTGCCGAGCAGGAAGGCGAGCGGGACGAGGTCCTTGTGCAGGTCGGACGGGATCTCGATCATGAGCGGAACTTACTTCCTGACGTGCTTCCTGGCGTGGGGGTCAGCGCTGGCCCTGGAACAGCTTCTTCACGGTCAGTCCGGCGAAGGCGAGGACGCCGACGCAGACCAGGACCAGCAGGGCTTCGAAGAAGATCTCCACGGGGTGCTCCTTGAGCGGGGGTGCGGTGGTGTGCACAGGGCCGGGGCCCAGCTTACGCGGCCGGGGCCCGGCCCTGTCGGGTGAGGTACGCCCTCCCCGCCGGGTCAGGTGGGCAACCGGTTCTGGAGCGCCACGGTCCGCTGGAAGGGGACGGCCCGCGCGGCGCCCTCGCGGGACTGCGCGACGAGGGCGAGGACGTCGCCGGCGGCGAGGCAGCCGTGCCGTACCCGCTCGACGCCGTAGGGCTCGGCCTCCGTGCAGATCATGCGGGTGACGCCGGTGGCGGTGGCCTGCTCGGGGAAGTCCTCGTCCCGGACGGACCCGCCGGCGCCGCGCAGGGTGCGGGCGGGGCCGAGCGCGCACAGGAGACTCATGGCCAGCACAAGGGGTTGCGGGGGCGTTGATTACGATTCGGCCATGGCGAAGAAGCTAGTGATCAAGGTGACCGCGGGGGCCGATGCCCCCGAACGCTGCTCGCAGGCGTTCACGGTGGCGGCGGTGGCCGTGGCCAGTGGCGTGGACGTCTCGATGTGGCTGACCGGCGAGTCCGCCTGGTTCGCCCTGCCGGGCCGCGCCGCCGAGTTCGAACTGCCGCACGCGGCACCGCTGCCCGACCTGATCGACTCCCTGCTGAGCGGCGGCCGGCTGACGCTGTGCACCCAGTGCGCCGCCCGGCGCGGCATCACCGAGGAGGACGTCATCGCGGGCGTCCGCATCGCCGGCGCCCAGGTCTTCGTGCAGGAGGCCCTGGCGGACGGCGCCCAGGCGCTCGTCTACTGAGCCGCCCGGATCACCGTCGCCGCTTCCTGCCGTCCAGCTCGTCCCACCACTCGTCCGACTCCGGGTCCCCCGACGGATCGTCCCACCAGCGGTCCTCGGGACCGCGGCGGTTGGCGACGATCGCGGCGAGCGGCGGGATGACCATGGCGACCACGCACAGGGCGACGGCCGCCGGGACGGACCAGAGCCGGACGACGCCCCAGGCCAGCACGTAGAGCGCGATACAGGTGCCCATCAGGGCGAAGTACACGCGCCGCCGCCGTTCGTACACGTTTCTCAGGGTAGGTCCGCACACGCCGGAGGGCCGCACCCCGGGCGTCCGACCCGTGGGGCGCGGCCCTCGGCCGTCACCCATGCCTCACGCACGCCGTCAGACGGCGATCGCGACCTCCGCCAGGCCGCCCTGCTGGGCGACCACCGTGCGGTCCGCCGTGCCACCCGGGACCAGGGCGCGGACGGTCCAGGTGCCCTCGGCCGCGTAGAAGCGGAACTGGCCCGTCGCGGAGGTCGGGACCTCCGCCGTGAACTCGCCGGTGGCGTCCAGCAGACGGACGTAGCCCGTCACCGGCTCGCCGTCACGGGTCACCTGACCCTGGATGGTGGTCTCACCGGGCCTGATCGTCGAGGCGTCGGGGCCGCCGGCCTTCGCTCCACACATGTCCGTAGTCCTTAAGGTCGCGGGTCGTCGCGGGTAGCAGCGGTTACTTGGCGGGGCCGAGCTCGATCGGCACGCCGACCAGGGAGCCGTACTCGGTCCAGGAGCCGTCGTAGTTCTTGACGTTCTCCACGCCCAGCAGCTCGTGCAGCACGAACCAGGTCAGGGCCGAGCGCTCGCCGATGCGGCAGTAGGCGATGGTGTCCTTGTCCAGGTCGACCTGCTCGTCCTCGTAGAGCTTCTTCAGCTCGTCGTCGGACTTGAAGGTGCCGTCGTCGTTGGCGTTCTTCGACCACGGGATGTTGCGCGCGGACGGGACGTGGCCCGGGCGCTGCGACTGCTCCTGCGGCAGGTGGGCCGGGGCGAGCAGCTTGCCGGAGAACTCGTCGGGCGAGCGGACGTCGACCAGGTTCTGCGCGCCGATCGCCTTGACGACGTCGTCGCGGAAGGCGCGGATGGAGGTGTCCTGCGGCTTGGCCTTGTAGTTCGTGGCGGCCCGCTCGGGGACCTCCTCGACCAGCTCGCGGGCGTCCAGCTCCCACTTCTTGCGGCCGCCGTCGAGCAGCTTGACGTTCTCGTGGCCGTACAGCTTGAAGTACCAGTAGGCGTAGGAGGCGAACCAGTTGTTGTTGCCGCCGTAGAGGATCACCAGCGTGTCGTTGGCGATGCCCTTCGCCGACAGGAGCTTCTCGAAGCCCTCCTGGTCGATGAAGTCACGGCGGACCGGGTCCTGGAGGTCCTTGGTCCAGTCGATCTTGATCGCGTTCTTGATGTGGTTCTTGTCGTACGCGGACGTGTCCTCGTCCACCTCGACGATCGCGATGTTCTCGTCGTCCAGGTGGTCCTGCAGCCAGTCGGCGTCGACCAGTACGTCGCTGCGGCTCATGTTCTCTCCTCCGGGGCAGTTGCGGCGGGGCGTGCGAGTGCGGCGGGCGCGCGCACGGCGCACCCATGCCCTCGATCAGGGCAGGCGGCGAATACGGAAGACGGACTTCCGCTCAGAACGGGCGACAGAGCATGGCGGAAACGCGGCACAGGTCCACTGCCCGCCGCTTCGTGAGATCCGCCTGTCCCCGCGGCCCGGAGACGCTCGAAAGGCACTGCATAGTGTCCGATCGTAGGGACGACCTGGCGGACGTGTCACCGTCGTATCGGATTCTGAGACAGGATGGTCCGCGATCCGGGACGGAGAGCGGGGTGCGCCACCCCGTGCCCTACCGGGCGGACATCGTCGTCTCACCTGTCGGACAGTCGCCGTCCGTTCCGCGCGGCGGGCCGGCCGGTCGGCCACCCGCCCGGGCTCCGTTCCATCCGGCCCTGCCCGGCCGGTTTCCGTCCTGCCCGGCCGGACCCCGTCCTGCCCGGCCGGTTTCCGTCCTACCCGGCCAGCCGGACGTTCGAACCCGTCACCGAGATCACGACGCCGTCCTTCGCCGCCTCGACCTTGTCCAGCCGGACGCCGCCGGGCAGTTCGTCGATCACCTGCTGGAAGTCGGTGATCTGCCGGACCTGGGAGTCGGACAGCTCCACCTCGCCGAACGACGGCAGGTCGTCGGCGGTCACCCCGACCTTGTCGCCCTCGACCGTCACGGAACTGAGTACGTGGATCGGCTCGGGCAGCTTGGTGCCGAGCACCGTCGCCTCCACGGCGACATCGATCTTGCCGTCGCCGCCGTCCGAGAGGCCGACGATGCCGGCGGTGACGCCGGGGGTGATCTGCACGGGGTCCGACCCCGCGGCCTTCAGCAGCTCGTCGTAGGAGACGGTCGCCGTGCCGGACGCGCTGGCCGCGGTGGCGGAGCTGTAGTCGCCGGAGAACTCGACGCCCTTCATGTGCGCCCTCAGGTCGTCGATCCGGACCTGCTGCGTGCCGCCGCCGGCCGTCGCCGCGTACTCGTCCATGGTGACCTCGACGTCGTCCAGTTCACGGCCCGCGACCTGGGTGAGGAAGGGGAAGCCGTTGATCGACACGTCCGGGGTGGCGGTCAGGTCCTCCTGGGCCTTCAGCTTCTCCGCCACCTCGCCCTCCGCGAAGTTCACCGCGAGCCGGTCGGCGGCCACGAAGAGTCCGCCCAGGACCACGACGACGATCAGCAGTATTCGCAGTGCGCGCATTTCTTCCCACCCCAGCGGACTTCACGGTCGAGAGCCACGGTAGCCGCCCCCGGCCGACCCCGGAGAATCCGTCGATCATCTGTGACAGTGCCGGACGGCGGCACGGTCAGCCCAGCACCCGCCCGAGCGCCCACACCGCCGGAGCCGCCGCGCTCAGCGGCAGGGCCACACCCGCGGTGAAGTGTACGAACCGGGACGGATAGTCGTAGCTCGCCACCCGGTGACCGACCAGCGCGCACACCGCCGCGCCCGCCCCGAGCAGCGCCCCCGACGAGCCGAGGTCCGTCACCCCGCCGGCCGCGAACCCGGCACCGGCCGCGGCGAGCAGCGCCACGGCCACCGACACCGGCGTCGGCAACGGCAGGACGCGGACCAGGGCGGCGACCGCCACCGCGATCGCGCCGGCCGTCACCGCGTCCGCGTCGGCCGCCAGCCAGCCGCCCGCCACGATCGCCAGCGCCGAGGCGACGACGGTGGCCGTCAGGCCGTACATCCGCTCGTCCGGATCGGCGTGCGACCGCAGGTGCAGGACGAGGGAGAGGAGCACCCACACCGCGATCGTGCCGAGCAGGGCCGCCGGGGAGCGGTCGGAGGCCAGCAGCGCCGCGTCCGCGACCAGCGCGCCGAGGAAGCCCAGCGCGATGCCCTGCCGGGCCGGCCACATGCCGTTCAGCCGGAACCAGCCCGCCGCGGTGACCGCCTGGAGCACGACCAGCGGCACGAGCAGGGCGTAGCTGCCGACCGCCGCGGCACCGGCCAGCAGCAGCCCCAGCAGAGCGGTGAGCGCGGCCGGCTGCCCGCCGGGCTCGATGATCGGCGAACGGCCCTCGGCGCGGGCCCGCTGGGCATCGGTGATCCGGGCGTTCCCGGCGATGGTGGCGGGACCGTACCCGGTGTCCGGGGCCGCGGGCTCCGCCGCGGGGGGCGGCTCGTACGGCTGCGGCCGCGGCGGCTCGTACGGCTGGGGCTGCGGCTGGGCCGGCTCGTACGGCTGCGGCGGCGGCGTGTAGCTCTGCGCCGGGTACTGCTGCGGCTGCCCGTGTGGCTGCCCGTACTGCCGCGGCTGCCCGTGTGGCTGCCCGTACTGCCGCGGCTGCCCGTGTTGCTGCCCGTACTGCTGCGGCTGCTGATACGGCTGCTGGGGCTGCGGCTGGTACTGCTGCGGCTGTTGGTACTGCCGTGGCTGTGGCTGCTGCTGGTACTGCTGCTGCGGCAGGTACGCCGTCTCCTCCGCCGGGGCCGCCGGCACCGGCGGCTGCACGGCCGTCTCCCAGGTCTGCCCCTGCCACTGCTGCGTGTACTGCTCGGCCTCGTGCGGGTCGTCGTACCCCTGCGCGGGCCCCTGCCACCGCGGCGGCTCGTGTCTGTCGAATTCGTCGAACGGCTGGTTCGTCATCGGTCGGTCGTCACCCTCCTGCGAACGGCGGGAGCACCTCGACCGTGCCGCCGTCGGCCAGCCGTACCGTCTCATGTCCGCGCGTGCCCACGGGATCGCCGTCGACGAGGAAGGAGCAGCGCGGCAGCACGCGTGCCAGTTCGGCGGAGTGCCGCGCGCGCACGGCGTCGAGCGCCGCGGCGAGCGTGTCCGCCTCGTACGGCTCCTCGGCCGTCCCGGCGGCGGCCTTCGCGGCGGCCCAGTAGCGCACCGTGACCTTTGCCATCTGAGTCCTTCTGGTTCCTCTGTCGACCCCGCCGGCCTTCTCCGCCGACGGGCTGCGGGCACCGTCAGGCTAGCCCGCCCGGGAGACGGCCCAGTCCCCGATACGGCCCAGGAGTCCGGCCGTGGTGGCGTGCTCGGCGTGGCCCATGCCGGGCTCCAGCCAGAGTTCGCCGTGGTCACCGGCGGCCTCGGCCAGCATCCGGGGGTGGTCGAGGGGGAAGTAGCCGTCCCTGTCGCCGTGCACGATCAGCAGCGGCGCCGGCGCGATCCTCGGCACCGCCTCGACCGGGGAGAGCGGCACCGGGTCCCAGTCCCGGTCGTGGATGCGGGTGCGCAGGGCGTAGCGGCCGACGAGCCGGCCCTCGGGGCGCAGCACCAGCCAGTGCAGGCGCCGCATGGCGGCGGTGCCCCGGTAGTACCAGCGGGCCGGTGAGCTGACCGAGACCACCGCGTCGACGCCCCCGTGCAGCGCCGCGTGCCGCAGCACCACCGAGCCGCCCATGGAGAAGCCGACGGTCACCACGCGCGCGTGCCCGAGGCCGCGGGCCCGGTCGACCGCCGCGGCCAGGTCCAGCACCTCGCGGTCGCCGACCGTGGAGCGCCCGCCGGACGCCCCGTGGCCGCGGAAGGAGAACGTGGCGACGGCCCCGTACCGGGTCAGTCCAGCGGCGATCCGGCGGATGTGCGGGCGGTCCGCGTCGCCCGTGAACCCGTGCGCGACGACGAACACGAGGTCACGGCAGGGCGGCCGGGAGCTTTCGTATACAAGTCGCGGAGGGTCGTATACGAAATCGATTCGCACCCCGTCGGACGTGCGCAAACACTCCCGGAAAGGCCGCCGGTGAACCGTCTCGGAATGCGGACGGGGGGTGGAACGTGCCACATGACCTGCCGGACCGTCGCTCATGTCGGCTATTGTGCTGGGCAGAGGACTCGGGCAGCGAAGCCCCCGGGTCCTTTTGTGCTTTCGGAAGCGTTGTATACGAGGCGGGAAACCGCAGGTGTACGGAGCCCCGGGATCGCAGAGCAAAAACGCAAACGTCCTCGCAGGGACCGAGGAGGAACCCGACGTATGAGTTCTCTGCTGCTCCTGACCAACGCCCTCCAGCCGTCGACGGAGGTGCTGCCCGCCCTCGGACTGCTGCTGCACAACGTGCGCGTGGCCCCCGCCGAGGGCCCCGCCCTGGTGGACACCCCCGGGGCCGACGTGATCCTGATCGACGGCCGCCGTGACCTGCCGCAGGTGCGCAGCCTGTGCCAGCTGCTGCGTTCCACCGGCCCCGGCTGTCCGCTGGTCCTGGTCGTCACCGAGGGCGGTCTGGCCGCCGTCACCGCCGACTGGGGCATCGACGACGTGCTCCTCGACACCGCCGGACCGGCCGAGGTCGAGGCCCGGCTGCGCCTGGCCATGGGCCGCCAGCAGATCGTCGCCGACGACTCCCCGATGGAGATCCGCAACGGCGACCTGTCGGTCGACGAGGCGACGTACTCCGCCAAGCTCAAGGGCCGGGTGCTGGACCTGACCTTCAAGGAGTTCGAGCTGCTGAAGTACCTCGCGCAGCACCCGGGCCGGGTCTTCACCCGCGCCCAGCTCCTCCAGGAGGTCTGGGGCTACGACTACTTCGGCGGCACCCGCACGGTCGACGTGCACGTACGGCGGCTGCGCGCCAAGCTCGGCCCCGAGCACGAGTCGCTGATCGGCACCGTGCGCAACGTCGGCTACCGGTTCGTGACGCCCGAGAAGCCGGAGAAGGCCGAGAAGCCGGGCCGGCCGGCGGAGGACTCCGGGGCCGGGGCCGGGGCGGAGAGCGCCGCCGAGGCCGGCGAGGGCGCGGCCACGGTGTCGACGGCCCGGGACTGAGGTCCCGGCTCGCACGACGGGCGTCACTGGGTGTGACGCCGCGTCCGCGTCCGGCCCCGGCCCGCGGTCGCGGGGCCGGGGCAGGGGCCGTCGGCCCGGCCCGTCGAGCGAGCCCGGCACTGCCGGCCCGGACTCACCACGCCCGTGAGCGGCCCCCGGCCGCTCCACGGCCACGGCCGCTCCACGGCCAGGCGGACGCAGCGGTGGCGCGGCGCTTCGCGCCGCCCGGCCCAGGACGCGGTTCCTCCCCCTGCCCCTGAACTGGTCCATCCGCGTAGACTCCGCGCGTGGCCAAGGTGACTCGGGACGATGTGGCGCGGCTGGCAGGGACTTCCACTGCCGTGGTCAGCTATGTCATCAACAACGGACCCCGGCCGGTCGCCCCGGCCACGCGCGAGCGTGTCCTCGCCGCGATCGAGGAGCTGGGGTACCGGCCCGACCGGGTCGCCCAGGCCATGGCGTCGCGCCGCACCGACCTCATAGGCCTGATCATCCCGGACGCCCGCCAGCCCTTCTTCGGGGAGATGGCGCACGCGGTCGAGTGGGCCGCCGCCGAGCGCGGCAAGATGGTGCTGGTCGGCAACACCGACTACGTGGCCGAGCGCGAGGTGCACTACCTGCGGGCGTTCCTCGGCATGCGGGTCTCGGGGCTGATCCTCGCCAGCCACGCGCTGAACGACCTGGCCGCCGCCGAGATCGAGGCCTGGGACGCCCGGGTCGTGCTGCTGCACGAGCGCCCCGAGGGGATCGACGAGGCGGCCGTCGTCACCGACGACCTCGGCGGCGCCCAGCTCGCCGTACGCCACCTGCTGGAGCACGGCCACGACTACGTCGCCTGCATGGGCGGCACCGCCGAGACCCCGTCCGTCGGGGACCCCGTCTCCGACCACGTCGAGGGCTGGCGGCGCGCGATGCGGGAGGCCGGGCTGTCCACCGAGGGCCGGCTCTTCGAGGCCCCGTACAACCGCTACGACGCCTACCAGGTGGCGCTGGAGGTGCTCGCCGGGCCGGACCGCCCGCCCGCGGTCTTCTGCTCCACCGACGACCAGGCGATCGGCGTGCTGCGCGCCGCCCGCGAGCTGCGCCTGGACGTGCCGGGCGAGCTGGCGGTGGCCGGGTTCGACGACATCAAGGAGGCGGCACTGGCCGACCCGGGCCTGACGACGGTCGCCTCCGACCGCTCCGCGATGGCGCGGGCGGCCGTGGACCTCGTCCTGGACGACGGGCTGCGGATCGCCGGTTCGCGGGGCGAGCGGCTGCGGGTGTTCCCGTCCCGGCTGGTGGTCCGCCGGTCCTGCGGCTGCGGGTGATCCCCCCTCCGCCGGGGCCTTCATATCGGGCATACGAGCTTCTGCCGGGCTTCTCAGTCAGCCCTCAGCGCGCTCTCATCGTCGGCGGCGATGCTCGTGGACATGACCGAGAGCATCCGCCGCAGCGGCGAGTACGAGACCTCCGAGAACCCGTACGCCAACCCCTACGAGGGCGCCCAGCAGCACGTCCACGCTCAGCACCGGCAGGAGGACCACCCGGGGGAGCAGCAGGCGCAGACCTCGCCCGTGAACCCCGAGTGGCCGCCCCCGCCGGCGCAGCCGCCCCTCGCCGGGGACGGGGCGCCGAAGAAGCGCGCCCGGCGGCCCTTCGCCCTGCTGGCCGCGGTGGCGATCGTCGCGGCGGCGGTCGGCGGCGGCACCGCCTACGGCATCCAGGAGCTGACCGGAAGCGACACCGTCGTCTCCAGCTCCACCAGCACCAGCGTGGTGCCGTCCAGCCAGAAGGGCACGGTCTCCGGGGTCGCCAAGGCGGTCAGCCCGAGCATCGTCGAGATCAGCGCCACCTCCTCCGCCGGTTCCTCCACCGGCTCCGGCGTGATCATCACCAGTGACGGCGAGATCATCACCAACAACCACGTCATCTCCGGCGCCACCTCCGTCAAGGTCTCCACCAGCGACGGCGAGGAGTACACCGCGGAGGTCGTCGGCACCGACGCCTCCAAGGACCTCGCCCTGATCAAGCTGGAGAACGCCTCCGGGCTGACGGCGGCGACCCTCGGCGACTCGGACGGCGTGCAGGTCGGTGACGAGGTGGTGGCGATCGGCTCCCCCGAGGGCCTGACCGGCACGGTGACCAGCGGCATCGTCTCCGCCCTGGACCGTGACGTGACCGTCTCCACGGACGAGGGCCAGCAGCAGCAACAGCAGGGCGGCGGCAGCGGCCAGTGGCCGTTCGAGTTCGGCGGCCAGCAGTTCAACGGCGAAACCGGCTCGTCCACGACGACGTACAAGGCGATCCAGACCGACGCCTCCCTCAACCCGGGCAACTCCGGCGGCGCGCTGATCGACATGAACGGCAACATCATCGGCATCAATTCCGCGATGTACTCGGCCTCCGGCTCCTCCTCGTCCTCGTCCGAGGCGGGCAGCGTGGGCCTGGGCTTCGCGATCCCGATCAACACCGTCAAGGCCGACCTGGACACCCTGCGGGCCGGCGGCACCGACAGCTGAGGGGCATCGCCATGATCGAGCAGGTCTCCCACCCGGTCACCGGCACCGACCCGGCCGGGTCCGCCCTGGCCCTGGAGGTGGCGTCGGCACCGCACCCGCCGGCGCCCCGGGCGCCCGGGCCGGCGCCCCGCCGCCCCCGGGCCCACCGCGCCCCGGCCCGCCCCCGCACCGCCGTACGCGGCCGAGTCCCCGCTTAGGCTGAAGGGGTCAAGCCCCGTCCCCCACCGCACCCGAGGAACACCGAGCCATGAGCCCCGCAGACGGCGACCGTGACACCCAGCGCATCCTGATCGTCGACGACGAACCGGCGGTCCGCGAAGCGCTCCAGCGCAGCCTCGCCTTCGAGGGGTACGGGACCGAGGTCGCCGTGGACGGCGCCGACGCCCTGCAGAAGGCCGCGGCGCACCGGCCCGACCTGCTGATCCTCGACATCCAGATGCCGCGGATGGACGGCCTGACCGCCGCCCGCCGCATCCGCGCCACCGGCGACACCACCCCGATCCTGATGCTGACCGCCCGCGACACCGTCGGTGACCGGGTCACCGGCCTGGACGCCGGCGCCGACGACTACCTGGTCAAGCCCTTCGAACTGGACGAGCTCTTCGCCCGCGTCCGGGCCCTGCTGCGCCGCAGCTCCTACGCGGCGGCGCAGGCCGCCGCCCCGGAGAACGACGACGTCCTCTCCTTCGCCGACCTCACCATGGACCTGACCACCCGCGAGGTCACCCGCGCCGGGCGCTCCGTGGAGCTGACCCGCACCGAGTTCACGCTGCTGGAGATGTTCATGGCGCACCCGCGCCAGGTGCTCACCCGGGAGCAGATCCTCAAGGCGGTCTGGGGCTTCGACTTCGAGCCCTCGTCCAACTCCCTCGACGTGTACGTGATGTACCTGCGCCGCAAGACCGAGGCGGGCGGCGAGCCGCGCCTGGTGCACACCGTGCGCGGCGTCGGGTACGTGCTGCGCCAGGGCGGCGCGGAGTGATCAAGCGCCTGCGCTCCCTGCCCCTGCGCTCGCGGCTGGCCCTGCTGGTGGCCGCGGCGGTGGCCTTCGCCGTGGCGGCGGTGTCGGTGACGTGCTGGTTCATCGTGCAGGGGAAGCTGTACGACCAGCTCGACGCCGATCTGAGGAAGGCCACCGCCCTCACCGATCCCAAGCAGGTCGGCCAGATCCGGGAGGCCCTCGCCACCTGCACGCAGACCCCCCGCGAGGGCGGTTTCGGCACCACCTACTCGCAGATCGTCACCGCCGACGGCACCACCTGCCTGTTCACCAACTCCTACGGCGAGGTCAAGGTGACCGACGCCGACGAGAAGGTGATGCGGCAGTCCTCGGCCGGTGAGGGCATCCTGCGCAACGGCACCGCCGAGGACGGCAAGGCCCTGCGCGTGCTCACGGTGTCGCTGCCGCTGACCGACCAGCGCACCCAGGCCCGTGCCGACGCGGTCCTCATCGCCGCCGTGCCCCTGGACGGCACCCAGTCCACCCTGAACGACCTGGCGCTGCTGCTCCTGCTCGTCTCCGGCATCGGCGTGGTCGGCGCCGGCGCGGCGGGGCTGGCCGTCGCCCGCGCGGGCCTGCGCCCCGTCGACAAGCTCACCGAGGCCGTCGAGCACGTCGCCCGCACCGAGGACCTGAGCGTCCGCATCCCGGTGGACGACGACAGCGAGGACGAGATCGCCCGCCTCTCGCACTCCTTCAACTCCATGACGTCGTCCCTGGCCAACTCCCGCGAGCTGCAGCAGCAGCTGATCGCGGACGCCGGCCACGAGCTGCGCACGCCGCTCACCTCCCTCCGTACCAACATCGAACTGCTCACCCGCAGCGAGGAGACCGGCCGCCCGATCCCGGAGGCCGACCGCAAGGCGCTGCTCGCCTCGGTGAAGGCGCAGATGACGGAACTGGCCGCCCTCATCGGCGACCTCCAGGAGCTCTCCCGCCCCGACACCGGCCAGCACGCGGGCCGCACCCAGATCGTCGCCTGGCAGGAGGTCGTCGAGTCGGCCCTGCGCCGGGCCCGCCTGCGCGGCCCCGAGCTGACCATCACGGCGGACGTCGAGCCCTGGTACGTGCGCGCCGAGCCGGCCGCGCTGGAACGGGCGGTGGTCAACATCCTGGACAATGCCGTGAAGTTCAGCCCCGAGGGCGGCACGATCGACGTCCGCCTGGCCGCCGGCACGCTCACCGTCCGCGACCACGGTCCCGGCATCGCCGCGTCCGAACTCCCCCACGTCTTCGACCGCTTCTGGCGCTCGGAGTCGGCCCGCTCCCTGCCCGGCTCGGGCCTCGGCCTGTCCATCGTGGCCCGCACGGTCCAGCAGGCGGGCGGCGAGGTCGCCCTCGCCCCGGCCCCCGAGGGCGCCGGCACGGTGGCGGCGATCCGGCTGCCGGGGGCACCGGTGCCGCCGCCGGAGTCCACGCCGGAGGGGGACGGGGAGGACGGGGGTCAGGCGTGACCGGCGGGCTCCGCTCGCTGCGCCCGGTAGCGGATGCGGGACGCCTCTTCGAGGAGTGCCCTGGCCCGGGAGAGGTCCGCCGACTCCGCCGCACGGTGCTCAAGACCCCTCAGATGGGCCTCCAGCGCGGGATCACGAGCGATCGCGTACGCGCCCCACCAGCGAGCCATGAACGCG
Organism: Streptomyces sp. SYSU D01066-1; assembly: GCF_054956795.1. NCBI lineage: Bacteria > Bacillati > Actinomycetota > Actinomycetes > Kitasatosporales > Streptomycetaceae > Streptomyces > Streptomyces sp. SYSU D01066-1. Next base: position 19,666 of record NZ_JBUDHV010000027.1, on the reverse strand, counting down.
GGCACCGTGCTGATGTCGTAGGCCTCGGAGACGGCCCACGTCCAGTGCTCGTCGAAGTCGGCGAGCAGGTGCGGGGCGTACTGGGCGATGGCCGCACGCAGCGCCTTGGGGCTCCGCTCCGGCATGGGCGGGACGGCCGCTCGGGAGTCCGAGGCGTGGACGCTCATGATCGATGTGCCTCCTTCGGTGCGCCGTGTCCACGACCATAGCCGCAGCGCCGGGAGCCCGATGCCGCCTTACCCGGCGACCACGCCCCGGACGCGGCAACCTCGCGCCGCCCGGCTGCGACCAGTAGGTGTCATGTACGCACCCGCACTGATCGGAAGCAGCCGATGAGCCACCCCCATGGCCGCACCGCCCTGACCGCCCTCCTCCCGCTGACCCTGACCGCCGCCGCCCTGGCCTGCGCGGCGGAGGCCGACGGCGTCGCCACGGACGCCGTGAGTGCCGCCGCTACCACCCTCACCGTCGCCAAGGACGGCTCCGCCCAGTACACGACCGTGCAGGCCGCGGTGAACGCCGTCCCCGCGAACAACGCCTCCCGTGTCGTCATCGCCGTCGCCCCGGGCACCTACCGCGAGCTGGTCAAGGTCCCGTCCAACAAGCCGCACGTGACCATCCAGGGCACGGGCGCGTCCCGCAAGGACACGGTGATCGTCTACAACAACGCGGCCGGCACGCAGAAGCCCGACGGCTCGGGCACCTACGGCACCAGCGGCAGCGCCACGGTCGCCGTCGAGGCCGACGACTTCCAGGCCCGCAACCTCTCGATCACCAACGACTTCGACGAGGCCGCCAACCAGTCCCTCTCCGGTCACCAGGCGGTCGCCCTGCGCACCGCCGCGGACAAGGTCTTCCTGGACGGCGTCATCGTCACCGGCGACCAGGACACCCTGCTCCTCGACACGGCCGCCAAGGACAAGCTGGGCCGCGTCTACGTCTCGGACTCCTACGTCCTCGGCAACGTCGACTTCATCTTCGGCCGCGCCACGGCCGTGATCGACCGCTCCGTCATCACCCTGCGCAAACGCTGGGACGGCTCCTCCGCCGGCTACGTCACCGCCCCCAGCACGGCCGCCGACCGCAAGGGCATCCTGATCGCCGACTCCACGGTCAACGGCGACGTCTCCAGCGCCTCCTTCTACCTCGGCCGCCCCTGGCACGCGGGCGGTGACGCCACCCTCGACCCCCAGACGACGGTCCGCAACACCAACCTCAGCGCGGCGATCAAGTCCACGCCGTGGACCGACATGAGCGGCTTCTCCTGGAAGGACGACCGCTTCGCCGAGTACAAGAACACCGGCGCGGGCGCGGGCTCGGCCTCCGCCGACCGCCCCTTCCTGACCGACGCGCAGGCAGCCGGCCAGGAGGTCGCGGACTGGCTCGGCGACTGGACGCCTACGGCTTCCTGACCGCGCCGACGAACGCCGCCCAGGCGTCCCGCCGGACGAGGATGACGTTCCCGTCCGGGACTTTGCTGTCTCGGACGGGGACGAGGGCGGAGGTGCCTTCGGCTGTCTCGACGCAGTTCGTTCCGCCGCCGTCGCTGTAGGACGACTTGCGCCACACGGCCGTGGTGAGGTCGGGCGTCCGGTTCATGTTTCGCACTCCTTCAGAAGGAGCTTGAGAAACGCCGTCGACTCCTCCGGAGTCAGCGCCGCATCTCTGACCAGATCGTAAGACAGGCGAAAGGACAAGACCTTGTCCGGATCGTCGGTCGACTCACCGAAGCCGTTGCCCTCCACGTAGGCGACCGGGTCGCCTACGCGTTGCCACATCGGAGTCAGGTCGCTGTTCATCAGGTCGTGCACGCCAACCGCATAGGGAAGCACTTGCGGAGCGACCGACGGCAGTTCCGCCGCGTCCACCAAGTGCGACAGTTGGTCGGCCCACACCTTCGTGTCGGGAACCGGACGCCGTACCGCTCCTTCATCCGAGATCACCCGGATGTCCGGCGCCGGGACCCGGCGCAGGAGGTCCTGACGTCCCATGCGCACGGCCACCTGCTCCTCTGCCGCATCGCCGTTGCCGACCGCCGTCTGGGCGCGGGACAACCCTGACAACACCGCCCGCGCGTATTGCTCGGTTTGCAGCAGCCCCGGCACTCGTAGCTGGAACTTCCACATGACCCGCGCCGTCGACTCCAGTTCCGTGTATCCCTGGTACTGGCCCTTGATGACCTCTTTCCGGGCGTCACTCCACAAGCCCACCAACAGGTCCCCCGAGCCGTGGTACCGGTCCAGGTCCTCCATGACCGCCCGCTTGGAGAGCCGTTCGCCCGTCTCCAGGCGGTACAGATAGCTCTTGTCGTACGACGTCTCCTCGGCCAGCTGCCCCAGTGACTTGCCCGCCTTCTCCCGCAGGAACCGAAGCGTCCGCCCCAAGCGCACCCGCTTCGACACCCCTTCGCCGAGTGAAAGTTCGCCCATACCGCCCCCCTCTGCCTTGCCTGGCGCACGGACAACGCCAGCCCTCTTCACGAGAGTACGCACGGACAGTGACAGTGGAGGCGCCAAGAGTGATCACCTACTCGCGAGGAGCTCCCATGACCTACCGCCTCCTGCCCTGGACCACCCCCGAAGGCAACCCCTGTTACCTCAGTACCGACGGCTCCGACACCCTGATGTCCCGGGTCGCCGACGACATCGAGGAGGACCGGCTGGCGTCCGGCGCCCAGGTGCTGGCGGGAGCCAGAGCCGTACTGGCCGACCAGGCGGCCGGCGAACGCGCCGTCCGCTTCGCGCTGACGCGGACCGCGGAGTCGCTGGAGGACGTGATGCGGGTCGCGGTCAGCCGGGGAGGGCGCATCCCGCAGGAGCGGTCGTGAGGCCGTCGGCCGCAACCTCCGGCATCCGGCGCCCGGCACGTTCTACGGTGGAGCTCCAGACGCCCCGCACCGCCCCCGCCGGAGGAAAGAGACCGATCATGGCTCCCGAGGTGGACTCCCGGTCCTGCGAAAGAACACCCGACGCCATTCGGACGGCCCTGCAACGGCGTCCCGACTGGCTCCAGGCCTTCGAGCGGGACTGGCTCAGCGCGGCGGCGGAGTTCGACCGGTCCGGACTCGACGCCGTGACCGACAAGTGGTTCCCCTTCGCCTGCGCCTGCGCGACCCCCGGCTACCTGGACGAGGTGGAGCAGACGGTCAAGCGCCTGAGCGAGGGAGACACCCAGGGCCTGGTCTTCCGTGACGCGGACGGGAACGCCTACGACGCCGAGAACCGGCCCGTCGACGCGGGCAGGTCCGGGTGAGCCCGTACGCGATCAGGTACGTCGACCGCGCCGCCCGCCGCAAGGCCGCGCTGAGTCCGCCCCAGCGCGTGTCCCTGGAGTCGCTGGAGAAGCGGCTCGGCCTCAATCCGTTCGGCGCACCCGCGACCAGCAACCGGGACAACAGCTGGTCAGCCTCGTTCCACGGCGGCTTCATCACCTACGTGGTGTCCAACCAGCACGTCGTGATCAACGTCATCGACATGGTGGCCCTCTGAGCCCGGCCCCGGTGCGCCGACGAGACCGGCGTACGTCCCGCCCCGCGCGACCAGTTCGGCATGCGTCCCCGACTCCACCAGCCGGCCCCCGTCCACCACCAGGATGCGGTCCGCGTCCGGTGCCAGGGTCAGGTCGTGGGTGATCATCAGCGTCGTACGGCCGGACATCAGGCGGCGCAGGGGCTGGACCACCTGGCGGGCGGCGATCGCGTCGAGGCCGGCGGTGGGTTCGTCGAGGATCAGGACGGGGGAGGCGCGGAGCATCGCGCGGGCGATGGTCAGCCGCTTGAGCTGGCCGCCGGAGAGGGCCGCCGTGCCGGGGGCGACGAGGGTGTCGTAGCCGTCGGGGAGGGCCGCGACGAAGTCGTGGGCCGCCGCCGCGCGCGCCGCCGCCTCGATCTCCTCCCGCGTCGCGCCGGGGCGCCCGCACGCGATGTTCTCGCGGATCGTGCCGTGCAGGATCAGGGTTTCCTGGGGCAGGAGGGTCACCTGTTCCCGCAGGAAGTCGAGGCGCAGGTCCCGCAGCGGGACGCCGTCCAGGCAGATCGCGCCCGCCGTCGGGTCGTAGAAGCGGGTCAGCAGCTTGGCCAGGGTCGACTTGCCGGCGCCGCTGGGGCCGGTGACGACGACCAGTTCGCCGGGGCGGGCCGTGAAGGCCAGGTCGCTGAGGGAGGGCCGGCCGGCCTCCGGGTAGCGGAAGGTCACGTCGTGGAAGGCGACCCAGCCGCGGACCGGGCCCGGCGTGACGGGGGCGGCCGGGTCCGTCACGGCGGGCCTGGCGTCCAGGATCTCGCCGAGCCGCTGGGCGCCGGCGGTGGCCGCGGTGAGGGTCAGGCCGAGCTGGCCGAGGCTGCGGACCGGCGGGTAAAGGTAGCCGATGAAGGCCGCGAAGGCGAGCAGCTGGCCCAGGGTCATGCGGCCGGCGGAGATCTCCCAGACCCCCAGGCCGATGACGGCCAGCACGCACAGCGTCTCGACGACCTCGACGAACTGCTCGTACAGCTCGCTCAGCCGGGCGCCCCGCACCGACGCCTTCAGCCAGGCGCGGGCCTCGCGGTCGAGGCGGGCCTCCTCCGCGCCGTGCCGGTTGTACGCCTGGGTGAGGACCACGTTGCCGAGGGCCTCCTCCACCACCGACGTGATCGCGCCGTCGGCGACCCGCTCGTCCGTGGACGCCTTCTTGATCCGTCCGGCGAAGCGGCGGGCGGCGAGGAGGAAGAGGGGGGCCAGGACGAAGGTGGCCAGGGCGAGGTCCCAGCGGAGGCAGAGCGCGGCGGCGGCGTAGAACACCGCCGAGAAGGCGGCGGAGACCGTGCCGACGACCCCGGAGACGACCATCTGCTCGATGGCCTCCACGTCCCCCGTCATCCGCTCCACCAGGTCACCGCGCCGGTGCCGCTGGAAGAAGTGCGGGGGCAGGGTCTGCAGGTGGCGGAAGACTCCCGCGCGCAGGCGCAGGACGAATCTCTCGGCGGTCCAGGTGGCCAGGGAGTTGCCGAGGTAGCCGACCACCGCGCCGAGCACGGCGACGGCCAGCCAGCCGCCGGCCGGTCCCCAGAAGGCGGCGAGCGAACCGGCCTTCAGGGCGTGGTCCGTCAGCTCCGCGAAGAGCAGGATCGACGCGGTCTCGGCGAGCGCGGCGACCACCACGCAGGCCACGATGACCACCAGCCAGCGGCGGTCGCCGCGGGTCAGCGGCCAGAAGCGGCGGAACGCCGCGCGGACTTCCCTCATGATCGGTTCCTTCTCTGCTCCGGACGTGCCCGAGGCGGGGCCCCGGAGCGCGTACGCTCCGGCGGCCCCGCCTCGTGAGCGGCCTCAGCCTCGTGACCCAGTCCTGCGACTCAGCCCTTGTCGCCGACCGGGCGGCGCTTCTGCGCGGCCTTCTTCGGTGCCGACTTGGCGGTCTTCTTGGCGGGCTGGGCGGCGGCCTTGCGGCTGTTCTTCTTCACGGGGGTGACCTTGTGGAAGCTCATGAGTGGTTCCTCTCTGTACTGCTCTGTACTGCGGTGTGGGTGAGGTGTGACGGGTGCGGTGCGGTGCGGCTCAGCCCTGGCGGGAGACCGGGCGGCGCTTCGCGGCGGCCTGCTTCGAAGCGGCCTTCTTCACGGCGGCCTTCTTCGCCGGCTGGACGGCGGCCTTGCGGTTGCTCTTCTTCACGGGGGTGACCTTGTGGAAGCTCATGAGTGGTTCCTCTCTGTACTGCTCTGTACTGCGGTGTGGGTGAGGTGTGACGGGTGCGGTGCGGT
>NZ_JBUDHV010000027.1:0-13829 GCF_054956795.1 Streptomyces sp. SYSU D01066-1 | reverse complement strand
GCGGCTCAGCCCTGGCGGGAGACCGGGCGGCGCTTCGCGGCGGCCTGCTTCGAAGCGGCCTTCTTCGCCGCGGCCTTCTTCGCCGGCTGGACGGCGGCCTTGCGGTTGCTCTTCTTCACCGGCGCGACCTTGTGGAAGCTCATGAGTGTTCCTTTCCCCTGCGTTTTCTTATGCGCGTTTTATGTGAACCACCTGGCACCTCATAGGAGCCAAGTATGCGTAAGCCTTTACGGCTGTGAATCAGATCAGCCCTTGTTGCCGACCGGACGGCGCTTCTGCGCGGCCTTCTTCGGCGTCGACTTGGCGGCCTTCTTGGCGGTCTGAGCAGCGGTCTTGCGGGTCTTCTTGACCGGGGTGACCTTGTGGAAGCTCATGATGTTCTCCTTCGTTGTTTGCGTTGGTGTCGTTCGCTGTCGACATGGAAAACACTACGGGACGCCAGCACCGAAAAGCGCCGATTCCGCTGAGACCTCGATTAATTGGAGCTGAGATCAGATTTCAGGGAGGAAAGGGAACCAGGCGGGAACTGACACAGAATTTAGGCAGCGAAAAGCCCGGCAGGGACACCGCGTGTCCCTGCCGGGCCGGGAGATCGGAGGCGGCAGGCGCTACCGCACGATCGTGATGCGGTCCGCCGCCGGCGGCGCCAGCGGGGCGGACGCCGACGAGTTGGCCGTCAGGTACCGCTCCAGCGCCGTCAGGTCGTCCGCGCCGACGACGTCGTTCGTGCCCTGGCCCAGGGTCGTGAACCCGTCACCGCCGCCCGCGAGGAAGCTGTTGCCGGCGACCCGGTAGGTGGCCGCCGGGTCGATCGCCGCGCCGTTCAGCCGGATCGAACCGGTCACCACCCGGTCCGCGCCCGTCTTCGTCAGGTCGAGGGTGTACGTCAGCCCGTCCGACACCTGGAGGATCTTCGGCGCCGCCTCGTTCACCCCGCTCACCTGCTCCTTGAGCACCTGGACCAGCTGGGCGCCGGTGAGGTCCTGGAGGTTGACGGTGTTGGCGAACGGCTGCACCGCGAAGCCCTCCGCGTACGTCACCACCCCGTCGCCCTCGGCGCCGCTCGCCGCGTAGGTCAGCGGGGCGCGGATGCCGCCCGGGTTCATCAGCGCGAGGTCGGTCTCCGGGTCCAGTTCCCTGCCGTGGGCGAGCTGCGCGTCGGCGATCAGGTCGCCGAGCGGGGACTCGGTGCCGGTGTTGCCGATGTCCCCGGAGATCCAGCCGACGGCCCGGTTGCCGATGGGCGCGGCCAGCGCGTTCCACTTGCCGATCAGCGCGGTCATGTCGGGCGCCTTGGCGACGTCCCGGGTGACGACGTGGTTGGCCGACTCCACCGCCGTACGGGCGATGTCACCCGTGCGGCGGTCGTAGGTCAGCGTGGTGTCGGTGTAGAGGCGGCCGAAGGAGGAGGCCGAGGTGACCATGCGCGGGTTGCCCGCCGGGTCGTCGATCGTGCAGACGTACGCGTTGTGGGTGTGGCCGGTGACCAGCGCGTCCACCTGGGGCGTGACGTTCTTCGCGATGTCGACGATCGGCCCGGAGACGCCGTCGCCCGCGCCGGGCGAGTCGCAGTCGTAGTCGTAGGAGGAGGACGCCGGGTAGCCGCCCTCGTGGACGAGGGCGACGATCGACTTCACGCCCTGGCGCTGGAGCACCTTGGCGTACTTGTCGATCGTCTCGACCTCGTCCTTGAAGGCGAGGCCCTTGACGCCCTCGGCGGAGACGATGTCCGGGGTGCCCTCCAGGGTCACGCCGATGAAGCCGATCTTGACGCCGTTCTTCTTCCACACCCAGTAGGGGGCGAGGACCGGCTTGCCGGTCTTCTCGTCGAGGACGTTGGCGGCGAGGTAGGGGAAGTCGGCGCCCTTGAACTCCTTGTCGGTGTAGCAGCCGTCGGTGGGGTGGCAGCCGCCGTTCTGGAGCCGGGCCAGCTCGGTGGCGCCCTCGTCGAACTCGTGGTTGCCGACGGAGGTGACGTCCAGGTCGAGCTTGTTCAGCGCCTCGATGGTGGGCTCGTCGTGGAACAGCCCGGAGATCAGCGGGGAGGCGCCCACCATGTCGCCGCCGGCCGCGGTGATGGAGTACGCGTTGCCCTCGCGGGCCTGGCGCAGGTGGGTGGCGAGGTACTCGACGCCGCCCGCGTCGACGGTCCCGGTCGTGCCGTCCTCGTGGGTCTCGGTGACCCGGCCGCTGGAGCCGGCCGGCGGCTCCAGGTTGCCGTGCAGGTCGTTGAAGGAGAGGAGCTGGACGTCCTGGTAGCGGCTCTGCTGGTGCCCGTGACCGCGACCGCCCTCCTCCCCCGCGCCGGCCGGCAGCGCGGCGGCGGTGAGCGAGCCCACGGTGAGGGCTCCGACGGCCACCGCCAGCAGACGGGTGGTGCGGCGTCTGCGGCGCGGATCGTGCGGCGCGTGTGTGTGGGCTGGTGGCATGACGGCCCCCTGTGGGTGCGCTGGGAACAGGTGGACGCAGCCTAAGGTCGACGCGCGTAGCGCGACAGGGGGGCGCGGGTCACATCCTGGTTTACGCCCCGTCGCCGTCGCACCGCCCCCGGCCGGGCCGGGCGCTCTACCCTCGTACGCATGACCAGCGACGACACCCTGCGGCCCGGCCGCCTCCGCTCGATCGACACGTACGACGCCCTCACCGCCGAGCAGACCGGGGCCGTCCTGGCCCTGCTCGCCGAGGCCGCCCGCACCGACGGGCAGCAGGCCGTGTCCGAGCAGGGCCGGCTCCACCTGCGCGGCGAGCCCCGCGAAGGCGTCTCGCACCTCCTGCTCACCGTCGGCGACGAACTCGTCGGCTACGCCCAGTTGGAGGGCACCGACCCGGTGGAACCGCCGGCCGCCGAACTGGTCGTGCACCCCTCCCGGCGCGGGCACGGCCACGGGCGGGCGCTGGGGTCGGCGCTGCTCGCCGCGTCGGGCAAGCGGCTGCGGGCGTGGGCGCACGGCGGTCACTCCGCCGCGCGGCACCTGGCCCAGGTCCTCGGCATGACGCTCTTTCGCGAACTGCGCCAGATGCGGCGCCCGCTGACCGGCCTCGACCTGCCCGAGCCGGTGCTGCCCGAGGGCGTGACCGTCCGGACCTTCGTGCCCGGGCAGGACGACGCGGCCTGGCTCGCCGTGAACGCCGCCGCCTTCGCCCACCACCCCGAGCAGGGCTCGCTCACCCAGCGCGACCTGGACGACCGCAAGGCCGAACCCTGGTTCGACCCGGCCGGTTTCTTCCTGGCCGAACGGGAGGGCGAGCCGGTCGGCTTCCACTGGACGAAGGTGCACGCGGAGGAGGGGCTCGGCGAGGTGTACGTCGTCGGGGTCCGCCCCGACGCGCAGGGCGGCGGCCTCGGCAAGTCCCTCACCACGATCGGGCTGCGGCACCTGGCGGAGCGGGGGCTGCCCACGGCGATGCTGTACGTCGACGCCGACAACGGGGCGGCGGTGTCCGTGTACGAGCGGCTGGGGTTCGTGACGTACGAGACGGACCTGATGTACCGGACGGAGACGTGACCGGGCGGGGCGGGCGGGGCTGGTGGGAGACGGCGCGGTGGGGCGCCTCGCGCTCCTGACCGGCCGCCATCTGTCCGTTTCTGGCCGTTATCTGTCCGTCCCTGGACGAGACTTGCCGTCCCCGGCCGGGATCTGCCGTCCCCGGCCGGGACCCGGCCGAAGCCGCCGCCACCCCACCCCACCGGCACCCGGCACCCGGCACCCGGCCAAGTCCACCGGCCCCACCCGCCAATTCCCGGCCAACCCCGCCACCATCCCCACCGCAGCGGCTCCCGCGCGGACACCGCCCACACCGCCCACACCGCCCCCCACTGCCGCCAGGACGACGGCCCAGCGGTCGTGGGACTCCGCCCAGCGCGGGTCGCCGCTCGGGACGAACACCGCCCAACCGCCCGGCACGAACAGGGGTTGATGACCGCCGCGATGAGCAGGACCGTCGCCACGGCCCGGCCCGGCCCGGGCGGGTCCGGTCGGTCAGCCGGACCACCGCCGCCGCGGCGAGCGCCAGCAGGGCGACGGCCCCCGCCTCCCGGGTGATGCCGCCGGCCGGCGGACGTACGTCCGTGGGGGCCAGGAAGAGCACCGCCGTCCACCACAGCGCGGCCAGGGGCGCGACCAGCGCGGCCCGCGGTGCCTGCCGGGCCGGGCGCGGGACCGGGACGGCGGCCGTGGTGTGCCGGGCGGGGTCGTCCAGGAGGGACGCCAGGCCCAGCCCGCCGGCCAGCGCGGCGCCGCGCAGCGCGAGGAGCACCGCGCTGGACGTCGGTTCGTCGCCGGTCCACCGCGCCACCGCGACGAGCAGCAGCCCCACGGCCCCGGCCGCGCCCAGCGCCACCCACGGCACCGTGCGCCCCACCGGCCGCACCAGCTCCGCCACTCCGCCCTTCGCCCGGCCCTTCGCCCCGCCCTTCACGGCCGTCACGCGCCGCCTCCTGTCCCTCGTCAGGCGCCGCACGAGTCGGCCTCGTCCGGTCCGGCGGCCCCGCACCGCCCACGACGAAAGCGCACCCGAACACCCGACCCCCCGCCCGCCCACGCCGGAACCCCCTCGGATCCCGCACCCACACCCACCCCACGACGAAACCCCCCTCGGCCCCCGCACCCGCACCCGCACGACGGCGGGAGCGGGTCGTGGGGGTGCGGCGCAGCCCGCCGCTTACCCGGTCGCCACAGAGGTGACGACTCCCCCCACCCGGGCGTCCATCCGGCGGCGGGCTCGCCGCACCCCCACGACCCCGACCCACCCACCACCCCACACGCCCCGCGCACCCCGTGCCCCGCGCACCCCGCGCCCCGCGCACCCCGCGCCCCCCGAACCCGCCGGAGGCACCCCGCACCCCCAAGCCGCCCCCCGCTATCCCCCACGCCATCTCCCCGTAACCATCGATTCAGACGGGCTTGCGACGCTCACCGAATGAAGCCCGCCGTGCCAGAGCCTTCGCCGCCCCCGGAGGGAACCGCGCACCCGCCCGTTCCTTCTGACGCGCCTGTCCCGCTCGGTGCGCGGAAGAATAGGTCCATGAGTCAGTCGAACCCCCAGGCAGAGGTCCAGCACAAGCAGCCCTCCGTGGGCTCCATCGCCGCGCACCGCCCGCACACGATCGCCGCCGTGGTCTCCGACCTGGAGCCCGATCTCGACTCCGACCCCGACGCGTACGAGGACGACCTGGACGAATTCCGGGCCACCCGCGACGGCACCGGCGCCGTGACCCCCCTCCCCCGGGGCCGCTTCCTCGACCGCGAACGCAGCTGGCTGGCGTTCAACGAACGCGTCCTGGAGCTCGCCGAGGACCCGGCCACCCCGCTCCTGGAACGCGCGAACTTCCTCGCGATCTTCGCCAGCAACCTGGACGAGTTCTTCATGGTCCGCGTCGCGGGCCTGAAGCGTCGCATCACCACCGGTGTCGCCACCCGCTCCGCCTCCGGCCTCCAGCCCCGCGAGATCCTGGAGATGATCTGGGCCCGCTCCCGCGAGCTGATGGCCCGGCACGCCGCCTGCTTCCACGAGGACGTCCTGCCGGCCCTGGCCGAAGAGGGCATCCACCTGGTCCGCTGGAAGGAACTCGCGGAGAAGGATCAGGGCCGCCTGTTCACCCTCTTCCGCCACCAGATCTTCCCGGTCCTGACCCCCCTCGCGGTCGACCCGGCCCACCCCTTCCCGTACATCTCGGGGCTGAGCCTCAACCTCGCGGTGGTGGTCCGCAACCCGGTCACCGGCCACCGCCACTTCGCCCGCGTCAAGGTCCCCCCGCTGCTCTCCCGCTTCCTGGAGGCCTCCCCGGGCCGCTACGTCCCCATCGAGGACGTGATCGCCGCCCACCTGGAGGAACTCTTCCCCGGCATGGAGGTCCTGGAGAGCCACGCCTTCCGGGTCACCCGCAACGAGGACCTCGAAGTGGAGGAGGACGACACCGAGAACCTCCTCAAGGCGCTCGAGAAGGAACTGATGCGGCGCCGCTTCGGCCCCCCGGTCCGGCTGGAGGTCGAGGAGAGCATCGACCGCGAGGTACTGGACCTCCTGGTCCGCGAACTCAAGATCACGGAAGCCGAGGTCTACCCCCTCCCCGGCCCCCTCGACCTCACCGGTCTCTTCCGCATCCACAGCCTGGACCGCCCGGAGCTGAAGTACCCGAAGTTCGTCGCCGGCACCCACCGTGACCTGGCCGAGGTCGAGTCCGCCTCCGCCCCCGACATCTTCGCCGCGCTCCGCAGCCGCGACGTCCTCCTCCACCACCCGTACGACTCGTTCTCCACCTCCGTACAGGCGTTCCTGGAGCAGGCCGCCGAGGACCCGGACGTCCTCGCCATCAAGCAGACCCTCTACCGCACCTCCGGCGACTCCCCCATAGTCAACGCGCTCATCGACGCCGCCGAGGCCGGCAAGCAGGTCCTCGTCCTGGTCGAGATCAAGGCCCGTTTCGACGAGCACGCCAACATCAAGTGGGCCCGCAAGCTCGAAGAGGCCGGCTGCCACGTCGTCTACGGCCTGGTGGGTCTCAAGACCCACTGCAAGCTCTCCCTCGTCGTGCGCCAGGAGGGCGAGACCCTCCGCCGCTACAGCCACGTCGGCACCGGCAACTACCACCCGAAGACGGCCCGCCTCTACGAGGACCTCGGCCTGCTCACCGCCGACCCGCAGGTCGGCGCGGACCTCTCCGACCTCTTCAACCGCCTCTCCGGCTACTCCCGCCGGGAGACGTACCGCCGTCTCCTGGTCGCCCCCAAGTCGCTCCGCGACGGCCTGGTCTCCCGTATCCACAAGGAGATCCAGCACCACCGGGCCGGCCGCCCGGCGCACGTCCGCATCAAGGTCAACTCGATGGTCGACGAGGCGGTCATCGACGCGTGCTACCGCGCCTCGCAGGCGGGCGTCCCGGTCGACGTGTGGGTGCGCGGCATCTGCGCGCTGCGCCCCGGTGTGAACGGCCTGTCGGAGAACATCCGGGTCCGTTCGGTCCTGGGCCGCTTCCTGGAGCACTCCCGGATCTTCGTCTTCGGCAACGGCGGTGAGCCGGAGGTGTGGTTCGGCAGCGCCGACATGATGCACCGCAACCTCGACCGCCGGATAGAGGCCCTGGTCCGGGTCACCGACCCGGCGCACCGGGCGGCCCTGGGCCGCCTGCTGGAGACCGGCATGTCCGACACCACCGCCTCCTGGCACCTCGGTCCGGACGGCGAGTGGACCCGGCACGCGACCGACGCGGACGGTCACCCCCTGCGCAACGTCCAGGAGATGCTCATAGACGCCCGGAGGCGCCGGCGTGGCACAACGACACCTTGAACCGACGCACCCCCCGTCCCGGCCGGCCCCGTCCGGCCCGCCCCCGCCGCCCGGCCCGGCGCCGGCGGACAGCTCTGCGCAGGTGGACAGCTCGATGCAGGCGGACAGCACCACACGGCCGGACGGCACCACCCGGCCCGGCGGCACCCTCCAGGCGGACACCCCGGCACGACCGGACACCCCGGGCCGACCGTCCGGCCCGGCCCGGTCGTCCGGCCCGGCGGACGGCCCGGCGGACGCCGACGCCCTCGCCCGCTACCTGCGCGCCCAGGCCACGGAGTTCCTCCGCGCCCTGCGCCTGCACCGGGAGAACGGCGCGGGCGCGCACGCCGCGGACGGCTCCGTCGACGCGGCCCGCGCCCTGCGCCGCGCGGCCCGCCGGATCAGCGGCAGCCTGCACACCTTCCAGGCGCTGCTCGACGGCGACTGGGCGGAGAACATCCGCCCCGAGCTGGCCTGGCTGTCGGGCACGCTGGCGTTGGAGCACGCGTACGCGTCCCGGCTGGAGCGCCTGCTCCAGGCCCTGCACCGGCTGTCGGGCGGCTCGGCCTTCCCGGACCCGCCCCCGGGCGTCCCCGCCCAGCAGACGGCCGGACCCGAGCGCGGTGCCCTCACCGTGGGCGCGGCCAAGGCGGGCGCCCTGCTGGACCGCCAGCTGACCCTGGCCCGCACCCGGGCCCACTCCACGGCGCTCCAGGCCCTGGGCAGCAGCCGCTTCCACGCGGTCGCCGACAAGGTCGCCGTCCTGGCCAGCGACGTCCCGCTGGCCAGCGGCGCGGCCGGCGCCGACCTGCGCCCGCTGGCCGCCGCCGCCGAGGAGCGCCTCACCGACGCCGTGGCCGCGCTGCCCCTGGTCACCGCGGGCAGCCCGTACAACGCGGAAGCCCTGGTCCACGGGCTGTCCCCGGACCCGGCCCCGCACCCCCAGGATGCGCCCTGGCACCAGGTGCGCCTGCTGCTGCGCCTGCACCGCTACGCCCGTGAGGCCGTCACCGGCGGCGACGCCCCCGTCGGCGTACGCCTGCTCGCGGCCGGTGAGGCGCTGGACCGGCACCGGGACGCCGCGGAGGCCGCCGCGGCCGCCGCCCAGGCCGCCCGCACCCCGCGGATCGCCCCGGCGACGGCGTACGCGCTGGGCGTGCTCCACGCCGACCAGCGGCATGAGGTGGAGGCGGCGCGGTACGCGTTCCAGCACTGCTGGCGCAAGGAAGCGGTCGGCACACCGTAGGCGCCCGGCCCACCGCGGGTCCGGCACGGAGGCGAGGGGGCAGGAAGCAGTGGACATCCCCGGCGGTACGACGGTCCTGGCGGCCGGCTGCGTCCTGTGGCGCCGCTCGCCGGTCACCGGCGGGACGGAACTGTGTCTCGTCCACCGGCCGAAGTACGACGACTGGTCCCACCCCAAGGGAAAGCTGAAGCGCGACGAGGACGCCCTCGCCTGCGCCCTGCGCGAGGTCGCCGAGGAGACCGGGCACACCGCCGCGCCGGGACCCGAACTGCCCACCGCGCGCTACCTGGCCGACGGCCGCCCCAAACAGGTGCGCTACTGGGCCGCCGAGGCCGTCTCCGGGACGTTCGTCCCCAACGACGAGGTGGACCGCGTCCTGTGGCTGGCCCCCGACGCCGCCCGGGCCCGGCTCACCCGCCCGCGGGACCGCGCCCTGGTCGACGCCCTGCTGACCGCGGTCCGCCTGCCCCGGCCGGAATGACAGCCCACCGGAATCACCCCGTGTCCTCGACGTAAGCGTTCCGTGACCTCACCGCACCGTCCCCAGGGGTTCACCGTGCGTTCATGTATGGCCATCGGCGCCTTCACCTGTTCTGCCTAATTTCGGCCTTACCCGATACGGGTCGCACCTGGAAAACGCGTCCGTATCACCCAGTTTTCCCATCCAGTCCCCAAGCACCAGTCTTCGCACGCCGCCGAATCAGGACGGCGGCTCCAGGAAGGACATTCCTCAAGTGAAGCTTCAGCGCATGAACCGGCGGGCCCTCGCTCTCGGTGCTCTCGCCGTCTCCGGCGCCCTGGCCCTCACGGCGTGCGGCTCCGACGAAACCGGTGACACCGGCAGCGGCGACTCGTCGGCGAGCGCCAAGGCCGGCAACATCGACTGCGGTGACGCCTCGGGCCAGCTGCAGGCGTCCGGCTCCTCCGCCCAGAAGAACGCGATCGACGCCTGGGTGAAGCAGTTCGCCGCGGCGTGCAAGAACGTGCAGATCAACTACAACCCGACGGGTTCGGGCGCGGGCATCACCGCGTTCACCCAGGGCCAGACCGCGTTCGCCGGCTCGGACTCCGCGCTGAAGCCCGAGGAGATCACGGCCTCCAAGAAGGTCTGCTCCAACGGCCAGGGCATCGACCTGCCGATGGTCGGCGGCCCGATCGCCGTGGGCTACAACGTCCCCGGTGTCGACTCGCTCACCCTGGACGCGGCCACCCTCGCCCAGATCTTCGACAGCAAGATCACCAACTGGAACGACGAGGCGATCGCCAAGCTCAACCCCGACGCCGAGCTCCCCGACCTGAAGATCCAGGCGTTCCACCGCTCGGACGAGTCCGGCACCACGGACAACTTCACCAAGTACCTGAAGGCCGCCGCGCCCGACGACTGGAGCTACGAGCCGGGCAAGTCCTGGGAGGCCAAGGGCGGCCAGTCCGCCTCCGGCTCCTCCGGCCTCGCGCAGCAGGTGACGCAGACCTCCGGCGCCATCTCCTACTTCGAGCTGTCCTACGCCGAGGGCGGCATCAAGACGGTCGACATCAAGACCGAGGCCGCCGAGCCGGTCAAGGCCACCGTGGAGAACGCCACCGCGGCCATCGGCGCCGCCAAGGTCGTCGGCACCGGCAAGGACATGGCGCTGGAGCTGGACTACACGCCGTCCACCGCGGGCGCCTACCCGATCACCCTGGTGACGTACGAGATCGTCTGCGACAAGGGCAACAAGGCGGAGACCCTCCCCGCCACCAAGGCGTTCCTGAACTACATCGCCTCCGAGGACGGCCAGGGCCTGCTCGCCGAGGCCGGCTACGCCCCGATGCCCGACGAGATCATCACCAAGGTCCGCGAGACCATCTCGGGCCTGAGCTGACCCGAGTGCGGTCAGGTCCCCCGGTCCCTCCGGGGGACCTGACCGCACCGTCCGGTGCACCGCCGCCAGGAGCCCCCGACACGCGGGCGGCTCAGCAGACCGGAGAACCCGATGGACATATCGACACAGAATCCCGCAGCTCCACCGAGCCCCCAGCCGACCGAAGCCGACCAGAAGCGGGCCGCCCGCGGCGCCACCCGCCCCGGAGACCGGATCTTCCTCGGCCTCTCCCGCGGCTCCGGCATCTTCGTCCTGGTCCTGATGGCCGCCATCGCGGCGTTCCTGACCTACCGCGCCGCCAACGCGATCAGCAACGACGAAGCCAACTTCTTCACCACCTTCGAGTGGAACCCCACCGCCGTGCCGCCCGAGTTCGGCATCGCGGTCCTGGCCTTCGGCACCATCGTGTCGTCGATCATCGCCATGGCCATCGCGGTCCCGGTCGCGGTGGGCATCGCGCTGTTCATCACCCACTACGCGCCGCGCAAGCTCGGCGGCTCGATCGCCTACGTGATCGACCTGCTCGCCGCCGTGCCGTCCATCGTCTACGGCCTGTGGGGCGCCCTCGTCCTGGTACCGCACCTGATCGGGCTCTACGGCTGGCTGGACGAGTACCTCGGCTGGACCGGCGTCCTCGAATGGAACGACGGAGCGCCGCGCTCGCTGCTGACCGTCGGCATCCTGCTCGCGATCATGATCCTGCCGATCATCACCAACGTGAGCCGTGAGGTCTTCCGGCAGGTCCCGCGCATGCACGAGGAGGCCGCCCTGGCCCTCGGCGCCACGCGCTGGGAGGTCATCCGCATGTCGGTGCTGCCCTTCGCCCGCTCCGGCATCATCTCCGCCTCGATGCTCGGCCTCGGCCGCGCGCTCGGCGAGACGATGGCCGTGGCCATGGTCCTCTCCCCGAGCTTCGACATCACCGCCAGCCTGCTCGACCCGGGCGGCGGCACGTTCGCGCAGAACATCGCCAGCAAGTTCAACGAGGCCAACCCGATGGGCCGTGACGCGCTGATCGCCTCCGGTCTCGTCCTCTTCCTCATCACCTTGCTGGTCAACGGCGCGGCCCGCATGATCATCGCCCGCCGCAAGGAGTACTCGGGGGCCAACGCATGAGCAACGCCACTGTCACCGACCAGCGTCCGCCCAGCTCCCTCAAGGGCGCCACCCTGCCCAAGTGGTTCGCGTGGGCGGTCGCCGCGGGCGCGATCGTGCTGGGCATCGGCATCAGCTTCGCGGCCGGCCTGGAGAGCTCCATCCAGTGGGCGCTGATCGCCGCGGTCCTCTTCGTCCTCGGCACCTACGGCATCTCGGCCAAGGTCGAGGGCGGCCGCCAGGCCAAGGACCGGGTGGCGACCAGTCTCGTCTGGGTCGCCTTCCTCCTGGCGGTCATCCCGCTGGCCTCCCTGGTCTGGACGACCGTCAAGCGCGGCGTCAAGGTCCTCGACGGGTACTTCCTCTCCCACTCGATGGGCGTCATCGGCGACTTCGAGCCCGGCGGCGGCATCTACCACGCCATCCTCGGCACCGCCGAGCAGGTCGGCCTGGCCGCCGTGATCTCCGTGCCGGTCGGCGTGCTGACCGCGATCTACCTGGTCGAGTACGGCCGCGGCAAGCTCGCCCAGGCCGTCACCTTCTTCGTCGACGTCATGACGGGCATCCCGTCGATCGTGGCGGGCCTGTTCATCCTCAGCCTGTGGGTCCTGATCCTGGACATGGGGCCCTCCGGCTTCGCCGGTTCGATGGCGCTGACCATCCTGATGATCCCGGTCGTGGTCCGCTCCACCGAGGAGATGCTGAAGCTCGTCCCCAACGAGCTGCGCGAGGCGTCCCTGGCCCTGGGTGTCCCGAAGTGGCGCACGATCCTCAAGGTGGTCCTGCCGACCTCCATCGGCGGCATCACCACCGGCATCATGCTGGCCATCGCCCGCATCTTCGGTGAGACGGCCCCCGTGCTGCTGCTGGTCTGGGGCACGGACTTCATCAACGCGAACCCGTTCAAGGACGCGCAGGAATCGCTGCCGATGTACATCTACCTGCAGTACAGCGCCGGTTCCGAGCACTCGATCAACCGTGCCTGGGCGGCGGCCCTGACGCTCATCGCGTTCATCATGATCCTCAACCTGGTGGCCCGCGGCATCGCCCGCTGGAAGGCCCCCAAGACCGGTCGCTAAGGCCCTCCCGACCCGAAAGAAGCAGTGATTCACATGGCCAAGCGTATCGATGTCAGCGGCCTCAACGCCTACTACGGCTCCTTCCTGGCCATCGAGGACATCTCGATGACCGTCGAACCCCGCTCGGTGACGGCCTTCATCGGCCCCTCCGGCTGCGGCAAGTCCACGTTCCTGCGCACGCTCAACCGCATGCACGAGGTGACGCCGGGCGGCCGGGTCGACGGCAAGGTCATGCTGGACGACGAGAACCTGTACGGCGCCGGGATCGACCCGGTGGCGGTACGGCGTGAGGTCGGCATGGTCTTCCAGCGCCCGAACCCGTTCCCGACCATGTCCGTCTACGACAACGTGGCGGCCGGCCTGCGGCTCAACGGCCGGTACAAGAAGTCCGAGATGGACGACATCGTCGAGAGGTCCCTCAAGGGCGCGAACCTCTGGAACGAGGTCAAGGACCGCCTCAACAAGCCGGGCTCCGGCCTCTCCGGCGGCCAGCAGCAGCGGCTGTGCATCGCGCGGGCGATCGCGGTCGAGCCGAACGTGCTGCTGATGGACGAGCCCTGCTCGGCCCTCGACCCGATCTCCACCCTCGCCATCGAGGACCTGATCGGTGAGCTGAAGGAACGCTTCACGATCGTCATCGTGACGCACAACATGCAGCAGGCGGCGCGCGTCTCGGACCGTACGGCGTTCTTCAACCTGGCGGCCGTCGGCCAGCCCGGCAAGCTCATCGAGATCGACGAGACGGAGCGGATCTTCTCCAACCCGTCGGTGCAGGCCACGGAGGACTACATCTCCGGCCGCTTCGGCTGAGCCTGCCCCTTTGGTCCCTCGCGGTGCTGCATGGCGGTGCCACCGTGAGGAATGGGCCCGCCCCTGGCTCCCGGGGGCGGGCCCCTTGCGTGTGCCTGCGGCGCTTGGGCGGGGGGTGCCTGCGGCGCCTGTGCGGGTTCGGTGGGGTGCGGGGTGCCTGCGGCGCTTGGGCGGGGGGGTGCCTGCGGCGCCTGTGCGGGTTCGGTGCGTGTGTGCCTGCGGCGCCTGTGCGGGTTCGGTGGGGGTGCGCGTAGCGCCCGGGGTGCGGTTCGGGGTCGGGGGGGGGGGGGGGGGGGGGGGGGGGGGGGGGGGGGGCGGCGGCGGGGGGGGCGGGGGGGGGGGGGGGGGGGGGGGGGGGGGGGGGGGGGGGTGTCCGTCCTCGGAACGGCGCGGAATCGGTCTGCTACGGGGGTGGAGCGGGTTGACGCGCCAACCGCTGCGGGCGGACACCCCCCACCCCGTCCCCTT
>NZ_JBUDHV010000026.1:0-95267 GCF_054956795.1 Streptomyces sp. SYSU D01066-1 | reverse complement strand
CGCCCGCAACGGCGTCGTCGAGCAGACCCGCCGGCACGCCGCCATCGCCGCCCTGCTGCGCGTCCCGCACGTCGTCCTCGCCGTCAACAAGATGGACCTCGTGGGGTACGAGGAGAAGGTCTTCGAGTACATCGGCGAGGAGTTCGCCGCGCTCGCGGCCGAGCTGGGGCTGCCGTCCTTCACGCCGATCCCGGTCTCCGCGCTCGCCGGGGACAACGTGGTGGAGCGCTCGGCGCACATGGACTGGTACCGGGGGCCGGCCCTGCTGGAGCACCTGGAGACCGTGCCGGTCGCCGCCGGGCCGGTCGCCGCGCCGGCCCGGTTCCCCGTGCAGTACGTGATCCGGCACGGCGAGGACCGCCACTACGCGGGCCAGCTGGTGTCGGGCGCCCTGCGGGTGGGTGACCGGGTGACCGTGCACCCGTCCGGGGAGACCTCCCAGATCGCCGGCATCGACGTGCTCGGCACCCCGGCCGCCGCGGCGTACGCCCCGCAGTCGGTCAGCCTGCGCCTCGCCGACCAGCGGGACGTCTCCCGCGGCGACATGATCACCGCGGGGGTGGACGCGCCGACGCTCACCCAGGACGTGCGGGCCGCCGTCTGCCACCTCGCCGACCGTGAGCTGCGGGTCGGGGACCGGGTGCTGCTGCGGCACACGACCCGGACCGTGAAGGCGATCGTCAAGGACCTGGCGGGGGCGGACTCGCTGGCCGCCAACGACCTGGGGCGGATCGTGCTGCGCACCGCCGAGCCGCTGCCGCTGGACGACTACGCGGTCTCCCGACGCACCGGCGCCTTCCTGCTGATCGACCCGGCCGACGGGGCGACCCTCACCGCCGGGATGGTGGCGCTCAGCGACCCGGCGTGAGCCGGGGGCGCGGGGCGTCCGTGCGGCCGGTCGGCGGGCGCCGGCTGCCCGCCCGGTACGGGAGGGGCCAGACGGCGCCCGGACCGTCGTAGCCCTGCTCGGCCGCCGCGTGCAGCGTCCAGTGCGGGTCGTACAGGTGCGGCCGGGCGAGGGCGCACAGGTCGGCGCGTCCGGCGAGGACCAGGGAGTTGACGTCGTCCCAGGAGGAGATGGCGCCGACCGCGATCACCGGGACGCGGGCCTCGTGGCGGACGCGCTCGGCGTACGGGACCTGGTAGGAACGCCCGGGCTCCGGGCGTTCGTCGGCCGTGACCTGCCCGGTGGACACGTCGATCGCGTCGGCGCCGTGCGCGGCGAAGGCGCGGGCGATCTCCACGGCGTCGTCGGCGCTGGTGCCGCCCTCGGCCCAGTCGGTGGCGGAGATGCGGACGGTCATCGGCCGCTCCTCGGGCCACACCCCGCGTACGGCGTCGAAGACCTCCAGCGGGAAGCGGAGCCGCTTGGCCAGGGTGCCGCCGTAGGCGTCGGTGCGGTGGTTGGTGAGCGGGGAGAGGAACCCGGAGAGCAGGTAGCCGTGGGCGCAGTGCAGTTCGAGCAGGTCGAAGCCGGCCCGGGCGGCGCGGGAGGAGGCGGCGGCGAACTGTTCGCGGATGTCGGTGAGCCGGGCCCGGGACAGGGCTCGCGGGATCTGGCTGTGCGGCTTGTAGGGCAGCGCGGAGGCGGCGACGAGCGGCCAGTTGCCGGCGGGGAGGGGTTCGTCCGTCCCCTCCCACATCGGGCGGGTGGAGCCCTTGCGTCCGCTGTGGCCGAGCTGGACGCCGAGCGCGGTGCCGGGGGCGTGGGCGTGCGCGAAGTCGGTGATCCGCCGCCACGCCTCGGCCTGCCCGGCGGTGTACAGGCCCGTACAGCCCGGGGTGATGCGGCCCTCGGGGCTGACGCAGACCATCTCGGTCATCACCAGTGCGGCGCCGCCGAGCGCGCGGGCGCCGAGGTGGACGAGGTGGAAGTCGCCGGGGACGCCGTCGACGGCGGAGTACATGTCCATCGGGGAGACGACGACCCGGTTGCGCAGGGTGAGGCCGCGCAGCCGCAGCGGGGTGAACATCGGCGGGGTGCCGGGCGGGCAGCCGAACTCGCGCTCGACGGTCTCGGTGAAGCGGGGGTCGCGCAGCCGCAGGTTGGCGTGGGTGACGCGGCGGCTGCGGGTGAGCAGGTCGAAGGCGAACTGGCGGGGCGGGCGGCCGAGGTGCCGGGCCGCGTTCTCGAACCACTCCAGGCTGGCGCGGGCGGCGCGCTGGGCGGAGGCGACGACGGGGCGGCGTTCGGCCTCGTAGGCGGCCAGGGCCCGCTCGGTGGTGGGCTGCTCCTCCAGGCAGGCGGCGAGGGCGAGGGCGTCCTCGACGGCGAGTCTGGTGCCGGAGCCGATGGAGAAGTGGGCGGTGTGCGCGGCGTCGCCGAGGAGGACGGTGTTGCCGTGCGACCAGCGGTCGTTGACGACCGTGCGGAAGGTGGCCCAGGCGGAGGTGTTCGCCCGCAGGGGGCGGCCCCGGAGGGCGTCCGCGAAGATCTTCGCGCAGCGGGCGGTGGAGCCGGCGACGTCGAGCACGTCGAAGCCGGCCGCGCGCCAGACCTCGTCGCGCATCTCGACGATCACGGTGGAGGCGTCGGGCGCGTACGGGTAGCCGTGCAGCTGCATGAGGCCGTGCCCGGTCTCGGCGAAATCGAAGCGGAAGGCGTCGAACGGGAAGTCCGTCGCCAGCCAGATGTAGCGGCAGCGGTGCTCGGTGATCCGGGGGCGGAAGGCGGCGGCGTACGTGGCGCGGGTGGCGCTGTGGACGCCGTCGGCGGCGACGACCAGGTCGTGGCTCCGGGCCAGTCCGGCGGGGGGCGGGGCCGGGGCGCAAAAGCGGAGGTCCACGCCGAGGGCGCGGCAGCGGGCGTGGAGGACGGCCAGCAGGCGGCTTCTGGCCAGGGCGGCGAAGCCGTGTCCCGAGGAGGTCTGGCGGGTGCCCCGGTGGACGATGTCGATCCTGTCCCAGCGGACGAGGTGCGGGGCGAGGGCCTCGTAGACCTGCGGGTCGGCGTGTTCGACGCCGCCGAGGGCCTCGTCGGAGAGGACGACGCCGAAGCCGAAGGTCTCCGTCCGCGGGTTGCGTTCCCAGACGGTGATCTCGCGGGTGGGGTCGAGGCGTTTGAGGAGGGCGGCGGTGCAGAGGCCGCCGGGGCCGCCGCCGAGGACGGCGATGCGGTGGGGGCGGCTTGCCCCCGGGAGCGCGTGTCCGTTCGTCGTGGCCGGTCCCGCCCCTGGGGGGACCGCGGTCACCGTCCGCTCCACTTCGGCGGGCGCTTCCGCGTGAACGCCGTGTGGAACTCCCGGTAGTCCTCCCCCGTCATCAGCAGGGCCTGGGTCGCCGCGTCCAGTTCGACCGCCGCCGACAAGGGCATGTCCAGCTCCGCCGTGAGCAGGGCCTTGGTCTGGGCGTGGGCCAGGGCGGGGCCGTCGGCCAGGCGGCGGGCGAGGGCGCGGGCGGCCTGGTCGGCGCGGCCCTCGTCCGCCAGCTCGCTGATCAGGCCGATGCGCTCGGCCTCCCCGGCCCGGACGGGTTCGCCGAGCATCAGCAGGCGGGTGGCGTGGCCGAGGCCGACGACGCGGGGCAGCAGGTAGGCGGCGCCCATGTCGCCGCCGGAGAGGCCGACGCGGGTGAAGAGGAAGACGAAGCGGGCGCCGGGGTCGGCGACCCGGAAGTCGGCGGCCAGCGCGAGGACGGCACCGGCGCCCGCCGCGACGCCGTGGACGGCGGCGATCACCGGGAACGGGCACTCGCGGACGGCGCGGACGACCTGGCCGGTCATCCGGTTGAAGTCGAGGAGGCGGGCGGTGTCCATGGACAGGGTCGCGCCGATGATCTCGTCGACGTCGCCGCCGGAGCAGAAGCCGCGGCCCTCGCCGGCCAGCACCAGGGCACGCGCGCTCCGTTCCCGGGACAGTTCGGCGAGCAGGTCGCGCAGGTCGGCGTAGGCGCCGAAGGTGAGGGCGTTGAGCCGGTCGGGGCGGGCCAGGGTGACGGTGGCGACGCCCTCGGTGAGATCGACGCGCAGGTGCCGCCAGGAGGGGGTGCGGGCGGCGGAGCCGGTGAAGGGACTCATGACGGCGGCCTCCTCATGGGGGACATGACGAAGTTATCACTGTCCTGTGACCGTCGTCACGAGTGCGCTATACAGGTCCTGGGTTCGCCCTGGGTCCTGTCCTGGGCTCGTCCTGGGTCCCGTCCTGAGTCCCGACCTGGGGCCCGTCGGGCATCCGCCGGGTGCCCGCCGGGTGTCCGCCGGGTGTCCGTCGGGCGCCCGTCGGGTGCCCGTCGGAGGATCCTGTCGGGCGGCGCCGTACCATTCATAAAGTTGAAAGCAGGACAGGGCCGCCTGTTCCACGAACGGAAACCGTCGTGCACGATCCCACTCCCGCCCGCGCCTCCTGGCGCGTCGCGCTGCCGCACACCGCCGCGGCCGTGCCGGTCGCCCGTGCCCTGGTGCGTACGGCGCTGGCCGAGCTGCGGCACGCCGCCGACTGCGACACGGCGGAGCTGCTGACGGCCGAGCTGGTCGCCAACGCCGTCGAGCACACCGCCGGCGAGACGCCGATCGAGCTGGTGGTGGAGCTGCTGCCGACCGGCTGCCGGGTCGAGGTGCACGACCCGGACCCGGCGCCGCCGGCCGGCCTCACCGTCTCGCATCCGCCCGAGCCCGACCCCTTGCAGGAGGGCGGGCGCGGACTGCTGCTGATCCGCGCCCTCAGCTCCTCCTGCGGGCACCGCCCCACCGGCTCCGGCAAGGCGGTCTGGTTCAGGCTCCCCGTGGTCCCCGCTCAGCGGCGTCCGGTGTGACGCCGGCCCCGGCGCGGGCCAGCCGGGAGTTGCGGCGCCCATAGCCGGCGTAGACCAGCAGGCCCGCCGCGAGGAACACGGCGAACTGGATCCAGGTCGCGCTGCCCGTCTCGTACATCAGGTAGAGGCAGAAGGCGACGCCCAGCAGGGGGGTGACCGGGTAGAGCGGCACCCGGAAGGTGCGGGCGAGACCCGGTTCGCGGCGGCGCAGGGCCAGGACCGCGACATTGACGACGGCCATGGTGGCGAGGGTGCCGATGGTGCACAGGTTGACCACCGAGTCCAGCGAGGCGAACGCGGCCGGCAGGGCGAAGACCAGGCCCACGATCCAGGTGCCGGCGACCGGGGTGGCGGTGCGCGGGGAGATCCTCTCGAAGACGCGCGGGATGAGGCCGTCCCGGGACATGGACATCAGGATGCGGGTCTGGCCGTACATCACGGTGAGGACGACGGAGGCGATGGCGACCACCGCGCCGAAGGCGACGACCGTGCCGCCGACGGCGGAGCCGGTGACCTGGTCGACGACGTAGGAGAGGGCGGCGGGGCGGTCGCCGACGGCGTCGCCGCCGATGGCGCCGATGGCCGCGAGGGCGACCGCGCAGTACAGCAGGGTGACCAGGCCGATGCAGACCAGGATGGCGACCGGGATGTCCCGGCGCGGGTTCTTCGCCTCCTCGCCGGCGGTGGTGATCGCGTCGAAGCCGATGTACGAGAAGAACGCGGCCGTGGTGCCGGCGCCGATGCCGCCGAGGCCGGCCGGGGAGAACGGGGTGAGGTTGCCGTCCTCGAAGGCGGTGTAGCCGATGGCGCAGAAGGCGACCAGGACGGCGAGCTTCAGCACCGCCATCGCGGCGGTGGCGCGGGCGCTCTCGCGCACGCCCCGGACCAGCAGGACGCAGGCCAGGGCGATGACGATCACGGCGGGCAGGTTGACCGCGCCGCCGTCGCCGGGACCGGCGGACAGGGCCTCGGGGAGCTGGACGCCGAGGACGCCGTCGAGCAGTTCGTTGACGTACTGGCTCCAGCCGACCGCGACCGCGGAGACCGAGACGCCGTACTCCAGGAGCAGGCACCAGCCGACCAGGAAGGCGGTGGTCTCGCCGAGGCCGGCGTAGGCGAAGGAGTACGAGGAGCCGGAGACCGGGATCGCGCCGCCCAGCTCGGCGAAGGCGAAGGCGGTGAGCACGCAGGTGATCGCGGCGAGGACGAAGGAGACCACGACGGCCGGGCCGGCCTCGCCGACCGAGTCGGACAGGCCGACGAAGATGCCGGTGCCGACGATCGCGCCGACGCCGAAGCAGACGAGCTGGAACAGCCCCATCGTGCGCTTCAGGCTGTGGCCCGCGCGGTCGGCGCCGGCCTCGGCCACGAGGAGGTGGGGGGATTTGGTGCGGGGCATGCGGGTGGTGCTCGTTTCTGGTGGTGCGCGGTGGTGCCGGGGGCGCGGGGGTGGTCGCGCGCGGTGACGCCGGAAGGGGTGGTTCCGGGCCGCCGGGTGCCGTGGGGGGGGCGGGTCAGGCGAGGGTGGCGACCAGGACGGCCTTGATGGTGTGCAGCCGGTTCTCGGCCTCGTCGAAGACTACCGAGTGCGGCGACTCGAAGACCTCGTCGGTGACCTCCAGGGAGTCCAGGCCGTGGGCGTCGAAGACGTCCTGGCCGACCTTGGTGCCCAGGTCGTGGAAGGCGGG
Source organism: Streptomyces sp. SYSU D01066-1 (assembly GCF_054956795.1). NCBI lineage: Bacteria > Bacillati > Actinomycetota > Actinomycetes > Kitasatosporales > Streptomycetaceae > Streptomyces > Streptomyces sp. SYSU D01066-1. The sequence continues at coordinate 88,830 of NZ_JBUDHV010000026.1, read as the reverse complement.
CAGGCAGTGCAGGAACCTCACGTCCGGGTTGCCGGTGGCGCGCAGCACGTCCATGGTCACCGCGTACGGGGCCAGCGCGGCGATCCGCTCCGCCCAGACCTCCTTGGGCTCGCCCATGGAGACCCACACGTCGGTGGCGACGAAGTCGGCGCCGCGCACGCCCTCGGCCACGGTCTCGGTCAGCGTGATCCGCGCGCCGCTGGTGACGGCCAGCTCGCGGGCCCGGTCGACGACCTCCTGGGCGGGCCAGTAGGTCTTGGGGGCGACGATCCGCACGTCCATGCCGAGCAGGGCGCCGGTGACCAGGTAGGAGTTGCCCATGTTGAAGCGGGCGTCGCCGAGGTAGGCGAAGGCGGTCTCGTCCAGGGGCTTGTCGCCGTGCTCGGTCATGGTGAGCACGTCGGCCAGCATCTGGGTGGGGTGCCAGTCGTCGGTGAGGCCGTTGAAGACGGGGACGCCGGCGAAGGCGGCCAGCTCCTCGACCTTGGCCTGGCTGTCGCCGCGGTACTCGATCCCGTCGTACATCCGGCCCAGTACCCGCGCGGTGTCCTTCACGGACTCCTTGTGGCCGATCTGCGAGCCGGACGGGTCCAGGTAGGTGGTGGAGGCGCCCTGGTCGGCGGCGGCGACCTCGAAGGCGCAGCGGGTGCGCGTGGAGGTCTTCTCGAAGATCAGCGCGATGTTCTTGCCGCGCAGGTACCGGGGCTCGGTCCCGGCCTTCTTGGCGGCCTTCAGCTCGGCGGCCAGCTCGACCAGGCCGCGGAACTCCTCGGCGGTGAAGTCCAGCTCCTTGAGGAAGGGCCGGCCGGCCAGGGCGGTCGGGACAGTCGCCATGGGGCGCTCCAGAGGTACGAGAACGGGGTACGGCCGTGGGGTGCGTACGTTCGACTGCGGGGTATGAGACGAATACTAGCGGAATACTATACGTCCCCCTGAATTCTTATACGGGATCTCTCTCCACCGGGCAGCTCATGCAGCGCGGGCCTCCCCTGCCCCGGCCCAGTTCGCTGCCGGGGATCTCGATCACCTCGATGCCCTGCTTCCGCAGGTGGGTGTTGGTCGTGGCGTTACGCTCGTAGGCGATGACGACGCCCGGCTCGACGGCGAGCACATTGCAGCCGTCGTCCCACTGCTCGCGCTCGGCCGCGTGGACGTCCTGGGTCGCGGTCAGCACCCGTATCTCGCTCAGGCCCAGCGCGGCGGCGATCGCGCGGTGCATGTGCTCCGGCGGGTGGTCGGTGACCTTCAGCTCCTTGTCCCCGGCGCCGGGCTCGATGGTGTACGAGCGCAGCATGCCGAGCCCCGCGTACTGGGTGAAGGTGTCGCCGTCGAGCATGGTCATCACGGTGTCGAGGTGCATGAAGGCGCGGGACTTCGGCAGGTCGAGGGCGACGATGGTGCGGGCCGAGCCGGCCGCGAACAGCTTGTGGGCGAGCATCTCCACGGCCTGCGGGGTGGTGCGCTCGCTCATGCCGATGAGGACCGCTCCGTTGCCGATGACCAGGACGTCGCCGCCCTCGATGGTGGAGGGGTAGTCGGCCTGGCCCTCGGACCAGAGGGGGAAGGACTCCTCCCGGAAGAGGGGGTGGTGCCGGTAGATCGCCTCGAAGTGGACCGTCTCGCGCTGCCGGGCGGGCCAGCGCATCGCGTTGATGGAGACGCCGTCGTAGATCCAGGCGGAGGTGTCCCGGGTGAACAGGTGGTTGGGCAGCGGGGCGAGCAGGAAGTCGTCCAGCTCCATGGCGTGGAAGCGCACGGAGACCGGCTCGGGGTGCGCGTCCAGGAACTCGCGCTTGGTCATGCCGCCGACCAGCAGCTCCGCCAGGTCACGGGCGGGCAGGGGTTCGACGGCCGCCCGGAGGTGGTCGGTGGCCAGGACGCCGTACTCCTTCTCGTCGAAGACCCGGTCGAGGACCAGCTCGCGGGCGGCCGGGACGTCGAGGGTCTCGGTGAGCAGGTCGCCGAAGAGGTGGACGGCGACCCCGCGGTCGCGCAGTACGTCGGCGAAACCGTCGTGCTCGGCGCGCGCCCGGCGCACCCAGAGCACGTCGTCGAAGAGAAGGGCGTCCTTGTTGCTGGGCGTGAGCCGTTTCAGCTCCAGGTCCGGCCGGTGCAGGATGACGCGGCCGAGCCGCCCGGTCTCGGAGTCGACGTGGAATCCCATGTCTCCATCCTGACCAGTCGGGCGGGTGTTCACCCGGCCGACGGGCGCATTTTCCGGCTGGGGGGCGCCCCTCGGGCGCACCGGGGCCCGCCGTGCCGCTCCCGGGGCGCCGGGGGGCCGCCGGCCGCCGGGCCGTGCTCCCGGCGCTCGGGCGCGCGGTGCGTGTACCACCTGCGGTGCGGCGCCCGGTGCCCACAGGCTGGGACGGTCGTTCGCGAGCGGTACGGAGAAACAGGAGACGCCAGTGGACCATGACGCCCTGATCGCTCACTTCGTGGGTGCCTCGGCGCTGATCCTGGTGGCCGCGCACGCCGCCGGATGGCTGGCCCGGCGGCTCCGGCAGCCCGCCGTCGTCGGCCAGCTCGCCGCGGGCATCGCCCTGGGCCCGTCGCTGCTGGGCGGGGTCGCCCCCGACGCGTACCCGGCGCTCTTCCCGGCGGCCCTCGAACCGGCGCTGATTGGGCTGGCGCAGCTGGCCCTGGTGGTCTTCCTGTTCGGCGTGGGCTACGAGCTGGACCTGCGGATGCTCGGTGACCGGGCACGTACGGCGGTGACGGTGGCGCTGGCCTCGTTCGTGGTGCCGATGGCGGTGGGCAGCGGCTGCGCCCTGCTGTTCCGGGACCGGCTCCACGACCTGGGCATGCCCCGAAACCTGCCGCCGGCCGCCGTGGTCTTCGCCGGGGTGGCCCTGTCGATCACGGCGGTGCCGGTGCTGACGGCGATCGTGCGGGAGAACGACCTGTCCCGGTCGGTGCCGGGTGTGGTGGCGGTCTCGGCGGCCGGTGTGCTGGACGTGATCGGCTGGACGGTGCTGGCCGGGACGATGATGGACCGCGGCGGCGGTGCGCGGGGGCTGGGCTGGCCGTGGCGGGTGGCGCTCGCCGCCGGGTTCGTGGCGGTGATGGGGGTCGCGGCCCGGTCGGTGCTGCGACGGCTGCTGTGGCGTACGCGGCTGGAGCCCTCGCTGCGGCTGGCGCTGCTGCTCGGTTTCGCCCTGGCCTCGGCGTGGGTGACGCACTCCCTCGGGCTGCACGTGATCTTCGGGGCGCTGCTCGCCGGGGTGGTGACGCCGCGCGAGGAGGACGGCACGCTCGATCCGGACCTGCTGCGTCCGCTGCACGACGTCGGCTCGCTGCTGCTGCCGTTCTTCTTCGTGGTCTCGGGGCAGTCGGTGACGCCGGCCGGCATGGGCGTCACCGGCTGGGTCGCACTGGGGGTGGTGACGGTGCTGGCGGTGACCACGAAGGTCGGCGCCGGGACCGTCGCCGCCCGGCTGGGCGGCCTCGGCCGGCACGACGCGCGGACCGTCGGCGTGCTGCTCAGCGCCCGCGGCCTGACCGAGCTGATCGCCCTGGACGCGGGCCGCCAGGCGGGCCTGCTGAGCGGCCCCCTCTACACGGTCCTGGTCTTCATGGCCCTGACGACCACGCTGCTGACCCAGCCGCTGCTGCGGCTCACCGGCCGGCTGGCCGTCCGGGAGCGGGCCGGCGCCCTCCCGGCGCCCCGACGGCGGCCGGACGGGGCGAGGGCGTCGGTCAGCGACAAGGGGTGAGGGGCCGGCCGCCGCCGGCCCGCTGTCCGGCGAGCGACGCGCTGCCGGTCCGGCCGCCGTCGGGGCGCCGGCGACCGAGGCGACCTGAACAACGCTGTGCTCCCCCTCCCGGCCAGGCCGGGACGGGGATCAGCCGATCGCCGGGGTCGACGCCGCCGAGCCCGGCGACGGCGCTCTCGGGTTCTCACGCGGGGCGGGAGGGCGCGGTGCCGGGCCCGTCCCGCGCCCTCCCGGCCCGGACGGCTACGCCAGCTGGGACTGGACCCGGGCGGAGATCAGCTCCAGGTGGTCCAGGTCGTGCAGGTCGAGGAGCTGGAGGTAGACGCGCTGGGCGCCGGCCTCGGCGTAGCGGCCGATCTTGTCGACGACCTCGGCCGGGGAGCCGGCCAGGCCGTTGGCCTTGAGGTCGTCCACCTCGCGGCCGATGGCGGCGGCCCGGCGGGCCACCTCGGCGTCGTCCTTGCCGACGCAGACGACGAGGGCGTTGGAGTAGGTCAGCGCGTCGGCGCCGCGGCCGGCCTCCTCGGCGGCGGCCCGGACCCGCGCGAACTGCCGCTCGGTGTCCTCGACCGAGGCGAACGGGATGTTGAACTCGTCGGCGTACCGGGCGGCCAGCCGCGGGGTGCGGGTGGCGCCGTGGCCGCCGATGAGGACGGGGACCTTGGACTGCGCGGGCTTGGGCAGCGCGGGCGAGTCGGTGAGGTCGTAGAACTTCCCGTGGAAGTCGAAGGTCTTGCCGGCCTCGGTCGCCCACAGGCCGGTGACGATGGCGAGCTGCTCCTCCAGGCGGCCGAACCTCTCCTTCGGGAAGGGGATGCCGTACGCCTTGTGCTCCTCCTCGAACCAGCCCGCGCCCAGGCCGAGTTCGACGCGTCCGCCGGACATCTGGTCGACCTGCGCGACCTGGATGGCGAGCACGCCGGGCAGCCGGAAGGTGCCGGCGGTCATCAGCGTGCCGAGGCGGATGCGCTTGGTCTCGCGGGCCAGGCCGGCCAGGGTGATCCAGGCGTCGGTGGGGCCGGGGAGGCCGTCCACGGAGCCCATCTTCAGATAGTGGTCGCTGCGGAAGAAGGCGTCGAAGCCGAGGTCCTCGGTGGCCTTGGCGACGGTGAGCAAGGTGTCATAGGTGGCCCCCTGCTGGGGCTCGGTGAAGATGCGGAGATCCATGGCTCCATCCTGCACGCTCGGCCGCCTCCGGGTCCCGACCCCCGCCCTGCGCGCCGGAGCCGTCGCCCCCGGCGGCGCCCGCCGTCATGGCGGGGGTCCGGGACCGCTATCCCGCCTCGCGCTCCGGCACCCCGTCCTCCTCCGCGAGCCTGCCCAGCATCTTCAGGACCCGGTCGCGGGACTCGTCGGCCGCGTCGATGGCCTCCACGCACCGCCAGTACGTGCCCTCGTCGTCCGCCGCGCAGGCCAGGGCGACCAGGGCGATGCCGGTCTCCGCGAGCAGGGTGCCCAGGCGCATCAGGGTCTGGCGGGCGTCGCCCAGTTCGGTGAGCTGGGCGGCGCGCAGCTCACCGGGGGGCAGGCCGGGATCGCCGAGGACGCCGCAGCCGCGTCCGGCCAGCTCGGTGAGGCCCCGGGCCTCGCCGCGCAGGGCCGGCGGTCCGAGGACCGCCAGCCGGCCGCCGATGGCCTGGGCCAGGGCCTGCGCCTGCCACACCTCCGCCAGCATGTGCGGCACGTCGCCGCCGGCGGTCAGGGCACGTCTGCTCGTCACGATGAGCCGCACCGCGTCCATGGGCCGTCCCCGTCTGTCCCGACGCGCTCGCGGCGCGTCCGCCCGAACTCCGTTGTTCACTACCCAGAGTGAGGGCGAGGGGCCCGAAAAGCCAGAGGAAGACGGAAATCTCTGGACAACAATTCGGTTTCGGGCGGAGAAACAACTACTGTACGTAACTACGGAGTTGGCGGTTCCGCCAGGTCGGAGCCGGGCGCCGGGAAGCGCGTCTCGTTGCGGCCGATCTTCTCCGCGAGGGCGGCCAGCGGGTCGACGCCGAGTACCTCGCAGAGCTGGAGCAGATAGGCCAGGACGTCGGCGACCTCGTCCCGCACCCGGTGCGCGGTGCCGGGGTCGTCCATCACCCGGGCCGACTGCTCGGGCGTCAGCCACTGGAAGACCTCGACGAGTTCGGACGCCTCCACGCTCAGCGCGGCGACGAGGTTCTTCGGGGTGTGGTACGGCTGCCAGTTCCGCGCGGTGGCGAACTCGGCCAGACGGCGCTGGAGCGCCGCCACGTCCAGGGGGGCTTCATCGGTCACGGCTCCAGGTGTACCACCGTGACGCCCGCCGTCCCGGCCGCCCAGGAGGCGTCACTGACCGCGCCCACCAGCCGGATGTGCCCCCGCGCGCACATCGCGGCGGCCAGCTCCAGCAGTTCGCGGCGCTGGCGCGGGTCCAGGCCCCGGTCGAACCCGTCCGCCAGCACGGTGAGCGTCTGGAGGGCGGACGGCACCTCGCCGGCCGGGTCGACCGCCAGGACCCCGGGGCCGGTGAGCAGGACCAGGGCGAGGGCGAGGTAACGCAGTTCGCCGTGGCCGAGCCGGGCCAGGCCGGTGCGCGTCCCGTCGCCCCGGTCGAGCACCGCGCGGACCGTTCCGTCGCGGCCGGGCTCGGCCAGCACGTCCGCGACCGGCCCGGCGCAGCCCGCCCGCACCGCCGCGACCAGCCGCGCGTGCCGGCGCCCGCACTCGTCGCGGGTGCGCCACAGCACGTCGGCGAGGTTGTCGCAGCCGCCGAGCAGCCGGCCGGAGCCGGCCGGCGCCGGGGTCCTCATCCGGGCGGGCCGGGGGTCGCAGGCGAAGACGGAGCGCAGGGCGACCACCATCTGCTCGGCGGCGGCGAGCACCCGGCGCTGCCCGTCGGTCCGGCCGGCCACCCGCAGCGGCAGCAGCGCGGTGCCGAGCCGGTCGTCCGGCAGCGGGGCGCGGGTCACCGGCGCGGTCCCGCCGGTGTACCAGGCCGCCTGCACGGTGCGGCGCCCCGGATCGCGCAGGGCGGTCTGGAGGAGCACGAGGCCGTCGGCCGTCAGCCGTTCGCCCACGATGCGCAGTTCGGGTTCGGCCTGCACGGCGACGTCCAGCCGGACCGGGCCGGCGGGGCCGTCGGCGGTGCAGCCGATGCGGAAGCCCCGGCGGCGCTGGGCGTCGGGGCGGGCCTCGTCGGGCACGCACCCGGCCGGGTCCGGGAAGACCGCGCCGGCCTCGGCGCCGCCGCCGAGCCGGGCCAGTGCCTCGTAGGCGCGCAGCGCGCCGGTCTTGCCGCTGCCGCTGGGGCCGGCGAGGAGGGTGAGCGGCCCGAACCGGACCGTCCGGCCCCGGTGCCCGGCGAACGCGGACAGCCGCAGTTCGGTGACGCGCGGGCGGATTCCGCCGGCGGGCGCGGCCGGGGAAGACGGGGGATACGCGGTCGGGGACGGGACGGCCGAAGACGGGACAGCCGAAGACGGGACAGTCGGAGACGGGACGGCCGGAGACGGGACAGCCGGAGACGGGACGGCCGAGGACAGGGGCGCGGTCATGTCCGGACCGTAGGGTCCGGCTCGCCCGGCGAACCGTTCCGCCTCCGGGCCGTCCCACGATCGGGGTACCGGCACCGGCGCACCACGGACCACCGTCACCCTCACGGGCCGGCGACACGCCCCGCCCCCGCCGTCACATCCCGGGAATCCCGGCTCCCTGCATCAGCCCCGTGACCTCCGTGCCCGCCGGTGTGAGCAGGAACACATTGCGGTCGACGCGGTGCATCCCGCTCGCCAGGCCGAAGACGACACCCGTGCTGAAGTCCAGGACGCGCTTGGCGACGTCCGTCTCCGCGCCGGTCAGGTCGAGCAGCACCGGGATGCCCGACATCAGCGTCTCGGCGACCTCGCGGGCGTCCGCGAACACATTGACCCGCATCACCACGAATCGGCGCCGGGCCTCGGTCTCCGCCTCGGGCAGGGCGCGGTGCCCCACCGAGGACGGCCACGCGTCGCGTCCGCGCAACGGAACGACCTGGGCGAGCCCCTCCCACTGTTCATCGGTGACGTCGTGACTGTTCACCGGCTCCCCCCGATCCGACCGCTCCGACTCGCCTTCAATGCCTGCACCAGCCAATTCTTACGCCAAGTCACCCGTTCGGCCCAACAGCGACACGATCCGCGACCGAACCGGAACCCCGGAAGACGGCCGTACGAGCCCGCCTGACCTGCCCGGACGCGTCCTGGGCGGCGGCCGGGGGAGGCACCTCACCGGCACCGCGCCGACACCGCACCGGAGCCGTGCCGACACCGCACCGGCACCCCGCCGGCACCGGACGGCATGGGCCCGGGCCTCCTTGTCACCGCCCCGGGACGAGCACTACCGTCGTCACGCCTTGGTGAACGGGAAATCGGTGCGACACCGGTGCGGCCCTCGCCACTGTGATCGGGAAGTCCGGCTCCGGCCCCTCGCGAGGGGCAGCCACTGGGTCCTAGGAGGCCCGGGAAGGCGGAGCGCGGGCGGTGGTACCCGTCAGCCAGGAGACCGGCCAAGGCGCGTCGTCCATCCACGAGGTGCTGGAGAGGGTCTGCCGAGTCATGCACATAGCCGAGGGCTTCCTGCCTCCGGCGCACGCGATCGCCTGGGGCGTCGCGTCCGCGCCGTTCGTCGTCCACGGAGTACGTTCCCTCACCCGTGAGGTCCGCGCCCACCCGCAGAGCACGCTGCTCCTCGGCGCCTCGGGGGCCTTCACGTTCGTCCTGTCGGCTATGAAACTGCCCTCGGTGACGGGCAGTTGCTCCCATCCCACGGGTACCGGGCTGGGGGCGATCCTGTTCCGGCCGCCGGTGATGGCGGTGCTCGGCACGATCACGCTGCTGTTCCAGGCGCTGCTGCTGGCGCACGGCGGTCTGACCACGCTCGGCGCCAACGTCTTCTCCATGGCGGTCGCCGGTCCCTGGGCGGGCTACGCCGTCCACCGGCTGCTGCGCCGCTTCGGCGTGCCGCTGACGGGCACGGTGTTCTGCGGCGCGTTCGTCGCCGACCTGTCCACGTACTGCGTCACCAGCGTGCAGCTCGCGCTGGCCTTCCCCGACCCGGGCAGCGGGTTCTGGGGCGCGCTCGGCAAGTTCGGGTCGATCTTCGCGATCACGCAGATCCCGCTCGCGGTGAGCGAAGGGCTGCTGACGGTGCTGGTGATGCGGCTGCTGGTGCAGTCCGGCGAGGGGGAACTGGCCCGGCTGGGCGTGCTGGTGACGCGGCGGGAGCGGCGGAGGCGGGGACAGCGGGAGGAGGCGGTGGCGCGGTGACGCGGAACACGAGGACCAACCTCCTGCTGCTGCTCGCGGTGGCCGCGCTGGCCGCGCTGCCCCTGGTGCTCGGGCTCGGCGACCACAAGGAGGAGCCGTTCGCCGGGGCCGACGCCGAGGCGGAGACGGCGGTCACCGAGATCGACCCGGACTACGAACCGTGGTTCTCACCGCTGTACGAGCCCCCGTCCGGGGAGGTCGAGTCGGCGCTGTTCGCCGTGCAGGCGGCGCTGGGCGCCGGGGTGCTGGCGTACTGCTTCGGGGTGCGCCGGGGACGGCGGCAGGGCGAGGAACGGGCCCTGGCCCAGGCCCGCCCGGCCGGTCCCGAAGGGGACTGAGGTGCTGTCGATCGACGCGGCGGCGCACAGCAGCCGCTGGCGCCGCCGGCACCCCGTGGACAAGGCCGTGCTGGGGCTGGGCCTCACCGTGCTCGCCGTCTGCCTGCCGCCCTGGCCGGGCGCCGCACTGGTGCTGGTGACGGCGCTGGCCGTGCTGCTCGGCCCGGCCGGGGTGCCGGGGCGGCGGCTGTGGCGGGCCTACCGGGTGCCGCTGGGGTTCTGTGTGACGGGCGCGCTGCCGCTGCTGGTGCGGGTCGGCGGGCCGGGTGCCTTCCTGGGCCCGGCCGCCGACGGCCCGGTGCGCGCCGGCGAGCTGCTGCTGCGCACTTCGGCGGCCTCCCTCGGCGTGCTGCTGTTCGCCTTCACCACCCCCGTGTCCGATCTGCTGCCCAGGCTGGTGCGGGCCGGGGTGCCGGCGCCGGTCGTGGACGTGGCGCTGGTGACGTACCGCATGGGTTTCCTGCTCCTGGACTCCGTACGCCGGGTCCGCGCCGCGCAGGCCGCGCGGCTCGGGCACACCACGCGGGCCGCCGCGTGGCGTTCGCTGGGCGGGCTCGGCGCCACGGCGTTCGTGCGGGCCTTCGACCGGGCGGTGCGGCTCCGGGCCGGCCTCGCCGGACGCGGCTACGACGGCACGCTGCGGGTCCTGGTGCCCGCGGCGCGTGTCTCCGTCCCCTTCACCGGGGCGAGCCTCGCCCTGCTCACGGCGCTGACCGCGCTCACCTTCGCCCTGAGGGGAGCGCTGACGTGAGCGAGCCGGCACTCGTCGCCCTGCGGGGCGCGTCCTTCGCCTACGAGGACGGTCCCGTCGTCCTCGACGGCCTGGACTTCGAGGTCCGCGAGGGACGCGCGCTCGCGCTGCTGGGCCGCAACGGCAGCGGCAAGACGACGCTGACGCGGCTGCTGAGCGGCGGGCTGCGGCCGCGCGGCGGGTGCGTGACGCTGGCCGGGCAGCCGGTGACGTACGACCGTCGGGGGCTGACCCGGCTGCGGACCACGGTGCAGTCGGTGACCCAGGACCCGGACGACCAGCTCTTCGCCGCGTCCGTCGCGCAGGACGTGTCCTTCGGGCCGCTCAACCTCGGCCTGCCGGACGCCGAGGTGCGCGCCCGGGTCGCCGGGGCCCTCGCCGCGCTGGACATCACGGCGCTGGCCGACCGGCCCACCCACCTGCTCTCGTACGGGCAGCGGAAACGGGCCGCGATCGCGGGCGCGGTGGCGATGCGGCCCCGGGTGCTGATCCTGGACGAGCCGACCGCCGGACTCGACCCGGACGGGCAGGAGCGGCTGCTCGCCACCCTCGACGGGCTGCGCGCGGGCGGCACCACCGTGGTGATGGCCACCCATGACGTCGACCTCGCCCTGCGCTGGGCCGACGACGCGGCGCTCCTCACCCCGGACGGCGTGCGCACCGGGCCCGCCGCCGGGACGCTGGCCCGCACGGATCTGCTGTCCCGCGCGGGCCTGCGCCTGCCGTGGGGTGTCGCGGCGACCGGGCTGTTGCGCGCCCGGGGCCTGCTGCCGGACACGGCACCGGGTCCGCGCACGGCGGAGGAACTGGCGGAGCTGGCGGCGGCGGCCGGGCGGGCGGGCACGCCGCCCAGTCCCTGACCCCGGCCCGCGTCACCCCGCCGTCGCGACAGCCAGTACGGGCTCGCGCCCGGCCCCCGCCTCGCGCCCGGCCTCCGCCTCGCGCCCGGCCTCCGCCTCGCGCCCGGCCTCCGCCTCGTTCAGGGAACGGAGCAGCGCGGCGCGGGCGCGGGCCACGCGGGAGCGGACCGTGCCGACCGGGCAGTCGCTGACGGCGGCGGCCTGCGCGTAGGGCAGCCCCAGCAACTGGGTCAGCACGAAGGCCTCGCGGCGGTCGGCGGGGAGCGCGTCCAGCAGTCCGGCGAGGGCCACCCCCTCGTCGAAGCCGGGCAGGTCCCGCGACTGGGCGCGTTCGGCGGCCGTCTCCCAGTCGCCGGTGTCCGACAGCCGGGGCCGGCGGGAGGTACGGCGGATGCTGTCGGCCACCGCGCGGCGCGCGATCGACAGCAGCCAGGTCCGGGCCGAGCAGCGGCCCTCGAAGCGGTGCAGGCTGCCGAGGGCCCGCAGGAACGTGTCCTGGGCCAGGTCGTCGGCGCTCTGCGGATCGGCGCCGAGGAAGGTCACGTAGCGGCGGACGTCACGGTGCAGGGCACGGACGAAGCGCTCGACGGCGTCGGCGTCCCCGGTGCGGGCGGCCAGCGCCCAGGCGGTTATCGACTCCTCTCCCTGGGGCGTCGCCTGGTCTCCTGCTCCTCTTGGTCCTACTGGTCCTCCCAGTCCTCCCCGTCCTCCGGGTCCTCCCGGCCCTACTGGTTCTTCCAGTCCTCCGGGTCCTACTGGTTCTTCCAGTCCTCCGGGTCCTCCCGGCCCTCCGGGTCCTCCCGGCCTTCCGGGTCCTCCCGGCCTTCCGGGTCCTCCCGGCCTTCCTGGTGGGTACGGCGAAACAGCCGTGGTCGCAGTGGTCACAAGGGTCACCTGTGTGTCCTTCGGGGTCCGCGACCGGCGTCGGGCAGCAGCGTGCGACGGGCACGGCGGCCCGTGCCGGTGCATGGGAAAGGGGCGGCCGGGCACGGCTGTGCGCGGCCGGTGCCCGAGGCGGCGGACGGTCGGCCGGTCCGCGGCGGCCTCGGGAAGCCGGCTGTCGTCAGGCGACAGCGGCCCCCGCAGGCGGACCCCGGGACGTGATGGCGTGCGCGAGGAGGAGCGGGCGCGGCGCGCGGCCGAAGCCGTCCCGGCGAGCGCGCACCCGCGGGCGCCGCGGGGGCGCGGGGGGCCTCGGCAGCGGGCGCAGCGGCGTCTGGAGCCAGCCCGCGAGGGCGCGCAGCACCCGGAACGCGGCACGTTCCCCGCGCGCCAGCCAGACCCCGCTGAGCAGGGCGGCCAGCAGGTGGGCGGCGAGCATGTCGGCCGTGGACGCGCCGGCCGTACCGCCGTGCTCCATGACGTGCGCGTGGCCGGTTCCCATCGCACCCATGGACCGCATGGCGGACATCGCCGGTGCGACGGGAGCGGCGGGCGTGCCCGGCACGTCCGCCGCCGCCCCGGTGAGCGAGAAGCAGACGTGCAGCGCCGCCTGGGCGGTCACCGTGAAGGCGACGACCGGTACGGGCCCGCGCTCCCGGCCCGCGAGCCACCACGCCGCGCCGCCGGTGACCGCCGCGCCCCCGGCCATCGCCCACCAGGGCACCGCCGCACCCGACATCAGGACGTGCCCGAGCGCGGCCAGCACGACGCAGACGGCCGCGAACACCGCGGCACGCACCGCCCGCGAGCACCCCCCAGCCGTCATGGCGCCCTCATCCCCGCATCCGTGTCCCCCGCCTCACGGGAGCGTACGGACATCATCCCGGCACCCCACTCAACCCGAGCGGAGTGATGCGCCTCACACCCACTGCGTCGAACGGGCGAGCGTCCCACGTCACACGGTCGAAGTAAACAAGATCACCCCACGCCCTCTGCTGCGCCTTCACCCTCCTGCCCTAGCATCCCGACCATGACGGTCCTGCCTGACGACAGGCTCCCACTGGCGGCCGAGTTCCCTGACGCGACACATGAGCAGTGGCAGCACCTCGTGGCGGGTGTCCTGCGCAAGTCCGGCAAGGAGGTCTCGGACACCGAGGCGGAACAGCACCTGTCCACCGAGCTGGAAGACGGACTCCGCGTCCGGCCCCTCTACACCTCCCGGGACACCGCGCCCGCCCCCGGGCTGCCCGGCTTCGCGCCCTTCGTACGCGGTGGCCGCGCACAGGGCCGTACGGCGGGCGGCTGGGACGTGCGCCAGCGGCACACGGTCGCCGACCGGGCCGCCGTCCTGGCCGACCTGGAGAACGGCGTCACCTCCCTGTGGCTGGCCGGCCTCCCGGCAGGGGCCCTCGCCACCGCCCTCGACGGCGTCCACCTGGACCTGGCGCCCGTCGTCCTGGACGCCGGCGCGGAGACCGGCCCGGCGGCACGACGGCTGCTGGACCTGTACGAGGAGCGGGGCGTCGCCCCCGAGGCGGTGCGCGGCAGCCTGGGCGCCGACCCGCTGGGCCACCAGGCCCGCACCGGAGGGCCGTACGACTTCGCCTTCGCGGACGTGCCCGGGTACGCCGGGCGGTACCCGGGGCTGCGGACGCTGACCGTGGACGCGCTGCCGTACCACGAGGCCGGCGGGTCGGCGGCGCAGGAGCTGGGCTGCGCGCTGGCGACCGGGGTGGCGTACCTGCGGGAGCTGACGGGCGCGGCCGGGATGGGTGCCGAACAGGCCCTCGGGCAGCTGGAGTTCCGGTACGCGGCGACCGCCGACCAGTTCCTGACCATCGCCAAGCTGCGGGCCGCGCGGCGGCTGTGGGCGCGGGTGGCCGAGGTCTGCGGGGCGCTTCGGGCGGGCGGCCAGCTCCAGCACGCGGTGACCTCGCCGGTGATGATGACCCGCCGCGACCCGTGGGTGAACATGCTGCGCACCACCGTCGCCGCGCTGGCCGCCGGGGTGGGCGGCGCCGACGCCGTGACCGTGCTGCCGTTCGACGACGCGCTGGGGCTGCCGGACGCGTTCGCGCGCCGTATCGCCCGCAACACCTCCACCATCCTCATCGAGGAGTCCCACCTGTCCCAGGTGATCGACCCGGCGGGCGGCTCCTGGTACGTGGAGCGGCTGACGGACGAACTGGCGCACGCGGCCTGGGAGTTCTTCCAGGAGATCGAGCGCGGCGGCGGCCAGGCGGCGGCCCTGCGCTCGGGCCTGGTCGGGGACCGGCTGGCCGCGACCTGGGCGGCGCGGAGCGCGCGGCTCGCCACCCGGCGGGAGCCGGTCACGGGGGTGAGCGAGTTCCCGCACCTCGCCGAGCGGCCGGTGGTCCGCGACCCCGCGCCCGAGCCGCCGTCCGGGGGGCTGCCCCGGGTGCGGCGGGACGAGGCGTTCGAGGCGCTGCGGGCCCGCTGTGACGCCCACCTCGCCGCGACCGGCGCCCGGCCCCGCATCTACCTCGCCGCGCTGGGCCCGGCCGCCGCGCACAGCGCCCGCCTCTCCTTCGCCGCCGGCCTCTTCCAGGCGGGCGGCATCGAGACCGTCACCGAGGGCACCTTCGAGGAGAGCGGGGCGCGGGAGGCGTGCCTGTGCTCCAGTGACGCGGTGTACGAGGAGCAGGCCGCCGGCGCCGCCGAGCGGTTGCGGGCGGCGGGTGCCGGGCACCTGTTCCTCGCGGGCCGCCCGGGACCCGGCGGGGGGTACGCCGGGATCGACACGTACGTCTTCGCCGGCTGTGACGCCGTAGCCGTGCTGACCGCCACGCTCGACCGCGTGCTCGACCACAAGGGAGCGTCCCGATGACCGTCCCCGACTTCTCCGGGATCGAGCTGGGCACCCCGTCCGCCGACGCCGGACTCGACGAGTGGCGCACGGCGGTGAAGAACGCCACCGGCGGTGACGACCCGCGCTGGGAGACCCCCGAGGGGATCACGGTCAAGCCGCTGTACACCGGGCAGGACCTGGAGGGCCTGGACTTCCTGGACACCTACCCGGGCATCGCCCCGTACCTGCGCGGCCCGTACCCGACGATGTACGTGAACCAGCCCTGGACGATCCGCCAGTACGCCGGTTTCTCCACCGCCGAGGAGTCCAACGCGTTCTACCGCCGCAACCTCGCCGCCGGGCAGAAGGGCCTGTCGGTCGCCTTCGACCTCCCCACCCACCGCGGCTACGACAGCGACCACCCGCGCGTGACCGGTGACGTCGGCATGGCGGGTGTGGCGATCGACTCGATCCTCGACATGCGGCAGCTCTTCGACGGCATCCCGCTGGACCGGATGACGGTGTCGATGACGATGAACGGCGCGGTGCTGCCGGTGCTGGCGCTGTACATCGTGGCGGCGGAGGAGCAGGGC
Source organism: Streptomyces sp. SYSU D01066-1 (assembly GCF_054956795.1). NCBI lineage: Bacteria > Bacillati > Actinomycetota > Actinomycetes > Kitasatosporales > Streptomycetaceae > Streptomyces > Streptomyces sp. SYSU D01066-1. The sequence continues at coordinate 73,611 of NZ_JBUDHV010000026.1, read as the reverse complement.
GTGCCGCCCGAGAAGCTCGCCGGGACCATCCAGAACGACATCCTCAAGGAGTTCATGGTCCGCAACACCTACATCTATCCGCCGAAGCCGTCGATGCGGATCATCTCCGACATCTTCGCCTACACCTCGCGGCGGATGCCCCGCTACAACTCCATCTCCATCTCCGGCTACCACATCCAGGAGGCGGGCGCGACGGCCGACCTGGAGCTGGCGTACACCCTCGCGGACGGCGTGGAGTACATCCGGGCGGGACGGGAGGCCGGCCTGGACGTGGACGCCTTCGCGCCCCGCCTGTCCTTCTTCTGGGCGATCGGCATGAACTTCTTCATGGAGATCGCCAAGCTGCGCGCGGCCCGCCTGCTGTGGGCGAAGCTGGTGAAGCGGTTCGACCCGAAGAACGCCAAGTCGCTCTCCTTGCGCACCCACTCCCAGACCTCCGGCTGGTCGCTCACCGCGCAGGACGTGTTCAACAACGTCACGCGTACGTGCGTGGAGGCGATGGCCGCCACCCAGGGCCACACCCAGTCGCTGCACACCAACGCCCTGGACGAGGCGCTGGCGCTGCCCACCGACTTCTCCGCCCGCATCGCCCGCAACACCCAGCTGCTCATCCAGCAGGAGTCGGGCACGACGCGGGTGATCGACCCGTGGGGCGGCAGCGCCTACGTGGAGCGGCTGACGTACGACCTCGCGCGCCGCGCCTGGCGGCACATCGAGGAGGTCGAGGCGGCGGGCGGCATGGCGCGGGCCATCGACGCGGGCATCCCCAAGCTGCGCATCGAGGAGGCGGCGGCGCGCACGCAGGCCCGGATCGACTCGGGGCGGCAGCCGGTGATCGGCGTCAACAAGTACCGGGTGGAGACCGACGAGGAGATCGACGTGCTCAAGGTCGACAACTCGGCGGTGCGCGCTCAGCAGACGGCCAAGCTGCGGCGGCTGCGCGAGGAGCGGGACGAGGGTGCCTGCCGGGCCGCGCTCGACGCGCTGACCCGGGCCGCCGGGGGCGACGGCAACCTGCTGGAGCTGGCGGTGGACGCGGCTCGGGCCAAGGCCACGGTGGGTGAGATCTCGGACGCCCTGGAGAAGGTGTACGGGCGGCACGCGGGACAGATCCGTACGATCTCCGGGGTGTACCGCAACGAGGCAGGCCAGGCGCCGAACGTGGACCGCACCCGGGCCCTGGTGGACGCCTTCGCCGAGGCCGAGGGCCGCCGGCCGCGCATCCTGGTCGCCAAGATGGGCCAGGACGGCCACGACCGGGGCCAGAAGGTCATCGCCACCGCCTTCGCCGACCTCGGTTTCGACGTGGACGTCGGCCCGCTGTTCCAGACCCCGGCCGAGGTGGCCCGGCAGGCCGTCGAGGCGGACGTGCACGTCGTCGGGGTGTCGTCGCTGGCCGCCGGACACCTCACCCTCGTCCCGGCGCTGCGCGAGCGGCTCGTCGAGGAGGGCCGGGAGGACATCATGATCGTGGTGGGCGGGGTGATCCCGCCGCAGGACGTGCCCACGCTGCTGGAGAGGGGCGCGGCGGCGGTCTTCCCGCCCGGGACGGTGATCCCGGACGCCGCGTACGACCTGGTGGCGAAGCTGGCGGCCGACCTCGGCCACGGCGAGCCGTGATGCTCGACGCCGACGGCTACGTCAAGGGCGTCCTGGAGGGCAAACGGGCGGTGATCGCCCGCGCGATCACCCTCGTGGAGTCGACGCGCCCCCAGCACCGCGCGCTGGCGCAGGAGGTGCTGACCGAGCTGCTCCCGCACAGCGGCCGGGCCCGGCGGATCGGGGTCAGCGGGGTGCCGGGGGTCGGCAAGTCGACGTTCATCGACGCCTTCGGCACGCTGCTGACCGGGCTCGGCCACCGGGTGGCCGTCCTCGCCGTCGACCCCTCCTCCACCCGCACCGGCGGCTCGATCCTCGGCGACAAGACGCGGATGGAGCGCCTCGCCGTCGACCCGGCGGCGTTCGTCCGGCCCTCCCCCACGGCGGGCACGCTCGGCGGGGTGGCGAAGGCGACCCGCGAGTCGATCGTGGTGATGGAGGCGGCGGGGTACGACGTGGTGCTGGTGGAGACGGTGGGCGTGGGCCAGTCGGAGACGGCGGTCGCCGACATGGTCGACTCCTTCCTGCTCCTCACCCTGGCCCGCACCGGCGACCAGTTGCAGGGCATCAAGAAGGGCGTCCTGGAGCTGGCCGACGTGATCGCCGTCAACAAGGCGGACGGCCCGCACGAACGCGACGCGCGGGCCGCCGCCCGGGAACTGGCGGGCGCGCTGCGCCTGATGCACGGCAAGGACGCCTTCTGGACCCCGCCGGTCCTGCACTGCAGCGCCCGGGAGTCGACCGGCCTGGACACCGTCTGGGACCGCCTGGAGCAGCACCGTACGCTCCTGGACTCCACCGGCCGCCTCGCCGCCCGGCGCCGCGAGCAGCAGGTCGGCTGGGCGTGGACGATGGTCCGCGACGAACTGCTGGGCCGTCTGCACGCCCACCCGGCGGTCCGCCGCCTCGCGCCCGAGCTGGAGCGGCGGGTCCGGGAGGGCGAGCTGACGGCGACGCGGGCGGCGGAGCAGATCCTGGACGCCTTCGGGGACCCCGGCGGGCGGTAGATATGCTCACGCGGTGACGAAGCACGACCGCAGGGACCATGTGTACGCCTACGAGAAGGACGGCGCCGAGATCTACCGGCAGTCCTTCGCCGCCATCCGCGCGGAGGCCGACCTGGAGCGGCTGCCGGCGGACGTGAGCCGGGTGGCGGTGCGGATGATCCACGCCTGCGGGATGGTCGACCTCGTCGAGGACGTCGGGTACTCGCCCGGCGTGGTGGCCCGCGCGCGTGCGGCACTGCGCGCCGGAGCACCCGTCCTGTGCGACGTGCGGATGGTCGCGAGCGGCATCACCCGCGCCCGGCTGCCGGCCGGCAACGAGGTGCTGTGCGCCCTGTCCGACCCGGCCGTCCCCGGCCTGGCCGCCCGGCTCGGCACGACCCGCAGCGCCGCCGCGCTGGAGCTGTGGCGAAAGCGGCTGGACGGCGCGGTGGTGGCGGTGGGCAACGCGCCGACCGCGCTGTTCCGGCTGCTGGAGATGGTCCGGGACGGCGCCCCGCGCCCCGCCGCCGTCATCGGCGTACCGGTCGGCTTCGTCGGGGCGGCGGAGTCGAAGGACGCCCTGGCGGCCAACCCGTTCGGCCTGGAGTACCTGGTGGTGCGGGGCCGGCGCGGGGGCAGCGCGATGGCCGCGGCGGCGGTCAACGCGCTGGCGAGCGAGGCGGAGTGAGTCCTGTCCGGTGACCCGCCGGGGGACGGCCTGATCCGGTGACCACCGGCAGACGGCCTCATCCGGTGACCCACCGCAGGGCGGCCTCCGGGTCGGCGGCCACGGGCACCCCCTGCGCCACCGGCGGCCTCCGTACGACCACCACCGGCACGCCCGCCTCCCGGGCGGCCGTCAGCTTCGGCGCGGTGGCCGCTCCCCCGCTGTCCTTGGTGACGAGCACGTCGATCCGGTGCCGGGCCAGGAGGTGCCGCTCCCCGTCGAGGGTGAACGGCCCCCGGTCGAGCAGCACCTCCATGCGCGGCGGGTGCGGGGGCCCGGGCGGGTCGACGGACCGTACGAGGAACCACAGGTCGTCCGGGCCGTCCGCGAACGCGGCGAGCCCCGTCCGCCCGGTGGTGAGGAAGACCCGGCGGCCGAGGGAGGGCAGCAGCGCGGCGGCCTCCGGCAAGGACCCGGCCTCGTGCCAGTCGTCCCCCGCGACCGGCTGCCAGCCGGGCCTGCGCAGGACGAGCAGCGGTACGCCGGTGGCTGCGGCGGCCTGTTCCGCGTTGCGGCTGATGGTGCCGGCGAAGGGGTGGGTGGCGTCGACGAGCGCGTCCACGGCGTGCGCGCGCAGCCAGCCGGCCAGCCCCTCGGCCCCGCCGAACCCCCCGACGCGCAGCTCACCGGGGAGCGCCCGGGGCGCGGCGACCCGTCCGGCCAGGGAGGTGGTCACGCGCGCGTGCGGCCGTTTTGCTGTCAGCAGCTCGGCGAGCCGTCGGGCCTCGGCGGTCCCGCCGAGGATGAGGACGTGCACGTCAGACCTTCCGTACCGCCCACTGCGTCACCGGCATCGCCTGCCGCCACCCGGTGAAGCCGCCCACCGGAACGGCGTGCGCGACGGCGAGCCGGACCAGCTCGCCGCCGTAGCGGCGGCGGGCGTCGGCGAGCAGCGCCTCCGACTCCAGGGTGACGGTGTTGGCGACCAGCCGCCCGCCGGTGGGGAGCGCCTCCCAGCAGACGTCCAGCAGGCCCGGCGCGGTGAGCCCGCCGCCGACGAAGACGGCGTCCGGGGCGGGGAGGTCCGCGAGTGCCTCGGGCGCGGTGCCGGTCACGACCCGCAGCCCCGGTACGCCCAGCCGCTCGGCGTTGCGGGCGATGCGCCCGGCGCGGGCGGGGTCGCGTTCGACGGTGACGGCCCGGCAGGACGGGTGGACGCGCATCCACTCGATGGCGACGGATCCGGAGCCGCCGCCGATGTCCCACAGCAGTTCGCCGGGGGCGGGGGCGAGCACGCCGAGGGTGGCGGCCCGCACGTGCCGCTTGGTGAGCTGGCCGTCGTGCTCGTAGGCGTCGTCCGGCAGGCCCGGTACGGCGCCGAGGTGCGGGGCGCCGGCGGCGCGGCGGCACTCGACGGCGACGAGGTTGAGGGGGTCGCCGGGAGCCGCCGCCCAGTCGTCGGCGCTCACCGGGTCGCCGACCCGCTCCTCCTCGGCGCCGAGCCGCTCCAGCACCCGCATCCGGCTCGGCCCGAAACCGCGGTCGCGCAGCAGGGCGGCGACGGCGGCGGGGGTGGTGGCGTCGGCGCTGAGCACGAGCAGCCGGCGGCCGTGGTGCAGGGCGGCGGCCAGGCGGGCGGCGGGGCGCCCGACGAGGGTGACCACCTCCACGTCCTCCAGCGGCCAGCCGAGCCGGGCGGCGGCGTAGGAGACGGAGGAGGGGTGCGGCAGGACGTGCACGGCGCCGGCGCCCAGTACTTCGGTGAGGGCGCGGCCGATGCCGTAGAACATCGGGTCGCCGCTGGCCAGCACGGCGATCCGGCGGCCGGCGTGGGCGGCGAGCAGGCCGGGGACGGCGGGGCGCAGCGGGGAGGGCCAGGCGATCCGCTCCCCGGCGCACTCGGGGGGCAGGAGGGCGAGCTGGCGGGGACCGCCGAGGACGACCTCCGCCGCGCGCAGGACGGCCCGGGAGGCGTCCGGGACGCCGCTCCAGCCGTCGGCCCCGATGCCGACGACGGTCACGGGCGGGATGGGGGCGGGGTTCACGGCTCGGTTCCTCGGGTCTGGCGGTGGGGGCGCTCCCGCGGTGCGGCGGGGGCGGAACCGCACTTTACGCGGTCCCGGCGCCGGGCCTTGGCCGGCGCCCGGCACCGGGACCCACCGTGGTGCTCCCCGCGGCCCATGGTGCCCGCCTCGGCCGGCCGGCGCACTGCCGTCTTCCGGCAACGTCCGTCCGGAAGCGGTGCCGGGACGCGGTGCCGGGGCGCGGTGCGGGGTCAGTCGTCGGACCGCCAGAGGTCCTGTCCGTCCTTGACGACGGCGATGACGCCGTCGGGGCGCAGTTCCATGACGGCACCGGCGTGGGCACCCGTCTGAGAGGCCCACACCGGCTTGTGGTCGGCGGTGTAGACGACCAGGTTGCCGTCGTCCTGGAACACCGCCCGGTAGTTCTCACCGGACGTACCGGATTCCCAGGAGCGCTGGTCGGTCTCGTCGTAGGCGACGAGGTTGCCGTCCTTCTGCATGGTCAGCCTCAGGTGGGCCGTCCGCAGGGACTCACCGGCAGCCAGGGTCCGCTCGGCGGTGACCGTCATGTCCTGCGGGAGCGCGGGGTCCACGACGGACCGCCAGAGGTCCTGCCCGTCCTTGACGATGGCCATGACGCCGTCGGGGCGCAGCTCCATGACAGCGCCGGCGTGGGCACCCGTCCGCGAGGCCCACACCGGCTTGTGGTCGGCGGTGTAGACGACCAGGTTGCCGTCGTCCTGGAACACCGCCCGGTAGTTCTCACCGGACGTACCGGATTCCCACAGGCTCCGGCCGTTCTCGTCGAGGGAGACGAGGTTGCCGTCCTTCCGCATGGTCAGCTCCAGGTGGGCCGTCCGCAACGACTCACCGGCCGCCAGGGTCCGCTCGGCGGTGACCGTCAGCTCCTGGGGCGGGAGTTGCCGAGCGCTGCCGCGGCTCGCGGAGGCTTTCGGTTTCCCGGCCGCGGTGGTCGAGTCCGTCCCCCGCGTCACGGCGATCGCCGTCGCCGTCAGCCCGACGGCGACGACCACGCCGACGGCGACGAGCAGTCCCCGGCGCCTTCGTGACGGGACGGCCGGTCCACCCGGCCGCTCCGGGGGCGGGAGGAACCGGGTGCCGGCGACGGCGGTGGGGGCCAGGGGTCCGGCCGCCGGGCCGGCGTCGAGGGTGGCGGTGGGGGCCATGGGCCCGGCCGCCGGACCGGCGTCGAGGGCGGCGGTGGGGGCCATGGGCCCGGCCGCCGGACCGGCGTCGAGGGCGGCGGTGGCCACGGCGGTCGGGGGGTGGGCGGGGGCCGGGGCGTCCACCACCGTGGGTTCGGGGGCCGGCGCGTCCGGGGCCGGCGTCGCGGCGGTGATCCGCTGGTAGGCGGGGTGGCGGACGATGTCGGTCTCGCTGTCGCAGAGTTCCACGATGCGCAGCGGCTCCGGGCGCCGCGCCGGGTCCTTGTCCGCGCACGCCCGGATGAGCCTGGCCGTCTCCTCGGGAACTCCGTCGAGGTCGATCTCCCCGTGCACGGAGCGGTAGGAGACGGTGGCGGGCGAGCCCTGACCGTACGGTGGACGGCCGGTGAGGCAGTACGCCATGGTGACGCCCAGCGCGAAGACGTCGGACGCGGGGCCGGTCTCGCCCGAGGTGAGGGTCTCCGGCGCGATGAAACCCGGGGTGCCGATGGCGGTGCCGGCCAGCGTGATGTTCGGCATGGTCTCGCTGCGGGCTATCCCGAAGTCGATGAGCTGGGGCCCGGTGGCCGAGAGGATGATGTTCTGCGGCTTGATGTCGCGGTGCAGCACGCCGTGTACGTGGATGTCGGCCAGCCCCTCCGCCAGCGCGGCCAGCACGGCGCGCACCAGGTCGGCCGGGAAGGGCCCCGACGCCTCGACGGCGTCGGCCAGCGTCGGGCCGGGCACGTACTCGGTCGCCATCCAGAACGGCGGGGTGGTCACCTCGGCGTCGATGAGGGCGGCGGTGAACGCGTTGCGGACGGCGCCCAGGGTCTCCACCTCGCGGCGGAACCGGTCCAGCGCCCCGGCGTCGTCCTGGAGGTGGGCGTTGATGACCTTCACCGCGGCGGGCCGGCCTCCCGGAGTCCGGCCGAGGTAGACGCTTCCCATCCCTCCGGAACCGAGCCGGCCCAGCAGGCGGTAGCGGCCGACGGTCGTCGGATCGGAGTCTTGCAGCGGGTACACCTGACGTGCCCTCCAGGCAGTCGCATACGGGGGTTCGGGGGCCGTCGCCCGGCGCCACCGATGCGTAGCGCGAAGGCTCAACAACCCACTGTCACAACGGCGTTGCGGTCCACTTCGAGCGCGAAGCCTACAGCCATCAGGTCGCCGGGCGGATCTTCCGGTCCGGCGCCCGCCGGCCCTGGGAGGGGGGCGGCCTCCCCGCGTCCGCGTCGGTCACGACACGTCGCACTCGGCCCGCACCGTCTCGCCGGGGCCGGGCCGGTCACGCGCTCCTCCCCCGACGGCGAGCGCGTCGACGCGGAGCGGGCCACGACCGCCGTCCCCTTCCGGGGCGTCACTGGACCGGGTCGGTCCACTGTGCACGGCGGTAGGTACCCGCACACGGAAATGCGGCGCGGAGTCCGACACGGGACGCCGCGCCGGAACTGACCTCAGGGTGGTGTACTGCGATGTTCCCGCCGGCACATGGTACGTATGCTCGGCACCCCCGGTTCGCCTGCGTTCCCTCAGGCCAACGCCAATCGACGGGTCCGTGGAAATCCGCTGACATCCGCCTCAGGCAGGCCCGGTCGCCGTCAGAGGGCATCTACTGCCGGGAGAGTCCCGCCGGATCGATCGCGATCGGGAACGGAGCGTCAAGGCGGGTGGTCGCGCCCGCGAGTGCCGTGGTCCGCTCCACGTAGCGACCGCCCCGCAGTTCATGGATGACGAGCATGGGGGCGGGGTCGAACTCCAGGCGCCAGAAGTGCGGAATGGCGGCCTCGGCGTACAGCATGGGCTTGACCTTGCGGTCCATGGTGCTGTTGCCGGGGGAGACGAGTTCGACGACAAGCTGGACCGCGTCGACATCGACGGTGACGGGGTCGTCGGCGGTCGCGCCGGCGTCGGCCACGACCAGGTCGGGCACGAACAGCCCGGACGGCAGGACGACGTTGACACCTTCCAGGATCTCCACCGGCACGCCGACGGCCCGGGCGGCCGCCTTCAGGGCGACGTGGAGGCGGAACGAGGCCCGCTGGTGGCGGACGCCGAAGGCAGGGGACATCACGAGGGACTCCCCCAGCAGCTCGTAGCGAGCGGTGCGGTCTTCGGGCAGGTCCAGGACGTCGGCGACGGTCCAGGGCCCGATGTGGTCGATGGCAGCGCCCATTCCCTTTCACCTCCTCGTCCGACCGGCAGTCTCGGTGTGACCTCGACAGGCGGTACACGGCCAGCCTACGGGCGCTCCCACCTGCTGACACGAGTTCCACCGCCGTGAGCGAGACCTCGAACGAGCGCGCCGTTCAACCGCCCGCCCCGGGGCGTCGGCATGGCACGCCCTCGTGCGGGCCCGCGTCGCCCTCGCCGTAGGCGCAGGCGATACGCGCCGTGGTCGACGGAGACCCCCGACGGTGCCGGTGCCGCCGGCGGGCGCTCGTCGGCAGGTCCCGCGCTGATACAGACCGCACTGTATGGGGTGACTCGCTGGACCGGATCGGTCGCGGTGCGTGACGATGAGTGTTCGGCACGGTGGAAGGCGGCGGCGATGGCGGCGGACAACGGCTGCGAGCCGGAACTGTCGGACAGCTTGAAGACGTTCGGCGCGGTGCTCAAGGCCCTGCGGGAAGAAGCCCGTCTCACTCAGGAGCAGTTCGCGCCCCTGGTGCGGTACTCGGTCGCGTACATCGCCAAGATCGAGCAGGGGAAGCGGTTCCCGCCGGGGGATCTGCTGGACCGGTCGGAGGAGGTCCTGGGAGCTGTCGCGGCGAAGGTGCTGAAGGCGGCGGCGCGGAGCCTGACGCGGAAGGCGGGGCTGGCTTCCTGGTTCCGGCAGTGGGCGGGGATCGAGGAGGAGGCGGTGTCGTTGTACACCTATGAGTGCCGCGCCATTCCCGGGTTGTTGCAACCCGAGCCGTACATCCGCTCGATCTTCGAGCGACGACTGCCGCCGCTTTCCGAGGAACAGATCGAACGACAGGTGATGGCGCGACTCGAGCGGCAACGGCTGCTGACCGACAGCCCGAACACGGCTTTCAGCTTTGTCATCGAGCAAGCGTTGCTTGAGCGGCACATGGGCGGACCGGAGGTCACCCGCTGCCTGTTCGATCATCTGCTGGAGCAGGGGGAACGGCGGAACGTCGAACTCCAGGTGATGCCTCTCCGTCAGTACGACCACGCAGGTATCGACGGGCTGATGTACCTGGCTGAGACCTCACAGCACGAGTGGGTGGGCTATTCCGAAGGCCAGCAGTCAAGCATCCTGATCACTTCACCGAAAGACGTCAGCGCCCTGCTCCAGCGCTATGGCAAGCTGCGTTCACAGGCCCTCGGCCGCGAAGCCACGATGAGCCTGCTGAGGCAGATGCGAGGAGCGTTATGACTACCGTTGAGCCAACCTGGTTCAAGAGCAGCTACAGCGGCAGCTCCGGCGACAACTGCGTAGAGGTCGCCCCCCACCGCGCCGTCGTCCTCGTCCGCGACTCCAAGGACACGGCCAGGCAGCCGCTGGCCGTGTCCCCGAACGCGTGGGCCGCGTTCACCGCCCCGCTCAACCGGCGGAGCAGCTCGTCCCGTTGAGGGTGAAGCCCGTGGGCGCGGCGTTCGCGGAGAGCTTGGTGCCGGTGAAGCCCACCGTGACCGAACCGGCCGCCGGGATCACCGACGTGTACGACGCGGCGGCGACCGTCACCGAGGAGCCGTTCTGGGTCGGCGTGCCGCCCCACATGTTGGTGATGGTCTGGCCGGACGGGAAGGTGAAGCCCAGGGTCCAGCCGTTCACCGCCGCCGTTCCGGTGTTGCGGACGGTGATTTCGCCCTGGAAGCCGCCGGGCCACTCGCCCACGACGCGGTAGCCGACGGAGCAGGCGGCGCCCGGGGTGCCGGTGTTCTCGTCGGTGGTGACGGTGACCGTGGCGGAGCGGGCTGACCGGTTGCCGGCGGCGTCCTTGGCGTAGACGGCGAAGGTGTACGCCGTGCCGGCGGTCAGGGACGGCACGGTGACCGAGGTGGTCGTGGAGGACGCGACCGTCGTCTCCGTCGCGCCGCTGACGCGGACCACCTCGTAGCCGGTGACGCCGGTGTTGTCGGTGGCGGCGGGCCAGGTGAGGGTGACGGAGGTGGCGGAGACGGCGGACGCCACCGGGGTGCCGGGAACGGTCGGGGCCTGGGTGTCGGGGGTGGTGCCGCCGAAGACCGTGGCCTCCTTCGCCGTGGCGGCGATGCCGTTCGCGCCGTGGAAGACGCGCTCGCCCCAGGACGTCATCTGTGCCGGGTCGAAGTCGAGCACGAGGTCGAGGATCGGGTCGGTGTTGCCGCTCCAGGACCAGGCGAGGTAGCCGAGGTCGAGCTGCTCGGCGGTGGCCATCATGGTGTCCTCGTCGGGGTCGCCCCAGGCGTCGGCGGGGCCGCCGAACTCGCCGATGACGAGGGGCAGTCCGGCGGTGACGAAGGCGTTCAGGTAGTCGGTGATCTCGGCGGCCGTGTCGAAGACGCTGTACATGTGGATGGAGAAGATCAGGTTGCCGGTGGGGTCGGCGTCGTAGACGGCCTGGGCGTTGGTCCGCATGACCTGCTGCCAGTCCTGGCCCCAGTTGGGGGCGTCGACCATGATGGTGTGCTCGAAGCCGGCGGCGCGGAGCTTCTGGATCGCGGCGGTGGTGGGAGCGGTCCAGCCCTCCGGGTTGGTGTTGCCCCACGGCTCGTTGCCGATGTTGACGATGACGTAGTCCTCCTGGCCGGCCAGGACGTCCTTGAGGCTGATCCAGTAGTCGGCGGCGTGATCGAGCGTGCCGGCGGCGGCGTCTTCGCCGTAGCCGGTGGTGTCGTGCACTTCGAGGACGCAGATCAGGCGGTTGGCCTTGCAGTTCGCGATGACCGCGGCGACGTCCTCGGGGGTGTTGCGTGACCAGCGGTGGCCGTCGGAGAGGACGACGCGGACGGTGTTGGCGCCGAGCGCCTTGATGTCGGCGAGGGACTGGGTCTCACCGGGGTACCAGGTGTGGGCGTGGTTGACGCCGCGCATCACGAAGTCGTTGCCGTTGCCTTCGAGCAGGCGGCCGTCACTGATGTGCAGGCCGGTGGCGGCGGCGGTGGGGGGTTCGGCGGCGGCGTGGGCGGGGGTCGGGGTGAGGATGAGCAGGGCGAGGAAGGTGACCAGGGCTGTCCACAAGGCGGTCGCGGCGGGGAGGGTCGTGCTTCTTGTCGTTCTCACTGCGGCTCCTGGAGTGAGGCAAGAAAGCGGAATGGTTATGGGAGCGCTCCCATAAAGCCAGTACGACAGGTGCACGTCAAGTCCTCGGTCCGTGGCGGTCGCCTCCGGTCCCGCCGGCGCGGGAGGGGCGGACACGTCGGTTCGGCGTGTCCGCCGGCCTCGGGCCGCGGGGCGGGAACAGCCGGCACCCCGCCCCTGCGGTCTCCGTCCGTACGGACGGGGGCGGGCGGGCCCGGTCCGAGGCGGGGCGGTCCTTCAGCGGACCCCCGGTCCCGACGGCCGGGCCGCGTCCGGACGCGACCGCCTGCTTCCGGATCCGGCCGGCGTGGCAGCGGTACGCCAGGACTCAGCCTTCCGCGACCACCGGTTCGAGCAGGGACAGGGTCCGGTTGTCGGCGTCCACGTCCGCGCGGACGCCGAGGGGCAGGGGCAGGTTCGGGGAGGTGTGGCCGAAGTCGACCTGGGCGAGGACGGGGATGTCACGCTCCGCGAGGACGTCGAGCACGACGTCGCGCAGATCGACGCGGTCGGCGCCGTCCTCGTAGGGCGTGACCTCGCTCGGGATGCCGACCACCATGCCCGCGATGCGGTCCAGCACACCGGACAGCCGCAGGGCGTGCAGGTCGTACCAGATCCGCGAGACCGGCCGCTGCAGCTCTTCCCAGAACAGGACGGCGCCGTCGAACCGTTCGGCGTCCAGCGCGAACGGGGTCGCCTGCAGCAGGACCAGGCGGTTCAGCAGACCGCCGACCAGAGGGCCCTGCGCGCGGCCCGGCCGCCAGGTCTCCCACGTCCCCCCGGCCGGCAGCGCGCCCGGCGCCTCGGCCTTGGTGAGCACCCGGGCGTAGAGGTCGACGAGTTCGGACCGGCGGGCCTCGTCGCCCAACGTGTACCAGTCGCTGCCGAAGCCGTGGGTGGCGATGTCGGCGTGGAGGCCGACGAGGCCGGTCCTGGCGTACAACGCCATGTGCAGCAGCGAGATGTCGCTGTAGCCGAGGATCGGCTTCGGGTCGGCCCGGATCGCGTCCAGGTCGATCAGGTCGAGGTACGCGACGGTCGCCTGGCCGCCGGTGTGCGCGACGACGGCCCGCACCTGCGGGTCCCGGAGCAGCGCGTTGAGCTCGGCGGCCTGCTCCGCCGGTATGCCCGCCGCCCACCAGCGGCTCCGCGCGGGGTCGACCGTCGGGCTGACCCGCACGCGGAAACCCATCCGTTCCAGTACCGCCACACCCCGGGCGAGCAGCGGCTCCTCGCCGGGCTCCAGCGGGCCCGAGGGCGCGGTGACGACCACGAGATCGCCGGAACGCAGCGCACGGGGGCGGCGGATCGTGTGCACGGGTCCTCCTTGTTGATCGACGACGACTTCACAACCACGCGGGGGCCGCTGGTGTTCCGCGTCCCCGACGCGATCACCCGATGCCCCGCGCCCCCGGAATCCCGACGGGGAGCCGGCGGAACACGCCCCGGCGGCCCCTCCCGGCCGGATCAACTCCGCGCCACGGCCCGGGGCACAGTCCACTCTTCGCGGTGATCCCCACACCGCCCTGGTCTACCCGGCACGCACCCCGGCTGTCACCTACCACGTGAACGCGAACCTGACGCGCTGTGTCCCGCCACAGCGCGGGAAAGGGGTCCCCTTGGCCGCTCACCGGCTTCCGCGTCTCCTGGCGGGCACCCTCGCCGTCCTGGCGCTGGGCGTGACCGCTCCCGCCCAGGCCCTCGCACCGGCCGCGCCCGCGGCCGCCTGCGAGGGGGCCTCCTGCACCGGCAAGAACCCCCATGCGACCGGCTGCGACAAGGACGCCGTCACTCCCGCGGGAGCGGTGGCCCGGTCGGCCGGCGGCGGGCCGGGCGTCCAGTTGCGGTACTCGCGGAAGCGCGACGCCGTGCGGGCGCGCTTCGACTCCGCCGCGAACGACGCCTGGAGGGGCAAGCTGGACATCAGGAACGGCAGGCCGTACGTGTTCCACGCGTCCCCGAACCACGCGGCCTACAGCACGATGGCCGGCGCCGGCCTCGCCACCCGCCCCTGCGTGGAGCACTACGACGGCGCCGGCGGCAGCTGGGCGTGCGCGAAGAAGTGGTACTGGACGGTTTTGTCCGCGTGCGGGCCGGGCGCGACGTCCGGCCGTGCTCGGCGGCGTCGCCGCGGTCGCCCCGCGGCCGTGGTCAGGAAGCGCCCGCGTCCACGTCCGCGCCCGCGCCCGCGCCCGCGCCCGCGACGAGCAGCCTCCTCGCCGACTCCCGGAACTCCGCGACCAGTCGGCTGGTCTCGCCCCGGCGGCTCGCGACCACCACCTCGCAGGGCTCGATGCCCTCCACCGGCACCATGGCCAGGTCGTCGCGGAGGGCGCTGCGGCGGTCGCCGGACGGGACGAGGGCGAGCGCGCGGCCGTCGGCCACCGCTTCGAGCTTGTCCTCGTAGGTGTCGACGAGCAGGGGGCCGAGCGGGGCCGGGGAGCCGTCCGGGCGGGGCTCCAGACGCCAGAAGCCGGTCCACGCCGAGGCCATGCCCGCGCAGGCGACCAGCGGCTCACCGGCGAAGTCGTCCGGGGCGACGGACTCCTTGCCGGCGAGGCGGTGCGCGGCGGGGACGAGGAGGGCCCGGGGTTCCTGGTAGAGGACGGTCGTCTCCAGGCCGTCGGCCGGGATCGGGAGCGGCGTGCGGACCACGACCGCGTCGACCCGGCCCTCGGGCAGGGCGCGGACCTCGTCCCAGTCCAGGTGCAGGGTGCGGACGTGGGCGTCGGGGCGGCGGCGCCGCAGGTCCCGGACCGCGGGGGTGATGACGAGGTCCTCGACGTAGCCGACGGTGACCGTGCGCTGCGGGGCGGCGGAGCGGGCGGCCAGCGTCGCCCGCTGGGCGGCGTACAGCAGTTCCTGGGCCCGGGGGAGGAAGGCGGCGCCGGCCGCGGTGAGCGTGCTGCCCTGGGTGGTGCGCTCCAGCAGGCGTACCCCGAGGGTCTTCTCCAGCCGCTGGATCTGGCGGCTGAGGGAGGGCTGGGCGACGTGCAGGGCCTCGGCCGCGCGGGCGTAGTTCAGGTGCTCGGCGACGACGGTGAAGTACCGGACCAGCCTCAGGTCGAGGTCCGGGGGCGGGGTGCTGTCAGCCATCCGGCCACCCTACGTCCGCGCGTCATGCCGCTGCCGCATGACGGGGTGCGGAACGGGTCTTGGACGCCCTGGTGAGGGCGGGGGTTGACTCGGTGGTGTCCGGCGGGGACCTCCCGCCGTTCGACTCATCTCATCCGAAGCCCGTATCGCAAGAGGGGTGTGTCCGTCATGGGCAAGTACGAGGGCAAGAAGGTCGTGATCACCGGAGGCAGCAGCGGGTTCGGGCTGGCCACCGCGCGGCTGCTGGTGGACGAAGGGGCGCGGGTGCTGATCACCGGCCGCGGCCAGGACGCTCTGGACGCGGCCGCCGCGCGGCTCGGCGGCAACGCGGTCGCGGTCCGCAGCGACGCGGGGGAGCTGGCCGAGATCGACGCGCTGGCCGACCGGGTGAAGGCCGAGTTCGGCACGGTGGACGCGCTGTTCGCCAACGCCGGCGTCAACGGCTTCGCCCCGTTCGAGGAGACCGGCGAGGAACTCTTCGACCAGCTGATGGCCGTCAACGCCAAGGGGCCGTACTTCACGGTGCAGAAGCTCGCCCCGCTGCTGGCCGAGGGCAGCGGCGTGGTGTTCACCACCTCCGTCGCCAACGTCCTGGGCCTCCCCGCGCTCAGCGCCTACGCGGCCGGCAAGGCGGCGGTGCGGTCGATGACCCGCAGCCTGGCC
Source organism: Streptomyces sp. SYSU D01066-1 (assembly GCF_054956795.1). Classification (NCBI taxonomy): domain Bacteria; kingdom Bacillati; phylum Actinomycetota; class Actinomycetes; order Kitasatosporales; family Streptomycetaceae; genus Streptomyces; species Streptomyces sp. SYSU D01066-1. The sequence goes on along the minus strand of NZ_JBUDHV010000026.1, from coordinate 58,177 downwards.
CGGGAGCTGCTCCCCCGGAAGGTCCGCGTCAACGCGGTCAGCCCCGGCCCGATCGACTCCGGGATCCTGGAGAAGTCGATGCCGAAGGAGGCGGCGGAGCGGATGAAGGCGGGGATGGCCGCGGAGAACCCGATGGGGCGGATGGGCCGGCCCGAGGAGGTCGCCAGGGCCGTGCTGTTCCTCGCCTTCGAGGCGACCTTCACCACCGGTGCCGAACTCGCCGTGGACGGCGGCGGCTCGCAGGTCTGAGCCGCCGCCGGACCGCCCGGGCGCCGGACCGCCACGGCGGGCCGGTGCCCGGCGTCGATTTTCCTCCGGCATATGCACAACAGTCGTCAGCGCAGCGGCCAAAGCACTCGGATCGTCACCGAGGCCCCCATAGCGGGCGGCGATTGATGTGCTCCCGCTGTCCTTTCTGTGAAGATTCACGACCCGCGCGCGAGGCATGTTGCCAAAGAAGCGGCAATCGGCCATCCCTTGGCCGGATCGCGTCACAACATTCCTGTGTGAGCGACGCGTTGCCCCCTTATTGGGCATAGAGGGCCCCTCTTTTCAGGGTGGCGCGCGGTGATAGCCTTCCGGCGTTCACGACCTTGATCCACTCGGCTTAGGTGCTGATCCGAGGTCGGCCTGCGCATCGCGCGACAGCGGTGATGCAGCTCCCAGCGGATGTCACGCGGATCCCCCGAGGCCTGTCCGCAGATGCCTGCATGCCACGCGCCGGGAAGGTTTCTATGAATCGAGACGTGCTCATATGGTGCCTGGTTGCGGTGGCGGCTGTAGCCGCCGCCACAGCCGCGGTCCTGTTCGTCCGCAGCAGAGCCCTGCACACGAGAAAGCGGCGGCTGGAGGCCGAGCTGGCGGAGTCCAGACGACAGCTCGGTGACGTCCAGGGCAGCCTGGCCCGCAGCGAGAACGAACTGCGCCAGGTCCTCAGCCAGCAGGACGCCGCCATCCGCGAGGCCGAGCGGACGGCGGAGGAGAACACGAAGGTGGTGCTGAAGGGCGCCGCGCGCCTGCTGCAGAGCCTCACGGCCGAGGCCACCATGATCCTCGAGGGCATCCAGCAGAAGTACGGCGGCCACCCCGTGCTCGCCGATCTGCTGGAGGTCCACCACGCCAACGCCCAGATGGCCCGCAAGTCCCAGGGCATCGCGGTGATGTGCGGCGCCCCGCTGGGCCGCCGCACCCAGCCGGCCAGCGTCTACGACGTCGTCCGCAGCGCCCAGGGCCAGATCCGCAACTACTCGCGGGTCTCGGTCATGCAGCACAACGGGATGGCGCTGAAGGCGTCCGCCGTCGCGCCCGTCGCCCTGGCCGTCGCCGAACTGCTCGACAACGCCGCCAGCTTCTCCCAGGCGGACGCGCCGATCGAGGTGACCTTCCAGCAGGTCCAGAAGAACCTGTGCATCATCATCGACGACGCCGGTGTCAGCATGAGCGACGAGGAGCGCCAGAAGGCGACCGCGCTGCTGTCCGGTGACACTCCCCCGCAGCTGTCCCAGCTCGGGACCCAGCCCAAATTCGGTTTCCCGGTGATCGGCCTGATCGCCCGCCACTACGGATTCAAGGTGGATGTCACCGGCGTCTCCCGCTACGGCGGTGTCCGGGCCGTCGTCCTGCTGCCCGAGGAGCTGTGGACCATGGAGGAGATCACACCGCCGCCCACCGAGGAGGCGCCCGTCCGCAGAATCCGGCGCGTCGAGGACACCGCCGAACCCGCCGCCCGTACGGCGCACGGCCTGCCGAAGCGGGGGGCCCGGCAGGCTCCGGTCGAGAGTGTCCAGGGCGACGAGGGCACCGGCCCGATCACGCCCATCAGGGCTCCCCGCCGCGGTCTGGGCGGACTCCAGCGCGGCACGCTCCGCGGCCGGGACCTCGCAGCACCGACGCCCGAAGGGTCTGAAGAGGCGTGAACCAAGACATGTCGTGGATGGTCCGGGACATCGTGGACAACGTGCCGGGTGCGCGGCACGCCGTGGTGCTGTCCGCCGACGGCCTTCCCCGCGGTGCCACGGAGGGCCTGGCCGAGAAGGACGTGCGGACCATCTCCGCCGCCATGTCCGGCATGCAGGCCCTGAGCAAGGCCACCGCCCACTTCGCCGGACCGGCGGCCGAGCGGCGGTGGAACCAGACCGTCGTCGAGTTCGACGAGGGCTGGGCCTTCCTGATCGGCGCGGGGCAGGGCGCGTACCTGGCCGCCGCCGCGGAGCCGGACGTCGACCTCCAGCAGATCTCCTTCCGGATGCACCGGCTGGTCGCCCGGCTGGGCGAGAACCTGACGGCGCCGCCGCGGGTGGCCGGGGAGAACGCCGCCGAGGCGGAGCAGCACGCCGCCCGGCTGTCGACCGGCGCCGCCCCGCCCGGCTTCGTCCTGCCGGAGCTGGACAAGGTGATCGCCGAGGTGCCGGGCGCCCGGCACGCCGTACTGCTGGGCTCGCACGGGCTGCCCCGCGGGGCGTCCTCCGGCATGGGCCAGGACCTGGCCGACACCATCTCGGCGGCCATGACCGGCATCCAGGCCTACAGCCGGGCCACCGCGCAGTTCGTGGGCGACCCGGACTTCCAGTGGCGGCAGACCGTCATCGAGTTCCAGCACGGGTGGATCTTCCTGATCGCCGCCGGTGACGGCGCCTTCCTGGCCGCCTCCGCCGCGCCCGACTGCGACATCGACCGGTTCACCGCGCGGCTGGCCGAGGCCGCGCCCCGGCTGGTCACGGTCGGCACGACCGGTGCGAGGAGGTCCGGCGATGCATGACGGGCCCGACGAAGGACCGGAACTCACCGGGTCGTTAGTACCACTGTTCGTGATCACCGAGGGGCGTTCGCTGCCCCCGGACCACGAGTACGAGCACACCACGCTGGTGACCGCGCAGAACGCCCCGGCCACCGCGACCCGAGCCCTCTCCCCGGAGGCGCGCAGGGTCACGGACCTGGTCGCCGACGGTTTCCTGTCCCTGGCCGAGGTGTCCGCCCACACGCGGCTGCCGCTGGGTGTCGTGCGCATCCTGGTGGCGCAGCTGGACAACGACGGTCTCCTCCTCGTGCGAAAGCCCATCCCACGCGCCGAACGGGTCGACCGCGAACTGCTCAGCGCTGTGCTCGACGGCCTGAGAAACCAATTCGGAGCGTGACCCGTGAAACTCGAACCAGACGCCGCCCACTCGCCCGAGTATCTGAACCCGGACGTCTCCCACTCGGTGAAGGTCCTCGTGGTGGGCCACTTCGGCGTGGGCAAGACCACCTACATCGGCAGCATCTCCGAGATCGAGCCGCTGAGGACCGAGGAGACGATCACCGAGGCCAGTGAGGGCTTCGACGACCTGTCGGGCGTCCCCGACAAGACCACCACCACGGTGGCGATGGACTTCGGACGGCGTACGCTCAGCAACACCCTCGTCCTGTACCTCTTCGGAACGCCCGGCCAGGAGCGTTTCAAGGAGATGTGGGAGGCGTTGTCCCGAGGCGCGCTGGGCGCGCTGGTCCTCGTCGACCCCTCCCGGCTCGACCAGAGCTTCGCGGTCCTCGACCTGGTCGAGCGGTTCGGCCTGACGTACGCCATCGGCGTCAACCGCTTCGACGACACCGCCGCCTACCCGCTCGATGAGGTCCGCGAGGCGCTCAACCTCCCCGAGGACACCCCTGTCGTGGAGTGCGACGTCCGCGACAGCCAGTCGTCGGCGAAGGCGCTGATCGCCCTCGTGGAACACCTCATGACCCACTTCGGCTAGGAGCCACGGCATGCAGCACTCCAACACCCCCGAGATACCCCCCGGCTGCCCCGCACACGGCAACGTCCAGCTGTTCGGCAACGACTTCGGCTCCGATCCCGAACGGCACTACGACCACCTGCGCTCGCTCGGCCCCAGCGCGCCCGTCGACATCGCGCCGGGCGTCGAGGTCGAGCTGGTCACCGGCTACGACGAGGCCCTGTACTTCCTGCAGAACCCGGCGTGGTTCGTCCGCGACGCCCGCCGCTGGAACGCGCTGAACGAGGGCCGCGTCCCCGAGGACAGCCCGGCGCTGCCGATGATGGGCTACCGCCCCAACGCGCTGTTCAGCGACGGCGCGGCGCACGCCCGGCTGCGGCGGGCGGTCACCGACAGTCTGGCCACCCTCGACGAGCTGCGGTTCGTGCGCCAGACCCAGCAGTCCGCCGACTACCTGATCAGCCGCTTCGGTTCCACGGCGCGCGGCCAGGCGGACCTGATGGCCGACTACGCCCAGCCGCTGCCGCTGCTGGTCTTCAGCGACCTGTTCGGCTGCCCGCCCGAGATCGGCGACCGGGTCGTCGTCGGCATCAGCGGGATCTTCGACGGCACGGCCGGCGCCGACGAGGTGCTGGCCGGCGCGCTCACCGAGCTGATCGCGCTCAAGCGCCGGCAGCCCGGCGAGGACCTGACGACCCAGCTGATGCGGCACTCCGCCCAGCTGACCGACGAGGAGGTGCTGCACCAGCTCGTCACGCTGCTGTCCGGCGGCACCGCGCCCCTGTCGGCGGCCATCGGCACCAGCGCCGCGCTCTACCTCAGCGAGGAGTGGCGGTCCGGGCTGCCCGTCGAGGACGCGGTCGTGCAGACGCTGTGGGACTACGCGCCGATCGCCAACTACGCGGCGCACTACCCGACCCACGACGTGGAGCTGGCCGGCCGGACCCTGCGGGCCGGCGACCCGGTCCTGATCTCCTTCGCGGCGGCCAACACGGACCCGAAGCTCAAACGCCACCGCGAGCAGCTCAGCAAGGCGCACCTGGCCTTCGGCGCCGGGCCGCACGCCTGCCCCGCCAAGGACCCGGCCTTCCAGATGACGGTCACCGCCGTGGAGGCCCTGCTCAACCGGCTGCCCGACGTCGAGCTGCGGGTGCCCTTCGGCGACCTGCCGTGGGTCCCGGCGCCGTGGAGCCGCTGCCTGGTGACCCTGCCGGTGAAGTTCACGCCGCGCTCGGCGCCCTCCGACGCCGCTCCGGCGGGCCCGGTGGGCGACCGTACGGCGCACTCCCCCGCGCAGCCGCAGCGCGCCGCCGCCACCACCCGGACCGCCGCCCCGGCCGCCCCGCAGCGCAAGGGAGGCCTCTTCAGCAACTTCGTCTCCTGGATCAAGGGCGAGTGACGTAAGTAACCCTGTGAGAACAGGGAGTTATTGGATGTAGTGATCACCGTGGGGGTATGCATGGCGGCTGCTGCCGAGAAAGGAGCTGCCGCCATGGGAAGTGTCACCACCCCGTCCACCGATCGCCGTACCGCCGTCGCTCTCTTCTCCCGCCTGCGGACACCGCAGGGCCAGGCCGATCCCTTCCCCCTCTACGAGAAGCTCCGCTCCATGGGCGAGGTCAGCCAGGCGCCCTGGGGCGGTCTCGTCGTCACCGGCTACGACCTGTGCGCCGCGCTGCTGCGCGACGGCGACTGGCTGGAGCCGGACAAGCAGTGGCGGGCCCGGCAGGGGCCGCGCACCCGCTGGAGCGCGCCCTCCTCGCGGGAGATCAGCAACACCCTGCCCGCGCTCAACCCGCCGGAGCACACCCGGGTGCGCCGCGCGGCCGGGTCCTTCGACCGCACCACCATCCAGGAACTGGGCCGGACCGTGGACGGCATAGTCGACCAGCTGCTCGACTCCCTCGCCGAGCGGCTGCGCGAGGGGGAGGCCGACTTCTCCGCCCTGGTGAGCGAGCGGTTGCCGATCGCCACCATAGGGAGCTGGCTGGCACTGCCGTCCGCGGACTGGGACCGGCTGCGCGACCTGACCCACGAGCAGGTCTTCACCCAGGAACTGCTGCCCTCCGCCAGCCAGCTCGCCCGGTCCGACACGGCCCTGAGCGAGCTGCGCGCCTACTTCCTGGACCTGATCCGGCACCGGCGCACCCATCTGGGCGACGACCCCGTCTCCCGGTGGATACGGACCTGGGACGCGCTGGAGGCGGACCGGGACAAGGCCGACGAAGGTGTCTACTTCCTGGCCCTGTTCGTCCTGCTCGCGGCCCTGGAGACCACGTCCACCCTGCTCTCCACCATGGTGCTGCGCCTGGTGGAGAGACCCGGGCGGTGGGACTCGCTGACCGGCTCCCCCGACCTGGTCCCCGCCTTCGTGGAGGAGACGCTGCGCCACGACCCGCCCACCCACGTCATCAGCCGGGTCGCCGCCAGGGACGGTTCGCTGGGCGGCTTCGAGGTCCGCGCCGACGACATGGTCCACCTCATGGTCGGCGCCGCCCACCACGACCCGGCCCGGTTCCCCGGCCCCGAACGGTTCGACCCCGCCCGCAACGTCACCCAGCACCTCGCCTTCAGCGGAGGCATCCACTACTGCCTCGGCGCCCCGCTGGCCCGGCTGGAAGCCCAGACCCTGCTCCGCCGCCTCGTCCGCCGTCTGCCCCGCCTCGCCCTCGTGCGCCGCCCGCCGATGGCGCCGCGCGTGGTCTTCCGGCGCCTACTGAGCCTGGATGTAGCCCTCGCATGAACCACATACCCGCTCCCTCCCCCGTCACCGGCCTCAAGGCCGTCGACGTCACCCAGGACGGCCCCGTCCTGCGCGTCCTGCTCGACCCCCACGGCACGGACCCCGCCCTCGGCACCGCCGTCGTCGACGATCTCCTCGCCCTGCTCGACGGCCTCCACGACCGCCCCGACGTCCGCGCCCTCGTCCTGTCCTCGGCCGGCGACGACTTCTGCTCGGGCGCCGACCGCACCGAGTACCAGGCGGCCCTCGCCGACGACCCCACCGACGCCGGACTGCGGCGCCTGCTCGACAAGGCCCAGCGCCTGTGCCGGGCCCTGGAGGAGTGCCACGCCGTCACCATCGCCCGGCTGCACGGCAAGGTGATCGGCGCCGGCCTGGCCCTCGCCGCCTACTGCGACCTGCGCGCCGGCGCGGACACCTGCCGGTTCCGGATGCCGGAGGTGGGGCTCGGACTGCCGCCGGCCTGGGGCGGGGCGATGGGCCGGCTGATCCACGAGGTCGGCGGTTCGCGCATCCGCGAACTCATGCTCACCTGCGACGTGTTCGACGCCGCGACCGCCCAGCGGATCGGCCTCCTGCACAAGGTGGCCCCCCTCGACCGGCTCGACCACGCCATCGGCGCGTGGACGAGGTCCTTCGCCCGGCGCTCCCCCGAAGCTCTGGTGCTGACCAAACGCATGCTCACCGGCTACGCGCGGGCCCACCGGACGGCGGACATCGCGCTGCTCGACGCCCACCTGCTCAGCTCCCACCTCGGACAGGCCGCCGCGCGCCGCCCGGCCGGCTGACCCCCGCCCCGCGGGCCCCTCCTTCCCCGTGGCGCGGAACAGTCTCGGGTCACGTCGGCCGGGACGCTCGCCAAAGCTCGTGAAGGTGAGGCCGAGCCGACTTACCGAGCACCGCCGTGACGGTTCCCGCTCCCCACGCCCGCGGGCCCGGCCCCGGCCCGAGGAGACCGGGCCGGGCCCGCCGGCCGACACCGGCCGGCGCGCGCCGGCCGGTTCTCAGCTCGGACCGCCCTCCCACTGCCTGGCCGGTGACCAGAGTCCGGTGCCGGCTCCGGTGCGTTCGCCGGTGCCACCGCGGGCGCCGCCCGCCGCGGGCGACCGGTGGTCGTGGTCCGTCCGCTGGAAGCCGACCGTGTAGGTGCGCGTCACCGATCCGTTGGCCGACGTCACCGTGACGGTGCGGGTGGTGAACCCGGAGGCGGGCGAGGAGACGGTGGAGCTGCCGGTGGTGACCTTCACCCGCGCCCCGGACTCGGCCGCCACCGCGCCGACGGCCGGCAGCCTGCCGTTCTCCGGCCAGTCGACGACGTACGTGGACACCGCCGGGTCGAACCCGTCGATGGCCACCCCGCCCACGGTGATGGCGGAGGCGTCGGCGACGCTCGCCTTGGTGGCGTCGGAGAAGTCGGTCACCGTGACCGACCCGTCGGCGCCCACGACGACCTGGGCCGCCATCGCCGCCGCGAGGTTGATCCGCTGCCAGCTCTCCCCGCCCTCGGCGGTGAGGTCCAGCGGGTAGCCGGAGTCGGTCGCGGTCTGCTCCAGGATCTGTGCGCGCTGCTCGGTGGTCAGGTCCGGGAACGCCGTGATCAGCAGCGCCGCCGCGTCGGACGGCACGTCCAGGGCCTGACCGGCCTTGCCGACCCGCGAGAACCCGTACGTCAGGCGCTGCGTGTACAGGTCGATGTGCTGCGCCGTGCTCAGTCCGGCGTAGGGGTCGCCCGCGCAGGCGGTGAGCGTGTCGCCGTACCCCTTCGCCTCGCACGCCGCGAGCAGCACGTTCTCCATCTCGGTGTGCGCCTGCGTCAGCAGCTTCTCGAACTCGGGGTCCGCCCACCGGTGGGCGACGGTGGCCTGGGCGGTCATCCGGCCGCCCATGACGTCGAGCGGGTAGTGGAAGCCGAGGACGATGCGGTTGTCCCCGTACTCCGAGGCGCGGGCGAGGATCGACGGCGCCAGCTCCGGCAGCAGCGTGGCGAGGATCGTGCCGGCCTCGTAGCCGCCGTAGGTGTGGCCGCTGGGGTACGAGCCCTGGCCGGCCAGTCCGCTGTAGTCGCTGTCCTGCGACTCGTAGACGTACCCGCCGTCCCCGGCGAACCCGAGCCGCACGTACGGGCGGGGGTAGTCGTAGTGCTCCTTCGCCGCGTCGTGGGTGTCGAGGTGCTCGGTGACCCGGCCGAACAGGGCGTCCGTCTTCGGCAGGTCTCCGCCCTTCAGCGCCTCCAGGTAGATCTCGCCGAGCCGGGAGCCGAGGCCGTCGGCCATGGTGACGGTGCCGCTGTCGGCCGCGTCCACCTCGGCCCGGTCGACCTGGGCCTGGGTGGCCGCGTTGTTGACGCGTACGGCGATCTCGTCGTTCTCGGCGGTGAGCGTGTCGGTCCCGGTGCCGGCGCCGAGGATGTCGGTGCCGAGGTCGTCGATGCCGCTGAGGAGGTGGTTGAACCAGTCGCTGCCGTCGCCGGTGGCCGGCCAGGAGTCGGAGGGGTAGGCGGCGTCGAGGGTGTCGTCGGGGAAGGGGGAGGGTTCGTAGGAGGTCGCGGGCTCGTCGGTGGCAGTAGCCGCGGTGGCGGCGTCCGATGTGCCGGCGAGGGTGAGCGCCGTGACGGTGGCGGTGTGGGTCTTCGCCTTGCTCGCGGTGGTGAGCAGGGCGGTGTCCGCCGTGCCGGGGACGTGGAGGGTGGTGCCGTCGTCCAGGGTCACGGTGTGGCCGATGAGCGGGTGGCCGCCGTCTCCGGCCGTCCGCCAGGTCACGCGGACCTGCTTGCCGTCGGTGACCACCGACGTCACGGTCGGGGACTGCGGCATGCTGTCGCCGGTGATCGCGGGCTGGGTCGCGGCGCTCGCGGCCGAGGTGCCGACGGCGTTGAGCGCGCGGACCCGGGCCGTGTACGACGTGCCGGTCTTCAGCTGGGTGAAGACCGTGGCCCGGCTGTCCGGGTCGTCGATCCGCACCCGGTGGCCGCCGCTGAGGGTGACCTCGTAGCCGGTGACCGCCGAGCCGCCGTCGTCCTCGGGTGCGGCCCAGGCGACCGTCACGCTCGTGCCGGACGCCGTCGCGGACACCGCGTCCGGTGCGGTCGGTGCCGTCTTGCGCTTCGTCTCCAACGCGGAGACGGCGTGGTCGAGGGCCTGGTAGCGGGCGGTCAGGGCCGCGTCCGTGGCCGCGTCGTCCGCGAGGGCGGCCTTGGCGGCGGCGAGGGCGGTGGTCAGTGCCTCCCAGGTGGCGTCCGTGTAGCGGGCGTCGGTCAGGGCCGACGCGGTGGTGACCAGGTTCTCCAGCCTCAGCCGGGGCAGCGGGGTGAGCTGCTTGGCGGCGAGGGTGAGGCTCCGGGTGCGGGTGTCGGCCTCGAGCTGGGTCGCCTGGTCGGCGGCGGCCAGCAGGTCGCGGGCGGCGGCGAGTTCACGCTCGTACACCCCGAAGTCGACCGTGCCGTACCGGTCCGCGTCGTCGGCGAGGCCCTCGTACTGCTCGATCGCCTTGCGCAGCGCGGTCGTGTCCGTGGCGGCGGGCGCCTCGACGTGGCTGAAGGTGAGCCGGCCGAGGTTGGCGACGTAGGGGTGCGAGGAGTCGGCGGTCGTCGTCAGCCGCAGGTACACGCGGTGCGTGCCGGTGATCCCCTCGGGCAGGGTCAGGCTGGTCGTGCCGCCCGACGACCAGGAGCTGCCGGTGACCGGGAGCGGGACGGTCGCGTACGGGGTGCCGGGGTCGTCCGCGTCGAAGGAGTCCAGGTGGAGCTGGACGGCGGAACCGGTGCCGCAGCGGGCGGAGTTGTTGACGTAGGTGATCGTGACGGTGTTCCGCGCGGAGGTGCCGAAGTCGATGTCGCCGTAGTCGAGCCAGGCCCCGTCGTAGGTGCCGCCGAGGCTGGTGGCGGAACCGGCGTCGCTCCAGGTGGTCGTCTCGCTCTTCAGCCCGCCGCCGCTGTTCGCCTGCCACGCGGTGGCGTCGAGGGTGACGGGGGCGTCGGCGTCGCGGGTGAAGGTGAGGGAGTGGACGTTGGCGACGTAGGGCTGGGCGTCGGTCTGGGTGCTCGACGCGAACGTGGCGTACACGTCCTGGACGTCGGCGAAGACGTCCGGGTCGAGCGTGACGGAGGTGGTGGCGACGGTGCCCCAGCCGGAGCCGGTGTAGTCGAGGGGGATGTCGATGCTCCGGTCGCCGTCCTTGGCGCCGAGGTGGAGCTCGATGTGCGAGTCGGAGGCCGCGCGGGACTGCGGCTTGTCGTAGCTGACGGTCACCGTGTCGGCGCCGTCGCCCAGGTCGGTGCCCTTCCACTCGGCCCAGGCGCCGTTCGTGACGTTCTCGAAGACGCCGCCCGTGAGCTTCAGCGGCAGCGCGCCGTCGCCGGTCGCGGTGGCGTTCGGGGCGGTCAGCGTGGCGAGGGTCGTGGTCCCGCCGGACGAGGGGAGGTCGTACGGGGAGAACTGGAACCAGTCGAAGTTCGACACCCACTGCTGCCCGGCCGGGGCGTGGAAGACGAAGGTCACGCCACCCGCGTCCAGCAGGGCGTCCGGGTCGGTGACGGCGGCCCGCACGGTGGTGTAGTACTGCCAGCCGCCGGTGCCGGGCAGGGAGACGGTGGCGACGACGGGACCGTCGGCGTCACCGGCGTGGATGTCGACGCCGCTCGGCTGGGCGGTGGTGGCCTGCGAGTTGGCGTACCGCACGGAGAGGCTGCGCGGGGTGACACCGCCGAAGTCGAGACCGCCGTACCGCACCCACGACCCCTCGGTGACTCCGCCGAGGTCGCCGTCGGAGTAGTACGCCTCGCTGACGAGGCTGGGCCCCTCCTTCTGGTCCGGGTCCTCGGCCTGGAGCACGGCGTAGCCGCCCTCGTCGAGGGTGAGGGCGTCGATGGCGGACTGGAGGGAGTCGCGGGCCGCCATGAGCGTGCCGGTCGCGGAGCCGGTGTCGGCGAGGACGGTCCTGGCCCGTTCGAGGGCCGTGCGGAAGACGGTCCAGGAACCGTCGGAGTAGTTCCCGGCGCGCACCAGGAGCGCCTGGTCGACGAGTTCCGCCAGTGCCGCGCGCGGCACGGCGGCGGCGGAGACGACCAGCGGGTCGGTCACGGAGGCACCGGCGCCGGTCACCGAGGAGGCCGGGACCTTGTGCGCGAAGGCCGTGTCGCCGAAGGTGAGGCCGAGCCGGACGTCGGTGCCGGTGGAGCCGCTGAACGTCAGCGTCGCCGTGCGCGAGCCGGTGACCCGCAGGTCGGCGGTGAGGCCGTCCGGCAGGCCGGTGACGCTCGCCGCGCCGCTCCTGGTGAGGCTGGTGCCCTTGCGGGCGGCGAACGACGCCTTGCCGGAGAGGGTGAGCTTCACACTGTCGTCGACGGTGCCGTCGGCATCGGTGGCGACGGTGGCCGGGCTGGCGCTCAGGACGGACTCGCCCTTGCCGGTGCCGGTGCCGGTGCCGTCGTCGCCGTCGCTGGTGCTCATCGAGTACGCGGGCTCGGTCCTCTCGCCCCAGGAGGACGGCTCGGCCCCCATGGTGAAGTTCAGGGTCCCGCCGGCGATGATCTGCGAGTAGTCCAGCCAGGTGTTGTCGAACCGCTTGCCGTTGAGGGTGGCGCGCTGCACGTAGTAGTTGCTGTCCGACACCCCGTCGGCCTTCACCGTGAACGTGCCGCCGTTGCCGTAGGTGATCGTCGTCGAGTCGAAGAACGGGCTGCCGATCTGGAACTGGCTGGACCCGGCGGTCACCGGGAACAGCCCCAGCGCGGCGGCGACGAACATCGTCGACATGGTCCCGGCGTCGTTGTCCATGGTCGGCAGGAAGCCGTCCGGGGCGAGTTCGTACACCTTGGTCCTGACCGGCGGGGTGAACTCGCCGCCCGAGCTGGGCGCCTCGTCGGTCGACCCGGTGGCGATGTACCGGTTCCAGGTCTCCTTGGTGTAGATGGACCGCACCCACTTCTGCGTCAGGCTCGGCTCGCCGACGTAGTTGAAGAGGTAGGGCGCCTGGAGGTCGATCTCGTTGGCGTTGGAGTGCAGCATGGTCGAGCCGTCGTCGGCGTCGGAGTCCTCGCCGAACATGTGCTTGACGGCGGCCTCGCCCGCCTTCGTGCCGCCCATGGCCTCGATGAGACCGTCCATGTCATAGGCGTCGTACCAGTGGTACTGCCACAGCGTGCCCTGGTAGAGACCGGCCGCCTCGAACTTCTCGTGGTCGGCGCTCTGCCAGTCGCCGTCGGCGTCGCGCGGGGTGAGCAGGCCCACCTCGGTGCCGTCGGCGGCCGTCCAGGCGCCGGACTTGACGAGGTTGTCGATGGCCATCGTGGCCTGGGTGCGCAGCTTCTCGGCGTCCGCGTCCTCGCCCAGCTCCTCGGCGATGATCGACAGCGCCCACTGGTCGTAGCCGCGCTGCACGGTCGTCCCCGGGTCGCCCGCGATGTACCCCTGGCGCAGCTGCGTACCCGTGTAGTACCCGACGTACGACTTCAGCGCGGGGTACGCCTCGTCCAGCCGGTCGAAGCCGCCGTACCCCTTCGACAGCGCGTCGGCGATGACGACGGCCAGCCGCTCCCAGCGCACGGTCGGCACCGAGTGGGTGAGGCTGCCGAGGCTCTTGCCGGTGGTGTGCGCGTCGGCGAAGAGGATGACGGCCGACTGCACCATGTCCCGGTAGCCGGCCGGGTCGATGTACGCCTCGACGGAGAACTTGCGGAAGTCGTCCCAGGACGACCAGGAGTCGTAGTACGTGAACCCGTTGGCCTTGTGCACCGCGCCGTCGACGCCCCGGTACGTCCCGCTGGTGCTGGTGGCGTTCACCGGCAGCGCGTACATGCGGTACAGGTGCGTGTAGAACTGCTTGGTCAGCGTCCCGTCCGGGTCGGACTTCCTGGACGCCTGTACGGCGACGGCGCCGAGGGTGCTGTTCCAGTCGGCCTTGGTCCGCTCACGCGCCTGGTCGAAGGTGAGGTCACCGGTCTCGTTCGCCTGGTCGGTGGCGGCCTGCTCGGCGCTGACCGGCGAGAGGGTGATCCGCAGCTCGATGTCGTCGCCGTCGGCCTCGTCGAAGCCGAGGACGGCGCCGGTGTCGGTGCCGTCCTGCGCGGTGGCGCCGGTGAGCCTGCCGTCACCGCCCCAGGTCTTCAGGGACGTCACCGGGACGTTGGTGGTGGCGTGGTAGTACATGCGGTACGAGGCGCCGTTGAACGACCCCGCGATGAGGCCGTCGATCGCCGTCGTGCCGTCCGCCAGCGTCCTGGTGTCCAGGGTGGCGCGGGTGCGGCTGGTGAAGTTGTTGGCGAGGTCCAGCACGAGCTGGGGCTTGGATCCGGCGGGGAAGCGGTACCGCTCCAGCGCGGTGCGGGTGGTCGCCGTCATCTCGGCGTCGATGGTCCCGGCGGGGGCGTCCAGGCCGACCTGGTAGTGGCCGGGCGCCGCGGTCTCGTCGTCGTGGCTGTACGTGTGGGCGTAACCGCTGGTGGCGGGGCGGCCGGTGTACTCCGTCGACGTCGGTACGACCAGCAGGTCACCGCCGCCGCCGGAACCGCCGACGCCGTCGAGGTTGGTCGCGGTGAACCCGGCGATCCGGTCCTCGTCGTAGTCGTAGCCCGAGTGGTTGCGGTTGGGCGTGGTCATCGGGTTGACCTTGGCCAGGCCGTGCGGGGCCTGCGCACCGGGCAGGTCGTTGCCGTCGTCGCCGGCGGTGGAGACGAAGGGGTCGACGAGGGCGGTGTAGTCCTTGCCGCCGGGTGCCGCCTGCGGGGCGGCCGCGGCCGTGGCGGCGGTGCCGGTCAGGGCGGCCAGCGCGAGGGCGCCGGCGAGCAGGGTGGCGGTGAGTCTCGTCCTTCGCGTGGATCTTATGGGCCTTGCGGGTCTTGTGGGCACGGAACCTCTCCAGCATCGCGATGTACGCGCACGCTCGGGCCCCGTCGGGACAACGTTGTCGCCACCGCTGCCTCCACCGCGTGCACAACTGCCGTCATCAGATACGGAGTAGTCGTACAGCGGGGAAACAGTGTTCGTACAGGGGGATTCGGCTACTGAGCCGACCGCACCGGGGTCCGGGACGGGCAGGTCGCGAACCGTCCCGTCTACGTCGTGATGGCGGTCACGGCCGAAGGGCACCAGGACATCCTGGGGATCTGGGCCGGTGACGGCGGCGAGGGCGCGACGTACTGGCTGAGCGTCTTCACGGACCTGAAGATCAGGGGCATCGATGATGTCCTGATACTGGTCTGCGACGGTCTGAAGGGCCTGCCCGAGGCCGTGGCGACCGTCTGGCCCCGAACAATTGCCCAGACCTGTGTCGTTCACCTGCCGAGGAACAGCTTCCGGCGCACGGCCCGCCAGGACTGGGACAAGATCACCAAGGCGCTCAAGCCCGTCTGCACGGCCCCGAACGAGGCAGCCGCGGCCGAGCGGCTCGGCGAGTTCCAGGAAGCCTGGGGCAAGAAGTACCCGGCGGGCATCCGGCTCCGGGGGAACGCCTGGGCCGAGTTCGTGCCCTTCCTCTCCTTCGACGTCGAGATCCGCGAGATGATCTGCTCGACCGACGCGATCGAGTCCGTCAACGCCCGCGTCCACAAGGCGGTCCGGGTCCGCGGACACTTCCCCGACGAAGCCGCGGCCCCCGCGTGCGTCTGCGTGGCGCCGATGAGCCTGGACCCCACCGGCAAGGGCCGCAAGCGGTGGACCATGCGCTGGAAGGCACCCCTGAACGCCTTCCGGATCGCCTTCGAAGGCCGGCTCACCCCGGCCGCCGACTGACCCCTGCAAAAAATGGATCAGCCGTCCACTGGACACACCCGACAGCAGGTGGCTTTCCTGAGCCTCGGCACCCGTGGTGAGGACCCCGGCTCGCTCATAGGCCGTCACTTTACGTAGTGGCTGCGTCCAAGAAATCGGAGAGGCCGGTCCAGGCGGGCATGGTGATCACTGGCGGGGCCGGACCGCTCACCTCGCCTGCGGCGTACCTTCGTGGTGCGATGGGAAGGGGCGTCGGAGGGAAAGAGCGATGATCCCACCAGTAGCGGAACGCAAGGGTGGCGCGGCCCCGGTATCAGTCCGCCCCCTGAGGGAGACGGACCTGGATCGGGCCGATGAGATCTGCAGGAGCGCTTTCGGGACCTTTCTGGGGGTCCCTGATCCTTTCGGGACCGTCGACTATGTCCGTACGCGCTGGGCGGCCGATCCACAGGCGGCATTCGCGGCGACGGTCGAGGGCGAAGTGGTCGGATCGAACTTCGCCACCAACTGGGGCAGCATCGGGTTTTTCGGACCGCTGACCGTACGCCCGGACCGGTGGGACCAGGGCATCGGCAGGCATCTGATGGAGCCGGTCATGCACTGTTTCGACGCCTGGGGGAACCGCCACCTCGGCCTGTTCACCTTCGCGCACAGCCCCAAGCACCTCGAGTTCTACCGCCGGTACGGCTTCTGGCCTCGTTTCCTCACAGCCATCATGAAGAAGCAGGTCACGGACGGTGCCGCAGTCCCGGGCCGGGTGTTCTACGGTGAACTGCCCGCTGCCGAGCGGCCTGACGCGCTGAGTCTGTGTCGCACACTGACCGGATCCGTGTACGAGGGCCTGGACCCGGAACGCGAGATCGTGGCCGCACACGCGCAGGGACTCGGTGACACCGTCCTGCTCCAGGGAGCTACCTCCGAACTGGATGGCCTGGCCATCTGCCACTACGGAGCCGGGTCGGAGGCCGGCTCGGACGTGTGCTTCGTCAAATTCGGTGCCGTACGCCCCGGTCCGGGAGCCGCCGACCGGTTTGAGCGACTGCTCGACGCGTGCGAGTGGCTGGCCTCCGAGCGCGGCCTGGGGCAACTGGACGCCGGCATGAACCTGGGCCGCCCGGATGCCTACCGGCGTATGACCGACCGCGGTTTCCGCACCTGGTTGCAAGGCGTGACCATGCACAGGCCCAACGAACCCGGATACAGCCACCCCGACGCGTATGTGATCGACGACTGGCGCTGAGACCACCGCCGCGCTCGGCTGGGCCAGGAGCCTTGCGTGTTTGCGGATCGGGTGGGATCGCCCGGTGATGGCCGGTCATGGCAGGCAGGTCCGGCGGCGGAGCGGTACCGGCGCACCGGCGGCGGAGCTCGGCCTTCCCCAGGGGCATGCCCCTCATGCGGCTCACGCTCGACACCGCCCGGGTGCCGCTGCCCGAGCACCGTGATCCGGTCCCGGGAGGCCGGACCCGGCGAGCGTCGCGCTGTTCCTGCCGGACATCCCGCCCGTGGTGTACGGGATCAAGGGCCCCGCCGACGGCGCCCTTCGCTGACGGCCCGCCGCGGCCGGTACGGTCAGCACCGGCGCCTCCGTACGACGGCCGGCCGCTCTCCTGCCGGACCCGCGGCTCCTCTGGGACCGCGCCTTCCTCAGCGTGCCGCTCGCCCCGCCGCTCGGGGTGACCGCCCTCGACGGCGTCGAGCACACCGTTCCGCCGTACCCGCAGGCCGTGGCCGGGCAGTCCCCGCTGGGAGCCGGGGCGTGGCCGCTTCCCGGCGCCGGGGCCCGGTCACCGGTTCCCGGCTCGCCCTCTCTTCGCCCGCCTGCCCCCGGCACCGTCCCGAAGCGCTGTGCATCAACCTCACCGCCCGCCCGATCGCCCGTCGCGACGCCCTCCGCGCGGCCGGGGCGGCGTGGAGAGGAGGCGGATTTCACCCGTTTGGCCCCCCGCTCGGGCGGCCGGCCGTCCGGTGGAACGCACCCGCCGGGCGGGTTCCCACACGTCATCGCCACGGAAACGGGACGAAAAGCCGAAACCTCGGTTTTTCCCCGGATGCGCCGGTTCGCGGTCACGCCGAGGCTGGGCGGTGTCGTTGCGGCGGACCCGACCGCCGCACGAGGAATGGCTTCCGCGGACCGCGCAGGACCATCGGCCGTGCCCGTCGCCTCCCGGACGGCGCCCGGTCACGTCCCGTGGGCGAGGCGAACGGAGAGAGCGATGCATGGACCGACCGACGGACGATCCGCCGGGGGCAGGATCCCGGACGCGCCGACGGGCCGCCTGGGTGCCGCCGTCGTGGGGCTGGGCGGGGCAGTCGCGACCACTGCCGTGGCGGGAGTGGAACTGCTCCGGCTCGGCATGTGCGGTCAGGACGGGCTCCCGCTGGCTTCACGCACGGACCTGGTGCCCTACGAGGAACTGGTGTTCGGCGGCTGGGACGTATCGGCCGACGACCTGGCCAAGGCCGCCCACCTGCACCGCGTTCTGGAACCGGCCCAGATCGAGGCCGCCGCTCCCCGGCTCCAGCGGATACGGCCGTGGCCGGCGGTTGCGGACCCCGCCTACTGCCGCGCGGTGACCGGCGCCCACGTCGTGGCGCTCGGCAGCCCGCGCGAGCGCGCGGGGCGCATCCGGGAGGACCTGCGGCGCTTCCGGGACGAACAGGGCTTGGACGAGGTGGTCGTGGTCAACCTCGCCTCGACCGAGCGCCTGCCCGACCCGGCGTCGCCCGCTCTCGCCTCACCCGAGGCGTTCGAGGAAGCACTGGACACGGGCCACGAGGCGATCACCCCTGCCATGCTCTACGCCTACGCGGCCCTGCGTGAGGGCATGGCATACCTCAACTTCACCCCCAGCTGCGGGGCCGACGTTCCGGCGCTGACACGTCTGGCCGAGCGGCAAGGGGTACCGATCGCCGGCAAGGACGGCAAGACCGGACAGACCATGCTCAAGACGGTGCTCGCCCCCGCCCTGCGCTCGCGGGCGCTGCGCGTGGAGGGCTGGTACTCCACCAACCTGCTGGGCAACCGCGACGGCCGGGCGCTCGAGGATCCCGACTCGCTGGCCAGCAAGACGGCCACCAAGGAGTCGGTGCTGGACGCGCTGCTCGGCTACCCGGTGGAGGACCACCGGGTGCGCATCGAGTTCTACCGGCCGCGCGGCGACGAGAAGGAGGCCTGGGACAACGTCGACCTCGTGGGCTTCCTCGGCCGCCGGATGCAGATGAAGATCGACTTCCTGTGCCGGGACTCCGTGCTGGCCGCTCCGCTGGTACTGGAACTGATCCGGCTGCTGGCCGAGGCGCGGCGCCGTGGGGAGCGCGGGGTGCAGGAGCAGTTCGGGTTCTTCTTCAAGGCTCCGATGACCGCCGACGGGAGCGTCCCGGAGCACGCCCTGCACCGGCAGGAGCAGGCGCTGCTGGACTGGCTGGACGGCGGGGGCCGAACGGGCGGGCGGTCGTGACACAGGCCGCTGCCCGTCCCGCGGGGCGGGACGGGCAGGTACCGCGCGAGTTGCTGCGGAAGGCCGTCCCGCTGCTGCGCGAGATCGGCGACCTCAAGCGGGTCCGGACGGCCGGCAGCGGCGGCCTCTCGACGGGCGAACGCGCTTTCTGCCGGTCGTGGGCCGGGCTGGTGGGCGGCGGGGACCCCGGCAGGATCGCCGTGCGCGCGTGCGCGGCAGCCGTGGCCGGGGCGCGTCTGGGGGGAATCGACGGCCCGGTGCTGCGGCGGTGCGGGCTGGCCGCCGACGAGGCGGTGGCCGTGCTGGAGCGCTCGGTCGCCCAGCACGCGGACCGGCTGGACCCGGTGACGTCCGGTCTGCTGCGCGAGGTGCTGCCGGAGCTGGTGGAGGAGCCGTGCGAGAACCCGGCCCCCGGGTTCGCGGTGGTGCTGTGCGCCCAGCCCCGGGCGGGCGCCACCCGCCCGGGGAGGCCGCGGCTGATGGTCGAGCCGCCCGAGAGCCACGGCGACCACTGCTGGGCGGTGGCGGTCTACGGAGCGCTGCTGGCCGGGGCGTTCGACGCGGCTCCGGGCGATGTCTTCCTGCTCGGTCTGGCCCACCACCTGCACAACGTCGTCCTGCCCGACGCGGGGTTCGCCGGGGAGGAACTGCTGGGCGAGCACCTGCCCGCTGTCCTCGCACGGTCGACGCGCCAGGCGCTCGCCGGCCTGCCCGCGGCCCTCGCGGCGCGCGTGGAGGCGTTGCTCGCTCTGCGTGAGGGGGCCGACTCCCCGGCCGCGCGGGCCTTCCACGCCGCCGACGTCCTCGACCGCGTGCTGCAGGTCCGCCACCACGCGCGGGCGGTCGCCTTCACCGCCGAGCAGGCCTTGGAGGACCTGGACCTGGTACACCCCTGCGCGGTGTCCGGCTTCCACCGGGCCGTCCTGGACGCGGCGGAGATCGCGTGAGCGGCGGGGCGGGCCGCGCGACGGCCGGAAGCGCGACGGCCGCGGCCGAGGACACCGCCCGGTCCGCCATCCGTCTGGTCAGCCCCGGCAACGGGGCCGCGCTGCGGCCCTGCGGGCCCGGACTGCTCTTCGACGGCGAACGGCGCTGGCCCGTCGTGGCGGGTATCCCCTGGCTGCGCACCGGCCGTGAGACGGTGCGCGAGCGGGCGGTGCGCCGGATGGAGGAGGGCGATGCGGACGGTGCCGCGCTCGTCCTGCTCACCGACTCCGACGACTGGTGGGAGGGTCCGGTCCCCTCCCCCGGCGCGTTGCGTGCCGCGCTGGGCGCGGCCACCCTGCGCGAGGCGGTGGCGCTGCTGGGCATGGGCAGGGTCGGGACGTACTTCCTGCACCGGTGGAGCGATCCGACCTGGCTGGCCGTGCTCGCCCTGACCGCCCGGCACTCCCCCGGCGGCCTGCCGGTGCTGGAACTGGCGTGCGGCGCCGGGCACCTGCTGCGGGAACTGCGGCTGCGCGGGCACCGGGACCTGACCGGGATCGACGTGGTCTTCGCCAAGCTGTGGCTGGCCCGGCGCTTCGTCGTCCCCCGGGCGCGGCTGGTGTGCGCCGATGTCACAGCGCCCTGGCCCCTGCTCCCCCCGGGCCGTCCCGCCCACGTGGTCTGCCACGACGCGCTGTACTTCCTGGCGCGCAAGGAGGAAGTGGTGCGCCGCGCACTGGCGTACGCCGACGGCGGCGGTGTCGTCCTGGGCCACTGCCACAACTCCCTGGTCCCCGGACCGGTCAGCGGTCTGCCGCTGGATCCCGCCGGATGGCGTGCGCTGCTGCCCGGAGCCGTCTGCTACGACGACGCCGACCTGACCCGCGCCCTGCTCGCGGGGGCCCCTCCCCGGCCGCGCACGGCGGGGCAACTGGCGGGCTGCGAGGCCATGGCCCTGGTCAGTGCCCCGCCTCCGCCGCCCGGGTACGGCCCCCGGTCCCCGGACCGGCCCGTCCCCGGACGGCCCCTGCGCCCCAACCCGCTCTACCGCGACGGCCTGCTGCACTGGCCGGGAGACCGCTGGCGGGACGAGTACGGGGCCGCCGCCCGTGCCTACCTGCCCGACCGGATCGACCTCTCCCCCGCCCTCCTCGCCGAAGCCCGGGCCGGACGGCTGACACCGGAGGTGACCGGTCTGGTCCGCCGCCGGGTGCTCCTGGACCTCCCGGAGCGCTGGTGAACGCCTCGGACGGGCGGGCCGCCCCCGCCACCGTGTGCCGATGGGCGGTCGCGGGATGCGGATGGGTGGCCCGGGACCACTTCCTGCCCGGGCTGCTGGCGGCGGCCGCCAGCCGGGCCGGCGGCGCGGTGCCCCGTCTGGTCGCCGTGACCGACGCCGACCCCGCGGCCGCCGCCCGGCTGGCCGCCCGGGTGCCCGGCGTCCGGACCGCCACCGACCTGCCCGCCCTGCTGGCCGTCCACCGGCCCGACGCGGTGTACGTCGCGACGCCCAACCACGTCCACCGTCCCGCGGTCACGGCGGCCGCCGCGGCGGGGGCCGCGGTGCTGTGCGAGAAACCGCTGGCCGCCGGCCTCGCCGACGCCGAGCGGCTGGTCGCCGCCTGCCACCGGGCCGGGGTACCGGCGGCGACCGCCTACGACCAGCGTTTCCACCCGGCCCACCGGGCCGCGCGGGAGGTGACGGCCTCCGGGGCGCTGGGCACGATCACCGCGGTGCGCATCACCTACTGCTGCTGGCTGCCGCCCGCCTGGTCACCGGACGGCCGCCCGCACGACAACTGGCGTGCCGATCCGGCGCGGGCGGGCGGCGGGGCCGTCCTGGACCTGGCGCCGCACGGACTGGACCTGGTGGGCGTCCTGCTCGGCGGGGACGACGTGACGGAGCTGACGGCGCTGGTGCAGCACCGGGTGCACCCCTACCCGGTCGACGACGGTGCCGTCCTGGCCGGCCGGACCGGCGGCGGGGTGCTGGTCTGCCTGCACGTCGCCTACAACACCCCGGACACGCTGCCCCGCCGCCGGCTGGAGGTCGTCGGCACCCTCGGGCAGCTGACCGCCGTCGACACCCTCGGCCAGGACGCCGGGGGCAGGCTGTGGCTCACCGACGCGCGCACCACGCGCCGCGTGCCCGTGCCGTTCGACACCGGTACGTCCCCCTTCGCCGTCCAGGTCCGGGAGTTCTCCGCGGCCGCGGTGAGCGCCGGCCGCCCGGCGGGGCGCGCATGGCCGTGGCCGCTGCACCGGGACCTGGCCCTGCACCGACTGCTGCTGGGGGCCCTGTCCCCCGCCCGCCCGGCACCGCCGCCACCGGTCCCGTCCACCGTCGAGGAAGGCCGACGATGACCCTGACGATGTACGCCTGCGCCCACTGCGGCCACTGGCAGCGGTGGTTCGCCACCCCGCCCGCCTGCCCGGTCTGCTGCGACGTGCGCAACGCGCTGCCCGAGGAGGGCTGGGACATTCCCGGCGAGAAGACGCTCGAGGCCCTTCTGACCGCGGACTGGTGCCGGCCCGTGCCGGGCGTCACCGGCTTCCGCACCCTGCCCTCCTTCGGCCTGGCCTCGACGGGCTGGCTGATCGAGGCCGAGGGCGGCAACGTCGCCTGGGAAGCCGCCCCCTACTACCCTCCCGAGGCGCTGGCCGAGATCGAACGGCTCGGCGGTGTCGCCCGGCTGGGCGCCAGTCACGTCCACGGTTACGGCGCGCTGTGGCAGCTCCAGCGCCGCTTCGCCCCACCGGTGGTGGCCGTCGGCGTACAGGACCTGGTGTGGACGAAGGCGTTCCAGGTCACGTGGCCGGTGGACGAGCGCCTCGAGCTGGCCCCCGGTCTGACCGTGCACCGCACCGGCGGGCACTTCCCCGGTCACTGCGTGCTGCACGACGAACGCCGCAAGATCCTGTTCTGCGGCGACGCCCTCAAGGTCGACCTGGACGGCACCGTGCCACGTGCCCTGTCCTGCCACAAGGCCTACCACGCCCGGATACCGCTCTCCCACGACGAGGTGCGCCGCTACCGGTCGGTGATCGGCGCGCTGGACTTCGAGGCGGTGGCCACCCCCTTCGAGTTCGCCGCCCCGGTCACCACCGCGGACGTCCTGCGCCTGTTCGACCACCAGCTGGCCGGCCGGCCCGGCACGGCCCCCCTCCCGCTGGGAACCGGCCGGTGAGCGCCGCCGAGGAGCACCCGGTGGTCAGGGCCTACCGCGCGGCGCTCGCCCCCGGCGAACAGCAGGACTTCGACATCAGCGCCGTCGACCGCACCGGGCTGCCGGTCGTGTCGGCGGACCACCTCGACGCGGCCGGCGTCCGCAAGAGCGCCTGCGGGTACGGGGCGGACCTCGCCCAGGCCCGTACCGGGGCCTATGGCGAACTCACCGAGGAGGTGCTGCTGGCACGGCACCTGGCCCGCACCGGATGCCGTCGTGCCTCGTACGCGGAACTGGTGCGCGAGCGCGGCCGGGACCGGGTGGCCGACCCGGTCGGTCTCGTGCTGCCGGCCGGCGCCGACTACACCCCCGAGCGCCCTCTGCGATGGGTGCCCGCGCGCCGGCACCGCACGGGTGAGGAGGTGCTGGTGCCCGTCGAGTTCGCCGCTTCCTGCGGTTCGGACCTGCCCGGCCGCCTCCCTCCCGACGGCCTGCTGACCACACCGGTCACCAACGGGCTGGGGGCCGGGGACACCCTGGAGCGGGCCCTGTCCCACGCGTTGCTGGAGATCCTCCAGCGCGACGGCAACGCCACCGCGCACCGGGCGATGGACGAGGGCGTGGTCATCGACCTGGACGAGGTGGGCGACCCGGTCACCCGCCGCGTCCTGGACCGGCTGCGGGAAACCGGCGTCGAGGTGCTGCCCAAGCTCGCCTCCACCCAGTTCGGCCTGGCCGACATCCACGTCGTCGGCACGGACACCGGCCCGGGGACGCGGGGGGACGCGGCGGCGCTGGCGCTCACCGCGTGCGGCGAGGCCGCCCACCCGGACCGCGAGGCGGCGTTGCGCAAGGCGCTCACGGAGTACGTCTCCTCCCGCGCGCGCAAGGTCTTCTTCCACGGCCCGCTGGAGACGGCCGCCCGCGTCGCCCCGCCGGGGTACCTCGAACGTGAACTGTCCTCGCCCCTGGCCGCGCAGGAACCCAGGGCGCTGTCGGCGATGAGGGCGTGGGCCGCCCTGGACGCCCCGCGGCTGCGGGAACTGCTGGAGCCCACCGTGCTGTCCCGGCGTTCCGGCGTGCCCTTCTCCTGCCTGCCGACCGTGCCCCCCGGCTCGCTGGACGACCCCGCCGCCCTCCTGGAGGACCTGCTGCGACGGCTGGAGGACTTCGACGTCCTGGTGATCGAGACGGGCGGGCCCGGGGCGTACGCGGTCAAGGTGCTCGTCCCCGGCATGGAGGTGGAGACGATGTCCTACGCCAGGATCGGTGAACGCGGCGTGCGCAGGCTGACGGAACGCGGGCACCCGCTGGCCGGGGTGGGGCCGCTCCCCCGCCCCGGGGCGAGACCGGTGCACCTGACGCCCGAAGCCCGCGAACGGCTGGGCGGCCCGGCCTGGTTCGACGTCGACGCCGCGCGGCAGACGGTGGGGGCGCTGTACCCGCTCTACCGCGAGCCCGACCGCCACGCGCTGGCCCGCACCGCCGCGGGAGCGACCCGATGACCCCCCGCGCCGGCGGGCTGCGCTACGCCTACAACACCAACGGCATGACCTCGCACCGGCTGCACGACGCGCTGGCCCTGCTCGCCGACACCGGCTACGACGGGGTCGCGCTCACCGTGGACGTGGGCCACCACGACCCCTTCGCCCCGGACCTGGCCTCCCGCACGGCGGCGCTGGCCCGCCGCCTGGACCGGCTGGGCCTGGGCAGCACCGTGGAGACCGGGGCGCGCTTCCTGCTGGACCCCCGGCACAAGCACGAGCCGACCCTGATCACCCCCGATCCGGCCGGCCGGGCCCGCCGCCTGGCGTTCCTGCGCCTGTGCGTGGACATCGCCGCCGACCTGGGCAGTGAGGCGGTCTCGTTCTGGGCGGGCGTCCCCGCGGCGGGCACGGACACCTCCCTGGACGGGACGGCCTGGGGCCATCTGACGGAAGGGGTACGCGCCGTCACGGCGTACGCGGCCGAACGGGGCGTGACGGCGGCCTTCGAACCCGAGCCGGGCATGCTCGTCGAGGACTGCGCCGGCTGGTCCCATCTGGCCGCCCTCGTCCCCGGCCTGCGCCTGGCCCTGGACACCGGACACTGCCTGGTCGCCGGTGACCTGTCGCCGCATCAGGCGGTGGCGCGGCACGCCGGGGACCTCGGCGCGGTCGCCGTGGAGGACATGCCGTACGGCCGGCACGAGCACCGCGCCCCGGGCGAGGGCGACATGGACCTGCCCGCCGTCCTGGGCGCGCTGCGCGCCGTGCGGTACGGCGGACTCGTGAGCCTGGAGCTGTCCCGGGACGCGCACCGCGCCGACACCTTGGTGCGCTCCGCGCTGGAGGCGCTGCGCGACGCCGAGCGCGCCGCAGCCGGCAGGGCCCCGGAGAGCCACGTCCCGTACGGCGTCAGCGCCCCCTGAGGAGTGCGATGAGGATCTGTTTCGTCTCACGGCGCTACTGGCCTGCCGTGTCGGGCATGAGCACCTACGCGGAGAACCTGCTGCGGGCCCTTGTCACGGCGGGTCACGAGGTCACCCTGGTGTCCCAGTACCGAGGCGA
Organism: Streptomyces sp. SYSU D01066-1; assembly: GCF_054956795.1. NCBI lineage: Bacteria > Bacillati > Actinomycetota > Actinomycetes > Kitasatosporales > Streptomycetaceae > Streptomyces > Streptomyces sp. SYSU D01066-1. Next base: position 32,915 of record NZ_JBUDHV010000026.1, on the reverse strand, counting down.
CCGCCAGGGCCGCGCCGTCTACGGCGGCGGCCCTCCCCCGCCCGAACGGGTCCCCGACGGCGTGCGTCTGGTGGCGCTGGAGTCCTTGGGCGAACAGGCCGTGGGCGACGGACTGCCCGCGGACTTCGAGGCCGACATCGCCGCGCTGCGCGACGCGATCGCCGACGTGCACGCCCGGGAACCACTGGACGTGCTGCACGCCCAGTACGGCTACCCTCCGGGCCTGGCCGTACTGGAGGCCTCCGACCGGCTCGAGGTCCCGGCCGTGGTCTCCGTCCAGGGCGGCGACGGTCACTGGGTCGGCACGTGCTGCGGCACCCACCGCACGGCGATCCGCCGAGTGCTGCGGGACGCACCGGCCCTGCTGATCGGCTCCTCCTCCTTCGGAGCCGAGGTCGCCGCCCGCCACCAGGTGCCGGCCGAACGCTTCACCGTGATTCCCGGAGCCACCGACACCGGCCTCTTCCACCCCGTGCCCCGACGACGACCCGGATCCCTCGGTGATCCGCCGGTGCTGCTCTACCACGGCCGGATCGACGTCCGCAAAGGCGTCCTCGACCTGCTGGAGGCGGTAGGGCTTCTGCGTGCCGGGGGAAGGCGGTTGCGGCTGCTGGTCTCCGGTACGGGCCCCGACCTGGACCGGCTGATCCGCCGGGCACGGCGGCACGATCTGGCCGACACCGTGGAGGTGCTCGGTCCCACCGGCTACCACGACGCCCCCGCCGTCTACCGCAGGGGCGACGTCTTCGTCAGCCCCACCTGGGGCGAAGGGTTCTCCAACACCATCCTGGAAGCGATGGCGAGCGGACTTCCGGTGGTGGCCACCGAGGTGGTCGGCGTGGTGGACTGCGTACGCGACGGTGTCAACGGGCTCCTGGCGCCCCCGCGTGATCCCGGCGCCCTGGCCAAGGCCGTCGACCGGATGCTCGACGACGCGCCGCTGCGCCACCGCCTCGCCCGTACGGCGCTGCGGCAGGTGCTGACCCAGTGGTCGTGGCCGGTGGCCGCCGCGCGGATCTGCGCCGTGTACGAGGAGGTGTGCGCCGCCGGCCCGGGGAGGACGACGCCCGCGAAGCCCCCGGCCGACGGATCCGCGGAACCCCCCGTGGACCTGTCCTGCCGGTTCCGCCGCGAGCCCCACCTGCTGTGACCGCGCACGTGTCCGCCGCCGGCACCGCCGTCGCCGTCAGCCCGCACCTGGACGACGCGGTCTTCTCCGCCGGAGGCCTCCTGGCGCTGCTGTCCCGAACGGGCTGGCGGGTACGGGTCGTCACCTGCTTCACCGCGTCGGTCGACGACCCCTGCCCCTTCGCGCTGTCCACCCAACTCGACAAGGGACTGCCCGCCGAGGTGGACTACATGGCCCTGCGCCGTACCGAGGACAGGGCCGCCCAGCGGAGACTGGGCACGCTCGTCCCGGTCCACCTCCCGCTGCCCGAGGCACCGCACCGGGGATACGGCAGTGCGCCGGAGCTTTTCACACCTCCCCGTCCCGACGACGTGGCCGAGACGGAGCTGCAGCGGTTGCTCCGCCCCCACCTGGCGCCGGCGGACCTCGTCCTCGCCCCCCAGGCGATCGGCGGCCACGTCGACCACCTGCTCACCGCCCGCGCGACGGCCGCCGTCGCACCGCCCGCGCGCACCGGCTGGTGGCGCGACGTGCCCTACGTCGCCCGCGCGGCCGTGTCCGACACCGGGGCCCGGTTTGGCACGCTCAAGGGGGTGGATGAGGTGACGGTCGGCATCGACGCTGTTCTGGCCGACAAGATCGCCGCGGCACAGTGTTACACGACCCAGTTGGGCTTCCAGTTCGGCGGTCCCCGGGAAACCGCCGAGGTCCTGTCCTCCGTGGCCCGTTCCGAGGCCCTCCGCGGCGGGACGCCGTACACCCACGGCGAGTCGCTGAGAGCCGGACGCACGGCCCGCCGGTTACTGGAGAAAACCGCCGGTCCGGGGCACACCCGCCAGGGCGGACATGCCCGCGGCGAGCCGGGAACCCGCTGAGCGGGCGGTTCGGCCGGGCGGGGATCACTCCCTCCTGCGCGGCCTTCTCCCCTTCCTGCGTTTCCTGCCGCGGGCCCTCCGCCCGGGCGGCCCACGAGGCGTCCCTCGCCGACGTCGGCTCCGGCAAGGCCGTCGGCGTCGTCCAGGTCACCACCAGCATCCCGCAGGCGCAGAAGGAGGCCGGCGACGCGGAGCCGGGCATGTTCGCCCCGCCGGCGTCGGACGACGCGGACACCACCCGCATCCCGGGCGCCGTCTCCGCCGCCTACGGCCTGAACACCGCGAGCAAGAACGCTGCCGCGGGCAAGAAGTCCATCGAGTGCCTGGCCTCGCAGGACGGCCAGAAGACCTACGCCGAGGAGGCCGCTGACACCGCCGGTTGCCCCCGTCGGTCCTGACGGGGGCAACGCCCTCTCGGAGCGACGGCGAGGAACCCGGCGTTCGCGAGTGCCGCGATCACCCGGGTCGCGAACAGGGCCGGGAAGCCGGAGGTGGCAGCGCCCGCCGTGCGGGCTGCCAGGAACACGAGGACGAACACGAGCGGGCTCGGCCGTCCGGGTCAGTGGCGGGCAAGTGCTGCCATGAGCGGGGCACCGACGATCATTTCGATCGCGTATGCCGAGGTGAGCGTGCCCGCTGTCCCGACGGTGACGTCGAGCCCTGGGGCGATGTCCGGCAGGAGGCCGGCAAGCATGAATTCCGAGGTGCCCATGGCGAAGATTGCCAGGGCAAGCAGGTACAGCGGGAAAGGCGTCGAGTGGGTTCCGAGGTGAGGAGGGGCACGAGCAGGTCATCCCGTCACCGCGGTCAGCACCCGGGGGCGCACGTCGTCCGACCGCGGAACGTGGCGCGACGACAGGACTGCGAGCTCAGTGGCTCAGGGGGCTGGCGGCGTGACCGAAAGCCCCCGCCCTGTCTGGCTCAGGACTCGACATGGCCCGCACGTCACCCGACCGAAGTCCGCCGAGACACCCTGGTTCCACCGGCGTTGACGGGTGCCGCCGACGTCATGTCCCGCGGCACCTGGACCAGGCGGCGGCGCCAGTCCAAGGGTGTGACGGTGATGGCCCGGCCGGGGTCGTGGTCCCATTCGGCGTGCAGGCCGACTGCTTCGAGGGCGGCCACGACCTCGTGGCCGATGGCCGCAGTGGTCCCGGGCGAGCCGTCGAAGCCGCCGTAGAGGAGCGTCAGTCCGCGGCCGGCCGCCGCGGAGTCCGTGCACTGGGTGTGGAAGCAGACGAAGCCGCGGGCGCCGGGCTCCCCTTCGCCACCGATCTCGGACTGGCCACAACCGCGGCAGCAGGTGAAGTGCTCGCGGGCTGTGACACCTGCGTCCCGCAGGGCGGCGAAGGCGCGGGTCAGCCGCTCAGGGTCCGTTTCGCCGTGCCACGTGGCCTGTTCCGCGACCCGTTCCAGCCACAGCCGGTCGGCCAGTGTCTGCGCCTGCTCGCGCGAGACGGGCCGACGGTCATGGGTGGCCAGGTACTCCTCGGCGAATTCGGCCAGTTCGGCGCGGGAGGTGTAGCCGCCCACCAGCACCTCGCGCATGCGCTTCTCCAACTCCTCGCGTTCGTCTTCGCCGAGGTCGAGTGGCGGTACTTCGCGGGCGGGGCCCATGTCCAGCAGCGACCACTGCGGACCACCGTCCCATCCGGCCTCCTGGCGTGCCCAGCCGACGATCGCCGTGACCACGCCCTCGGGCCCGTCGACCATCGCCTGGAACTGCCGGTCAGCAGCGCCGTCGCGGTACTCCAGCGTGTAGTCGCCACCGGTCTCGTGCCACACCTGGGCGAAGACGTCGGGCAGGTCGGGTATCCGCTGGATCACCAAGAACCGGTCATCGTCACCACCGATCCGCCGGACCAGCCCCGCCAGTTCCCCGGCGGACACGCGGACGTGCCGCTCCCGGTTCTCCGTCTCCACCACGATCTCAAGCATGCGTGGACTCTGACACGCCCCTCCGACTGCGGACCTCCCAGGGCCCGCGGATGGCGTCCCGCCGAGTGGTGTAGCCGATCAAACTGACGGAATCCCCAGGTCGCGGCCCAAATCGCCCTCGCCGGAGGCCCCGTTGAGGCTCGCTGGGCCGGGACCAGCGGTTAACGCACGACGGCCGGCTACGGCACGTACCGGACGGCTCCGAAGCGGAAGCGACGGACCGTGATCGGCTACACCACGACCGGGAACACGACCGGCCCGCGGTGCGACTGCTGCTGTGACAGCTCGGTCCGTCCCGGTACCGGACAACCCTGGGTCAGGGTCTGGTGGTGTCCTGCCGGGTGGTGCGGTCGATCAAGGCGCTGGAGGCCACGGACCGGGGACGGCTCGCTTCGGCGGAGCGTCTCGTGGGCCGGCGCGTCCGCAAAGACCCGTGCGGGACCTCGTACCGGAACGCGTTCCCCCTGCGCCCCCCGCACCGCGAGCCGGAACCGCTCTGGCCACCGCGCCCCCGGTCGGTCACGAAGTACTCGGTGCTCGTCGGCCGACCCGCAGGGCTTCCGACGGCTTCGAGGCAGCTCAGCAGCCACCTCCCGGACACAACACCCGTCAGGAAAAACGTGAACACTTCCCGCCCTGTCGTCCTTCCTTCGCTCATTTGAGCTACCTCCTGGCATTCACTGCCCATCTGCTCACGTCCTGCGGCGGTGGGTACATGGCGCCGCAGCGACCAGGGGACGGTCCCGAGGTGGCGTCCCGCCGGCCGGTGTGTCCGGCCAAGGAGTTGGAATCCGCAGGCCGCCCGTGAGGACGACGCGGCGGATGCGGTCCACCGGGGCGTTTTCGACCGGGTCGTCGATCTCGATCGGTTCGCCGAGCCGTCCGCCGTCGATCACCTGGCTGAGCCTTGGCACGTACCGTTCGGAGGACCGCGCCCCGGCTGTGGCGGCCCGCGTCCATCGGCCGTGGCGGTCGAGTACTTTCTCCGGGAGGTCCGTCCGGGCGGCCGGCGACTCCGGCAGTCCGGGTGACAGGCCGAGGAGGTCGAGCACCTCGTCTGCCGTGGTGAGTCGCTCGACCGGTTCCTCCGGTCTTTCGCGCCCCGGACCGGGGACGACCGCCGCGCTCGTGCGGGCCGCGCAGGAGGGGCGCTGCGGCTCGCGGCCGGTCAGCAGCCGGTCCACGGTGGTGCCGCCGACCCGTTCGCGGTACGGCACCCCCGCGCGGGCCGTCGGACTTCGGGTGTCAGCCGCTCAGCCGACCGTGCTTCACAGCCCCCACGAAGGAAGCCCAGGCGGGAGTCGGGAACACGAGCACCGGTCCGCGCGGGGCCTTGCTGTCGCGTACCGGTATGAGGGGGGCGAGGTCGCCGGAGACCTCCACGCACGCGCCACCGTCCGGATTGCTGTAACTGCTCTTGCGCCAGGTCACGTGGGTCAGGTCGGAACGTCGCACGGCATTTCCTCCAAGATGCGCAGGATGAACTCTCGTGACTCGCCAGGGGGCAGGGCCATGTCGCGTACGACATCGTAGGCACGTAGCAAGCGCTCGACCTTCGTGCTTTCCTCGACCAGTTCCCCCAGTGCGCATTCTCGGTGTACGCGACAGGACGTCCGTCCGTGAGGCGCAGGAACCACACGTCCGTACCGACCAGGCCGTGCACACCCGCACTCTGCGGCAGCACTTGAACCGTGACGGTGTCCCGCTCCGCCACGTCGACGACATGCTCCAACTGTCCCCGCCACTCCCCCGTCTCCCTCAACGGCGTCCTCAGCACCGCCTCCGACAGGATCGTCCGGAACGGCGGCGCGTCCTCCCCCTCCAACAACTCCCGTCGGCCCGTCCTCGTCTCGACCTGCTGCTCGAGCTCCTTCCCCTTGAGCCCACCCGCCGACAGCACCTCCCGCGCGTACCCCGGCGTCTGCAACAACCCCGGCAGCACGCTCACCGCGAAGTGCCACAGGCTCACCGCCTTCGCCTCCAGCGCCATGTACCGCCGGTACCGCTCACGGAACTGCGTGTGGTCCCCGGCGGCCAGCTCCCACAGCGCCAGCAGCAACCCCGGAGTCCCGTAGAACGTGTCGAGGGCCTGCACCACCTCCGGGCTGCCCAGTGTCTCCCCCTTCTCCATCTTGCCGAAGAGGGACCAGTCCCAGCCCAGCCGCTCCCCGAGCTGCCGCAGACTCAGCCCGCTCTTGGCCCGCAGGGCCCTCAGCTCCTCCGCGAAACGCTGACGCGGTTCCTGACTGCGGCCGGTGACGGCGCGACGCTTCGACATGTGGCTGGCTCCTTCCGAGACGGCACACGAACGATGTGGGAGGCGTGGAACGAGTCCTGGGCCACGGCGAACCAGCCCCCGGCCCACGCCGTCACCGCCCGCGTCCGGGCGCATTCTCGTGACACCCGGACTACGCGGCGTAATTCGCCCGGTGCGGCCGGGTGACGGATTCAGTACGACCGGACAGACAGGGACACCGATGAGCGCGTCCGCGAAAATCCGGGAAGCCCTCGACGCGAAAGACGCCCTCGCCTCCGCCCTCAGCCGCGCCGGCCTCCAGCTCCCCGCGATGGAGATCCGCACTCCCTGGGCCGACGACCGCGCGGGGCGGGCCCGCTACGCGCTCGTCCACCTCGGGGTCTGCTCCGCCCCCGTCGCGCACCTGCTCGCGGACGTGATCCTCAAGGGGGTCGACGCATGACCGGGGAGGAACCGCTCGGCCCCGGAGACCCCGTCCACGACACCGCCCGCGACCGCGTCGGCCACGTCATGGGCCACGAAGGCCCGTACCTCCAGGTCCGCCCCCTCGCCGGCGGCCCCGAATGGGACGCCGACCCGCGCCACCTCCGACGCCTGACCCGGGACGAACTGCTGAGCGCCCGGCTCGCCGAGACCAACACCCGCAGCCGCGACCACACCAAGTGAGCGATGTGTACGCGGAGGGGGCCGAAGCCCGTGCGCCCGGCTTCGGCCCCCTCCGTGACTCCGTCCCACCGTGTCAGTCCTCGCGGACCGCCATCTCCCCCAGCGGCGACCAGTCGTCCTGCGCCACCTTCGCGTTGACGATCCTGGGCGTCGCGGCCAGGTGCGGCGGCAGGGTCCGCTGCGCCGCCTTGAAGTGGGCCGAGTTGACGTGGGCCGCGCCGGCCTCGTCGTCCCGGAAGGCCTCCACCAGGACGTACTCCGTCGGGTCCGCGACGCTGCGGGACCAGTCGAACCACAGGCAGCCCGGTTCGGCGCGGGTGGCCCGGGTGAAGTCGTCCACCACCTCGGGCCATCGGTCGGCGTGCTCGGGCAGGACACGGAACTTCGCGGTGATGAAGATCAAGGGGTCACTTTCTTCGTCGTGGACGTCATGGATGTCACTGACGTCACGGGTGTCGTGGACGTCATCGGCGTCATCGGCGTCATGCGGACGTCACGGAGTGAGGATCGCCCGGCCCCGGACCCGGCCCTTGCCGAGGTCGTCCAGGGCGTCCTGGAAGCGGTCCAGGGGGTACTTGACCGTGTGCAGGCGCACCCGGCCCTGCGCCGCGAGGACCATCAGCTCGCACAGGTCGTTGTAGGAGCCGACGAGGTTGCCGATGAAGTTGATCTCGGCGGAGATGATGTCGATGGTGGGGACGTCGATGTTCTCGCCGTAGCCGACCACGTGGTAGTCGCCGGCCTGGCGCAGCATGCCGACGCCGTCCTTGGTGGCGCCGCCCTCGCCGACGAAGTCGATGACCGCCTCCGCCCCCTTCCCGCCGGTCAGTTCGCGCACCCGGTCCACCTGTCCGCCGTCGGCGACGACCCCGTGGTCGGCGCCGATGGAGACGGCCAGGGACACCGCGTCGGCGTTGCGGTCGACGACGACGATCTCGGCGGCCGTGAGGGCCTTGAGCACCTGGACGCCGATGTGTCCGAGGCCGCCCGCGCCGATCACGACGCAGCGGTCGCCGGGCCGCAGTTTCCGGGCCGCCTTGGCCGCGGCGTGGTACGCCGTCAGGCCCGCGTCGGCGAGCGCTGCGACGTCGGCCGGTTCGAGGGAGTCGTCGATCCGTACGACACTGCGCGCGGAGGTCTTCAGGTACTCGGCGTAGCCGCCGGCCGTGTCGATGCCGGGGAAGAGGTTGTTCTCGCAGTGCACGTCGTCACCGGCCCGGCACGCCCGGCACAGCCCGCAGGTGATCAGCGGGTGGACGATGACCTTGTCGCCCTCACGGACGTTGGTGACGGCACTGCCGACCGCGTGGACCCAGCCGGCGTTCTCGTGCCCGATCGTGTAGGGCAGCGTCACCCCGGACTTCTCGGCCCACTGCCCCTCCAGGATGTGGATGTCGGTGCGGCACACCCCGGCCCCGCCGATCTTGACGATCACGTCGTACGGGCCGGTGACCTCGGGGGCCGGGACCTCGGCCATTTCGAGGTCCTTGCCGTAGCCGACGACCTGTACTGCCTTCACGAGACGTTCTCCTTCGGCGGTGCGGTGAGGTGGAAGAGTTCCTCCGCGCGCGGGGTCTGGTCGGCCGCGGACTGCGGGTACCGGGTGCGCAGCAGGCCCCGGCAGAAGTGCGCGTTGCCGTCGATCGACACCCGGACCGAGCGGGCGAAGCGCAGGCGGAGCGGGATCTCGCCCGGCGGGTGGCGCCGGCCCTCCTCGTCCACCAGGACCGGGTCGGTCGGTGCCGTGCCGAGGCCCAGGGCCTCGCGTCGCCGCAGCAGTGCGCCGGACGCCGGTACGTCGGGGAGGTCGCCCACGACCACGTCGTAGAGGTCCTCCTCGGTGAGGTCCGGGTCGGCGCGGAGCATCAGAGTCAGCACCCGCTCCATCGCCGCGGCGTGCGCCTTGCGGCGGAACGTCAGCCGGAGCGCTTCGAGGTCCTTCTCCGCCTCCGCCCCGAAGGTGCCCCGGTAACCGGCGTCCGCGGCCAGCCCCCGGTTGATGAGGTCCGAGTCGTGGTGGTCGTCGAGCAGCACCACGACCTCCCGGGTCCACGGCAGCGCCGTCAGCGCGTCCTTGGCGTCGGAGGCCATCAGGTACGCGAAGTTGGGCGAGCAGAAGGAGGTGGGGAGCCTGAGGTGGACGGTGAGCCTGCCGCCGGGGGCCGTCGTCACGGAGCGTACGAAGCCGAGGTCGGTGATCGGCTCGTCCAGCTCCGGGTCGTAGACCGTGTCCAGCGCCGCGCGGACGGACTCCTCCCGCGCGGCGGCGGTACGGGCGGGCATCTCAGGCCACCGCCGGTTCGGCGAGGCCGACGCCCAGCCCGGCCGGGACCTCGATGCCGTACATGGCGGCCGCGTTCAGCCCGAGGATCTTCTTCTTCTGGGCCACCGTGAGCGGCGGGTACTCGTCCTGCATGTCCTCGGGGATCTGGAAGTCCACGAAGCGCTCGATCAGCCAGCGCGGCGTCCACAGCGCGTAGTCGCTGGAGAACTGGATGCGGTCCTCGTCCAGCCAGTACAGCAGCTCGCCGATGATCTGCGCGAAGTAGCGCGGGCGGGTGTGGATGAAGGGGATGGCCACCGCGAGGCCGGCGTGCACGTTGGGCTCCTGCGTGGCGATCCAGCAGAAGTCCTCCAGGCGGGGCAGCCCGCAGTGCTCGACGACGAAGTTCAGCTCCGTGTAGTCGCTCGCCACCGAGTCGACGTCGGCGACGTCGAAGGCGTCGCGGTCCAGCGGGCGGATGGTCGGGCCCTTGTGGATGTGGATGTTCTTGATGCCCAGTTCGATCGCCGCCTCCAGGTAGCGGCGCGACCAGGGGTCGTCGAGCTTGTAGCCGCGCGAGTCGCCCTTCCACTCGGCCGTGTACAGCTTCACGCCCTTGAGCTGGAACCGCTCGGCGTCCCGCCGCAGTTGGTCGAGCCCCTTCTGCTCGTAGCGCGGGTCCCACGAGTGGTTGTACGTCAGCTTGTCCGGGTGCTTGCTCGCGAGCGCGAACGCCTCCTCGGTCTGCCCGAAGCCGTTGCGGTAGAAGGCGCCGAGGCGGGCCGGCTGGAAGACGGCGTGGTCCACGTACCCGTCGGTGAAGAGGTCCTTCATCAGGCGTTCCCCGCCCTGGTAGAGGAACTCCTCGTACGGCCAGTGCTCGGACTCGGGGCCGAGGTTGCGGTGGTAGTCGTAGAAGCAGTCGATGAACTGCTTGCCGTGGATGTTGCGCTGGTTCTCGGGGCGCGCGTCCCACAGGGCGATGTGCGCGTCCACGATGAAGTAGTTCTCGCCGTCCTTGGAATACATCTCTCTCCTCAGTTCGCGATGAGTGGAATGACGTCAGAGCGCGTCAGGAGAACTGGATGCCGCCGTCGATCATGACGGACTGGCCGGTCATGTAGTCCGAGTCCGGCGAGGCCAGGTACGAGACGAAGGACGCGACGTCCGCGGGTTCCTCGACCCGGCCGAGCGCGATCGCCTCCGCGTGCTTCTTGATGGCCTGGCCCTTCTGGATGCCGGCCTCCTCGGCCAGCCGCTCGTCGATCAGGTCCCACATGTCGGTGCCGACGATCCCAGGGCAGTACGCGTTGACGGTGATGCCGTAGCGCGCCCACTCCATGGCGGCGGCCTGGGTCAGTCCGCGTACGCCCCACTTGGACGCCGAGTAGGCGCCGAGCAGCGCGAACGGGCGGTACGCGACGATCGAGGCGGCACCGATGATCTTTCCGCCGCCGCCCTGGGCGATCATCTGCCGGGCGGCGGCCTGGTAGGAGAGGAAGACGCCGCGCAGGTTCACGGCCATGATCTGCTCGAACTCGTCGAGGTCGGTGTCCAGCAGCGGGGTGACCCGGGCGATGCCGGCGTTGGCCACGTAGACGTCGACCCTGCCGAAGCGGTCCGCCACCTCGGCGACGAGCGCGTCGGTCTGCTCCTTGCTGGTCACGTCGGCGTGCACGGCGAGGGCCCGGCGGCCCGTCTTCTCGATGCCGGCCGCCACCTCGGCCAACTCCTCGCCCATGACCGGGAGATCGGCGACGGCCACGTCCAGCCCGTCCGCGGCCAGTCGCTCCGCGATGCCGCGGCCGATGCCGCGGGCGGCACCGGTGACGATGGCGGTACGGGCTGCGTTGCTGGAGGAAGAAGTCATCGTGCTGCTCCTGTGCTCGACGTTGAGCGGCCGCACCTTCGTGCGGCGCTGTCCATCAGCGTGGGGGCGGGAAGCGGCGTCGAGTTTTTCAATGTGGAACACACCCCGGCCCACCCGTGGTCAGGGCACGGCGAACGTGCCGGAAAGTCATGGCGAATCACCCGTTGACAGGTGCAAACGCGTTCGTAATATGGCGGAAACACGCTCATCGGAGGCGCCATGCTCAGCGACAGCACAGCGCGGGACCGGACCATCGCGCGAGCACGCCTGAAGTTCCTGGAGAACCAGGACCCGCCCGCGCCGATCGTGCCCGAGAGCATCCGCAACTCCTGGCAGCGCTCCAAGTACCTGGGGATCCGCCCGGACGAGGTGGTCGTCCCCTACCAGCCGGACTACGACCGGGAGAGCCGCCTGGTGCGCGCCGCCACGCCGGTCCTGGACCGGCTGGAGCGGGCGCTGGCCGGATCGGACGCCTGCGTCATCGTGACGGACCGCAAGGGCTGGGTACGCGACCGCCGGGTCGGCGAGAAACGGCTGTCGGCGCACCTGGACCGCGTCCACCTGGCACCCGGTTTCAACTATGCCGAGCAGTTCGTCGGCACCAACGGCATCGGGGTCGCGCTGGAGGAACGCCGGCCCAACGTGGTGCTGGGCACCGAGCACTTCAACGAACGTCTGCAGGGCGTCTCCTGCGCCGCCGCCCCGATCCGCAACTCGGTCACCGGACGGGTCGAGGGCGCCATGAACCTGACCTGCTGGAACGGCCCGACGCGCACCCTCATGGCGGCCCTGGTGCAGGAAGCCGTCGGCGACATCGAGCGTGTGATGTACGAGTCCACCAGCTCCCACCAGCGTGCCCTGCTGGAGGCGTTCCAGCAGGTGACCCACTACGGCGACCGGCCGGTGCTCTGCCTCGGCCAGGACCTGGTGCTCGCCAACTCCGCCGCCTCGGCCCGGCTCACCGGCGACGACCACCGGCTGCTGCACGAGGCCGCCGCCGAGTCGGGACACGCGCCGCGCGTCCGCACGGAGGTGCGGCTGACCGGCGGGCAGACCGTGCTGATGCGCTGCCGCCAGGTCGACAGCTCCGCGGGCGCGGCCGGGTACCTGCTGGAGCTGGCCTTCCCGGAGCACCCCGGCGCCGACGGGGCCCGCACCGGCACCGGCTCCCGCACCGACACCGGCTCCCGCACCGGCTCCCGCACCGGCACCGGCTCCCGCTCCCGTGGCGAGCGGAACGCGTCCCTGCCGTGGCCGCTGCCGGGCCTGGCCGGGACGGACCCGGCCTGGAACACCGTCTCCCGTACGGCCTCGCAGTGCGCCCGCGAACGGACGCCGCTGCTGGTCCACGGTGAGCCCGGCACCGGGAAGACCGCACTGGTCCGTGCCGCGCACGCGCTCACCGGGGCGGCTTCGGCACCCGTCGTCGTGGACGCCGCGGCCTTCGGGGGCGCCGACGCCGCGAACGCGGCCGGCACCGGGTCCGGACCCGACGCCGGCCCGTCCGCCGCCCTGCGCACCGCGCCCACCGGGCCGGGCCGCGCCCTCGTCCTGCGGAACATCGACGCCGTACCCGCCGAGCAGGCACCGGCCGTCGCCCGGGCCCTGGACGCCGCCGCGGCACAGGGCACCTGGATCGTGGGGATCATGGGCACGCACCACCACGCGGCGGGCGTGCCCGAGCCCCTGAGGCGCTGTTTCACCGAAGCGGCGGCGGTACCCGCCCTGCGGCACCGCCTCGCGGACCTGCCCGCCCTGGTCGACTGCCTGCTGCGCCGCGTCGGCCCGGACCTGGAGTGCGCGCCGGAGGTCCTGCCCCTGCTGCGCCGGCACGACTGGCCCGGCAACGTCCGCCAGCTGAACCACGTCCTGAGCAGGGCCGCCGCGGGCCGCCGCACGTACCGCATCGAACCGCGCGACCTGCCCCCGTCCCTGCACAGCACGGCCGGCCGCTCCCTGAGCGTCTGGGAGGCCTCCGAACGCGACACCCTGGTGCAGGCCCTGCTGGAGGCCGACGGCAACAAACTGCTGGCCGCCCAGCGCCTCGGCATCTCCCGCACGACGATCTACCGCAAGATGCGGGCGTACGGCATCACGGTGCCGACCCGCGCACGCCACTGAGACGGCCGGGCCCCCGCGTCACCACACGCCCGACCGCCGACCACACAACCGGACCCAGCGTCACCACACGCCCGACCGCCGACCACCGGGATTCCGAGTCCTGGTGCCGGAAGGCGGCGCCGGGGAAGGCCGAGTCGGCGTCCCGGCTCGCCGCAGCACCGTCCGTGGCGGATCGCCCCGGCCAGGTCGTCCAGGAGGACCCCGGCCACCGGTCCCCCGGTCGCGGCGATGCCGTGACCGGGCATGGCAGGGGCCGGCTCGGGTCCCGGAGACCGCGGTGGGACGGCCGGGGCGAGGACCGTGCGGCGCGCGGGCGGGTACGCCGCGGTGATCCGCTGCCGTCGCGCGCCGGGGACGGGCCGGGGTGCTTCCGGGAGGTGCGCGGCGATGCGATGACGTCGCCCGCCACCGAAGTCACCGTGGCGGCGCGGGGCGGCGCCGTGCTCGGCGAGCGGACGCGGAAGGCGGATCAGCGCGCTGCCGGGCCGGCCGGACCCGCACCCGAGCGGCGGGCGCTCCGGGCGGGCGGCGTACGGCCGGCGCCGGGATGCCGGGGTTCACCACTGCGGCCCGCAGCCGTCCCGGGCCCGGCGGCCGGCCATGCGGCGGCGGCCCCGTGGGGACCTGGTACGGCGCCGAGCCGCCGTCGACGTCCTCGTCGGCCGCGCGCGGGTGGCGGCTCCGGACACGGTCGCCTCGCGGGTGCCGGCCGGGCGCCTCGTAGGGTGTGGGGGTGAGGGGCGTCTGGCAGAAGTGCGCCGAGGAGCGATGTCGTGCCCGCCGATGCTTTCGACCGGGCCTGCGAGACGAAGTGGAGAGCAGTGGTGGTACGAGTGGAACTCGGTGCCGCGGTGTCCCTGGCCCGGGAGATCGGTGAGCAGGTCCTGCTTCCGGAGGCCGCGGCCGTGGACGAGGGGCAGGTATGGCCGGAGAAGGGCATGGCCGCGCTGCGGTCCCGGCTGGGCGGCCTGGTGGTGCCGGCCGAATGCGGGGGGATGGGGCACGGTCTGCTGGCGGTGGCGCAGGTCGGTGAGGCGACGGGACGGGCCTGCGCCTCGACGTCGATCTGCTTCGGCATGCACCTCGTCGGCTCGGCCGTGATCGCCGCGAAGGCCAGCCGCAGACAGCAGAAGGCCTACCTGGAGCCGATCGCCGCCGGTGAGCACCTGACGACCCTGGCCCTGTCGGAACCGGGGACCGGCGGGGAGTTCTGGCTGCCGCAGATGCGCATGGAGCGGGTGCCCGGGGACCGGCTGCGGCTGACCGGATCGAAGAGCTTCGTCACCAACGCCGGCCACGCGGACACCTACGTCGTCTCCACCCTGGCCGTCGGACCGGACACGCCGCCGGGGCAGTTCTCCTGCACGGTGGTCGACGCCACCGTGCGGGGACTGGAGTGGGGGCCGCCGTGGCAGGGCTTCGGCATGCGCGGAAACGCCTCGCGCGGCCTGGAGATGCGCGGCGTCGAAATCGCCGACTGGTGCCTGCTGGGAGAGGAAGGCGACGAGATCTGGTACGTGTTCAACGTCGTCGCTCCCTACTTCCTGATGGCCATGGCCGGCACCTATCTGGGAGTGGCCGCGGCCGCCCTGGAAGAAGCACGCGCCCACCTGCTGCGGCGCAAGGGGACGCGCACCGGCCGGCCCGCCACCGCCCAGCCGGTCGTCCAGCACCGGCTGGGCACGATGTGGGCCCGGGTGGAACGCACCCGGCGGCTGATCTACCACGCCGCCGCCGAAGCGGAGATCGGCGGCCCGAACGCGCTGCTGGGGCTGGCCTCCGCCAAGGCCGAGGTGGCCGACGCCGCCGAGGCCACCGTCAACGACGCCCTGAGCCTGGTGGGCGGGGCCGGCTACGGTGAGCGGTCGCCCCTGCACCGTCTGCTCCGCGACGCCCGCGCCGCGCACGTGATGTCTCCCGTGACCGACCTGCTGCGGGTGTGGACCGGCAGAGCCCTGCTCGACGAACCTCTCCTCGAGGGCTGACACGATGACCCAGAGCCCGCCCCTGCTGCTGCTCATCGGCGTCCCGCCGGCGACGGCCGGCACCATCGCCGCCGACCTGGCCGCGACGACCGAGACCATCCAGACCACGGCCGAGGACGTGCTGGCCTACACCGGCGGCACCCCCGGCCGACGCCGGCCGACGGTGGTCGTGATCGGGGAGACGGTCACGGCGCCCGTCGGCGTCGTCCACTCCTTGCGGCCGCACCCCGCGGACCTCGCCGTCGCCGTGACGGCCACTCCCGCCACGGAGGAACAAC
This sequence comes from Streptomyces sp. SYSU D01066-1, assembly GCF_054956795.1. Classification (NCBI taxonomy): domain Bacteria; kingdom Bacillati; phylum Actinomycetota; class Actinomycetes; order Kitasatosporales; family Streptomycetaceae; genus Streptomyces; species Streptomyces sp. SYSU D01066-1. Next base: position 17,533 of record NZ_JBUDHV010000026.1, on the reverse strand, counting down.
TCGCCGTACTGCCGCTCCTGTTCTCCGGTGACATCGTGCGTCGTGTCCGGAGCGACCGGGCGGCGTCGCGGATGTCCCACGTGGTGCGCGAGCTGCTCGGGCACATCGGTCACCGGCGTGCGCACATCGCCGCACAGGCCGCCGCCCAGCAGAGCCTGTCCACGGGTACGTCGATCGGCCGGCAGTTCGGCGAGCGGCTGCTGGGGCAGTTCCTGTCCCAGGCTCCGATCGGTGTGCTGATGCTGGACGGCGACGCGGTCATCGCCTGGAACCGCCGGGCCGCCGACGTACTGGAGTTGACCGAGCCCGGGGCGCTGCGCCGGCCGGTGACCGACCTGTTCCCCGAGGACCAGCGCACCTCGCTGCACCACCACCTGACCGTCTCCGGCCATCACCAGGACGTCGAGCCCGACGCGGTTTTCGAACGTGTCCGCGGCGACGGCACCTCCCAAGTCCTGAGCATGGCTGTCCGGCAGGTCCTGGACAGCGAGGGACGCAGCCGCACCCTGGTCCTCACCGAGGACGTCACCGACCGCCTGCACGCCCAGCGCAGACTCGCCGAACGCACCACCCACGCCCTGCTCACCGCCGAGATCGCCGCCGCCATGACGGCGCCGGGACCACTGGACACGCGCCTGCACACCTGTGTGCGCGCCACCACGGACCGTCTCGGCGCCGACCGTGTCTGCATCTGGACGCTGAGCACCCGTGGGGAGCTGGCACACGCCGTGTGCGCCGAGGACGACGGCGGACCGTCCGGCGCCTCTCCGTGCCGCGCGGCCCAACGTGCGCTGGTGAGACGTGTCGTCGCGTCACGCAGCCCGCACCTGGACATCGCCCCCCGGCCCGATCCGCACGACGGCCGGTCCGGGAGCGGACGTGACTCGGTCGCGGGCTTCCCCCTCGTCTCCCACGGGGAGGTGCTCGGCGTACTGGTGATGACCACGCGCCTGGCGCTGCCCGGCACCGTCCTGGCCACCTTGGAGAACATCGCCGACCAGATAGCCATCGGAGTCCAGCAGGACCGCCTGCTCAACCGGCTGAAGGAGGCCACCCGTGCCCTGGAACGGCCCCTCCTCCCACCGCGCCTGCCCGACCTGCCGGGTTTCGACCTGGCGGCCTGTTACGCCCCCTTCAGTCAGGGCCTGCACATCGGCGGCGACTTCTACGACGCCTTCACCGCCCCCGACGGCCGGCACGTCCTGGTCCTCGGGGACGTCTGCGGCAAAGGACCCGACGCGGCCGCCATCACCGGCCTGGTCCGTCACACCCTGTGGACCGCCGCCCAGCACACCAGCGACCCCACCCACGTCCTCGACCTGATCAACGTCGCGCTACGCCGCCAGAACACCCCCTTCTGCACCCTCGTCTACGTGGTCATCGACGCCACCCGCGCGCCGGCCCGACTCCGGATCGCCAGCGCGGGCCATCCGCCGCCGCTTCTGCGCCGGGCGGCCGGCGACACGGCACCGGTGCCGATACGGGGTCCGTTGCTCGGTGTGCTGGAGGCGCCGTACCACCCGGTCACCGAGGTGGAACTGCGAGCCGGTGACACCCTGGTGCTCTACACCGACGGCTTCACCGAAGGAGCCGGTGCCGCGGACCAGCGGACCACGGAGGACCTCGCCGTCCTCGTCGCCGCCCTGTCGCCGCCCGACGGGCCGGCGCCCGCCGGGAAGACGGCCACCGCCCTGATGGACGACGCTCACCGCTGGTGGGGCGAACGGCTGCGCGACGACCTCGCCGTCCTGGCCCTGACGGTGACCGGGGACCACGGCCCGCCCGGTGAGGACGCCGCCGCGGAAGACGGATGACGGCACGGGCGGTCCCGCGACGAGCGGCTCAGGGCCGCGCGGCGGCAGGGCGAGGAACCGCACGCGGCGTCCCGTCCGCCGACGCGCCCCGGCCCGTTCGACGGGCGGCCCGCTCATCACGCGCCCGTGCCCGTTCACCGGTGGTCCCGGCCCCCGGGTTCTGCCGCCGGGGCCGTACCCGTGTCAACGTGCCGTCATGAGCTCCCCGGTGAGCGGTACGTCCGGGAGCGCGCGGTTGCTGACGACGGCGAGCCGGGGGCCTGCCGCGTCGTGGTGCCACTGCCCGCCGACCAGGGGAAGCAGCGCGGTGTTGGGCGTCGGCCCCCGGGTCCAGTCGAGGCGTCCGGCGATGGTGTCGAGCCGGGCGCCGGCCAGGGCCTCGGCGACGGAGGCCCGGTCGGTGGGGTCGTCCGCGACGGTGAGGGCGTGGTGTGCCGTCTCCAGGAGGGCGTGGGCCAGGCCGAGGGGCTGGAGCCAGGCCGCGCCCGTGTCCCGCTGGTAGGCGTGGGCGAGTTCGGCACATGTGGTGCCGTCCAGGCTGGAGCGGTAGGGGTGGTCGGGGCTCCAGTAGACCAGGGTGGCCACGCCCGCGTCGGCGAGTTCCCCGTGGACGCCGGGGGCGGGGGTGGTGTGGGTGTGCGGGTAGGTCAGCCAGCGTGAGCAGGTGATCAGCCGCGGGCGCCGCCCGGCCTCGCGGGCCTGGCGGTGGAAGAGGGCCAGGTCGGTGGCGGTGGCGGCGCTGGTGACGACATCGGCGCCGTGCTCGCGCATCCGGCCGACCTGCGGGTGGAAGCCGTCGGCCGGTTCGGGGTAGGCGCCGAGGTCGACGAGGGTATGTCCGCGCGGGGACGTCGCGGGGGCGAAGCCGTACCGCTCGTGCCGCAGCAGGGCGCCCTGGAGGCCGTCGTTCCACAGGCACCCGACGGCGCCTCGCCCGTCCACGCGCTCCCACAGGTCGGCGAAGACGGCCGCGATGTCGTCGAGCCCCCACGCGAAGTGGTACGTCCACCGGAAGCGGTGCCCGGGGTCGACGCCGCGCGTGTGGACGTACGCCTGCCAGGGGAACGTGGTCGACACGCAGGGGACCCCGGCCTCCTCGCAGGCCGTGGTGACCGCGGGCAGGACCCGGGTGCCGGCCATGGTGAGGACGACGTTCGCGCCGTCGGTGTCGGCCAGGTCGCGCGCGGCCCGCCGGGCCGCGCCGGGATCGGAACGGCTGTCGCGCACGGCGACGGTCACGTCGTGGTGGCGGCCACCGTTGCGGACGCGCGCGAGTCGAGGAGCGAGCCTGCGCAGCGCGTACGACAACGGTGACCCGAGGGGGGCCAGCCGACCTGTCAGAGGCGCTACTACGCCGACACACAGGGAAGTTGACGAAGTGGACGCCATCGTGACACCTCTGTCCGCTGGACCTGTCACGGCCGCTCAGTGACCGGAACGTTCCGTGGTGACGCAGGTGGTCCTGCTGAACACGGCCACCGTCTCGTTGCCGCAGTTGTTGCTGTGGCCCGAGGCGTTCCGGGCGAAGACCAGGTTGGACAGGACGCCGCCGCTGGGGCCCACCTGGTCGCCGCCGCCCTTCCCGCCGTCCTCGGTCACGCAGGTGCGCTCCTTGAAGAGGGCCACCTTGCCCGTCCCACAGAGGTTGGCGTGGCCGGAGGAGTTGCGGCCGGAGAGGTTGGACAGCACACCGCCCGCCCCCGCGTCTCCGTCACCGGCGTGGGCCGTGGCCATGCCGGCCGGAACCGCCATGAGCATCCCCACGACCGAGGTCACTGCCGCCATGCGTCGAGTGCCGTACATCTGTGACTCGTCCTTTCGTCGGATCGCTCGTCGGCCCTCGTGGCCGGAGCGCTATGACTAACGACCCGTCGGAAGAACGGCACGACGCCGAGCGGGTGAATGCTCCGATATTCAGTTGACCAGGTACTTCGACAAGAGGGGGCACCTGCGGCGGCGGCACGGCTAAGCATGGCCGCCACACGTCAACTCCGGTCCGCGTCATACCCCGATGGGGTGGTTTGGCCGGCCGTCGGCCGATCTGGCGGGTCGGGTCCACGAGCCTGGCCGGGGGTGGCGCGGGCCACCGGGGAAGGGGGACGGCGTGAACGACGGCACGGTTCTGGTGGCGGTGGCGGAACGCCCGGAGGACGGGGGCGCCGCCGCCGGGCAGTTGGCGCGCGTCGCCGAGGGCATCCAGGCGCGCGGCCTGCGGGTCCGGTGGGTGGTGAGCGTCTCCGACGCCGAGGCGGTGCTCAGGACGGAGGCCGGTCTGGCCGCCGCGGTGATCGCCTGGGACCTCCCGTCCGGGGACGGGGGCAGGGACAAGGGCAGGGACGGGGACGGGGACGAGGACGGACCCGGTGGCGCGTCGGTGCTGCGCGGGATCGGGCGCCGTTTCCAGAACCTGCCGGTGTTCCTGGTCATGGCGGGCGAGGGGCTGCGTGAGCTGCCGCTGTGGGTGTCGCAGTCGGTGGTGGGCTACGTGTGGCCGCTGGAGGACACGCCGGCCTTCATCGCGGGGCGCATCAGCACCGCCGCGCGCGCCTATCAGGACGCGTTGCTCCCGCCGTTCTTCAAGGCGCTGCGGCGTTTCGACGACGCGCACGAGTACTCGTGGCACACTCCGGCGCACTCCGGCGGTGTCGCCTTCCTCAAGTCACCCGTGGGCCGGGCGTTCCACGACTACTTCGGGGAGCGGCTGCTGCGCAGCGACCTGTCGATCTCGGTGGAGGAACTCGGCTCGCTGTTCGAGCACACCGGGCCGGTCGGCGAGGCCGAGCGCAACGCCGCGCGGGTCTTCGGCTCCGAACACACCTACTTCGTCCTGCACGGCGACTCCACCTGCAACCGTCTGGTGGGCCACTTCAGCGTGACCCGCGACGAGATCGCCCTGGTGGACCGCAACTGCCACAAGTCGGTCCTGCACGGCCTGGTCGTCTCCGGCGCCCGGCCGGTGTACCTGGTCCCCACCCGCAACGGCTACGGCCTCGCCGGACCGCTGCCCCCGGCCGAGATCTCGGCGGACTCGGTGGCGGCGCGGATCGCGGGCGCCTCCCTCACCAGGGACGCGGTGTCGTCGCGCGCCCAGTACGCGGTGTTCACCAACTCCACGTACGACGGGCTGTGTTACGACGCGGTGGCGGCGGCTCGGGCCTTCGCGGCCAGTACGCCCCGGCTGCACTTCGACGAGGCGTGGTTCGCCTACGCCCGCTTCCACCCGCTGTACGCGGGGCGGTACGGCATGTCGGTGGACGAGGGCGCCTTCCCCGGCGCCGACCGGCCGACGGTGTTCGCGACCCAGTCCACCCACAAGCTGCTGGCGGCGCTGTCCCAGGGCGCCATGGTGCACGTCCGCCCCGCGCCGCGGGCGCCGGTGGAGCACGACCGGTTCAACGAGGCGCTGATGATGCACGGCACGACGTCGCCGCTGTATCCGATGATCGCCTCGCTGGACGTGGCCACGGCGATGATGGACGGTCCGCAGGGGCAGTGGCTGGTCGACGAGTCGGTGTCGGAAGCGGTCCGGTTCCGTCAGGAGATGGTGCGGATCGGGCGGCGGATCGAGGCCGCCGGGGACCGGCCGCCGTGGTTCTTCGGGGTGTGGCAGCCGGATGAGGTGACCGACCCCGCCAGCGGGGCGCGGCTGCCGTTCGACGAGGCTCCGGCGGAGCTGCTGCGGACCGAGCCGTCCTGCTGGCACCTCGCGCCCGACGCGGACTGGCACGGCTTTCCCGGTCTGACCGACGGCTACTGCATGCTCGACCCGATCAAGGTCACCCTGACCTGCCCGGGGCTCGACGCGACCGGCGTGATGTCCGACCGGGGCATTCCGGCGCGGGTGCTCACCGCGTACCTGACCACGCGCGGCATCGTCGTGGAGAAGACCGACAGCTACACCACGTTGGTGCTGTTCTCCATGGGCATCACCAAGGGCAAGTGGGGCACCCTGCTGGACGCCCTGATGGACTTCAAGGACCTCTACGACGGTGATGTCCCGTTGGAGCGCGTCCTGCCCGCGTTGGTCGCCGCGCACCCGGGACGCTACCGCGGGCTCAGTCTGCGCGACCTGTGCCAGGAGATGCACGACCACCTGCGGGAGGCCCGTCTGGTGGAGCTGCTCGACAGGGCCTTCCAGGAGCTCCCGGAGCCGGTCGCCCCGCCCCAGCTGTGCTACCAGCGCCTGATCCGCGGCGGCACCGAGCGGATCCGCCTGGCGGACGCGCCGGGCCGGGTCGCCGCGGCCATGGTCACGGTCACGCCGCCCGGAATCCCGGTCCTCATGCCGGGCGAGAGCGTCGGGGCGGAGGGCGGCCCCCTGCTGCGCTACCTCGGCGCCCTGGAGGCCTTCGACCGCCGCTTTCCCGGCTTCGGCAGCGAGACGCACGGGGTGACCCGTGCCCCCGACACCGGCGATTACCTGATCGAGTGTCTGCGTACGGACGGGCAGGAGGGGCTCGCCGGGTCCGTGACGCCGGCCCAGCGGCGAGGCGGGGCGGGCGCCCGGCCGGCGGGGTGAGCCCGGGGGCGCGGGTGAGACGCCGGTGCGGGCACTCCCGCGGCACCCGGCGGGACGGTACCCGGTGGGCCGGGACGGGAGCCGGTGGACCGGGACGGGACGGGACGCGGCGTGGGACGCGGGCGGAGAACGGCCGACCGCGCGAGAGCGGGAAGCACGGGCGTCCGAGCCGGAGGACGTGCGCCGGGCGGCGCCCAGCGGGACGCCGTCGGCGGACGGTGCCGTACGGCCAGGCCGACCGCGCCGTCCGCCAGGACCCCCGCGGCGCCGGCGCGAAGCGGACGGAGACCGGCCGCCGCGGCGGCCGTCATTCCGGCCGCTCGGGCTTCTCTTCGGCACCGGTCCCCGGTTCCGCCATCCGCCGGTGGGCCGCCGCCTTGACCCCGTCGGGGAGCACCTTCCCGGCCAGACCCTGCGCCTTGGTCTTCCACGATCCGGTCACGACCTTCTTCTCGCCCTTCACGATGGCCCGGAACGCCTGCTCGGCCACCTGTGCGGGATCGTCCTTCTTCATGGTGCCGATCCGGGTGTCGTCCGCCATGTCCGCCCGGTCGAAGAAGTCCGTGTCCGTCGGGCCCGGCATGAAGGAGGTGACCGTCACGCCGGTGTCCTTCACCTCTTCCGCCAGTGCCTGGGCGAAGGACTGCACGAACGCCTTGGAGGCGTTGTAGACGGGCTGGAAGGAGCCGGGCATCGTCGAGGCGACGGACGAGGTGAAGGCGAGCCGGCCCTCGCCGCGCCGCACCATGGCGCGCAGCAGCGGCTTGGCCAGCCGGACGGTCGCGGTGACGTTGAGGTCGATGACCTCCTGGTCGTCGGCGAGGTCGGTGTCGACGAAGGCGCCGCCCCGGCCCACCCCCGCGTTGAGGGCGGCGACGTCGACCGTCAGACCGTCGAGCGCGTCCAGGAGCCGGAAGCGTCCCTCGCCGGTCCGCAGGTCGGCACGGACGGCCCGGACCTGCGCGCCCGTCTCCCGCAGCTCCCGCGCGGCCGCTTCCAGCCGCTCGTCCTCCGCGTTCACCACCAGGTCGTAGCCGCCCAGCGCGAACTGCCGGGCCAGCTCGTGGCCGATGCCGCTGGACGCGCCGGTGATCAGAGCGAGTGGCCGTGTCTCAGTCATGGCGGACGAGTAACCGTTCCGCCCCGTGTCACGCCTGGCGGGACCGCGCGGCCGCCGCTCGTCCCGCGCCGCGTCACGGGCGGCGGAGCGCGTCCAGGAAGGCGGGGACGCACTGCCGCCATCGGCGCACCGCGGCACCACGCACCCCGGACCGGCCCGGCAGTCCGGGGTCGACGGCGGCCTCCTTGGCCCGCGGGCCCGCGGTCCCGCGGCACCACGCGCCCCGGGACCGGCGCCCCGGTGGCTCCGTCTCCGGGGCCGGCCGTCCGACGACGGGTCCCAGGGACGCGGCGTGTCCGCCGCGGCGGGTTTCCCGCCCGTCTTCCGTGTTACGCGTACAGGGCGCCGTCCGATCCCCGCGTGTCGGCGCCCCCGCGCACACCGGAGGTTCCCATGAGCACCGCGGTCAAGGACATGCTCGCCGCCTACCCCGCCGGCCTGGGCGGTGTGGACCGGGACCGGCTCGCCCGCTGCATCGAGGAGTGCGTCGCCTGCGCCCAGGCGTGTACCGCGTGCGCGGACGCGTGCCTGGCGGAGGAGATGGTCGCCGAGCTGACCAAGTGCGTCCGGACCGACTCCGACTGCGCCGACATCTGCGCCGCGACCGCCGCGGTCCTCTCCCGCCACACGGGCTACGACGCGAACGTCACCCGGGCCGTCCTCAGGGCGTGCGCCGCCGTCTGCAAGGCCTGCGGCGACGAGTGCGCGAGCCACGCCGACCGGCACGAGCACTGCCGCGTCTGCGCCGAGGCGTGCCGCCGCTGCGAGAAGGCGTGCGACGACCTGCTCACATCCCTGGGCTGACGTCCGCCCGGCCGGTCCCCGTGACCACCCGGGCCGGGCCCGCCGGGCAGGGCTGTCCCGTACGCGATGCCGGTGAGGACACGGTTCACGGTGTCGGCGGGGGTGTCCTCCTCGGGCTTCAGCACCTCCAGCGGGCCGGCTCCCCGGGCGGCCGCGGCCAGGGCCGCGTCGGCCCGCTTGATGTGTTCGAGCTGCCGGTCCAGCCGCTCGAGGCCCTCGGCGCGTTCGGCGATCTCCGCCTCGCCCAGCGGGGGGCGGGGTCCGGGGCAGCGGGGTGGGGAGCAGGGACGGGTCGAGCCGTTCGGACAGTTCGGGCTCGAGCCTGGCCGTCGGTCGCTTCCCTTCCGTCCGGACGCTCCGCGCGTTCCGCCTCTCCTCGACCGCAACGCGCCCGGCCTTCATCCGTACGCGGCCTTGCGGCCCGCCGGGGACGGCCGCCGGGTCGGGGCCGTCCTCGCTCCCCTGCGGGCGTGGCGGTTACGCGTCGACGCCTTCGACGATGACGACGCGGTAGTCGGCGGCCTGGCGGCGGTGCGGAAGCGCGGCCTGGTACTGCTCGCTGTGGTACCAGGCGAGCGCAGCCTCCCTGGTGGGGAAGCGGTTGATCAGCACGCCCTCGGCCGGGGGGCCTTCGAGCACGTCGATCCGGCCGTAGGCGGCCAGCGGGGTGATGTCGTGCCCGGCGCGGGCGGCGCGGGCTCCCGCCGTGTAGACCTCCAGTTCCGCGGCGTCGCGCAGGTGCTCGCGGATCATCACCACGTAGGCGCTCACTTGGCACTCCCGTTCGTGACCGTCTTGACCAGGACGTCCGCGGCGGGACCGGAGGAGGCCGGGTTCTGGCCGGTGATGAGCAGTCCGTCGGTGACGACGTTCTCGCCGTAGTCGGCGACCTTGGTGTACCGGGCACCGCGGGCGAGCATGTCGTCCTCCAGCAGGAAGGGCATCACCTCGGCCGCCTTTCCCTTCGCGCCGGCCTCCTGCAGGCCCTTGATGGCGAGGATGATCTCCTCCTCGGTGTCGGTGAAGCCGGTCACCAGGCGGCCTGCGACGGCGAGGCCGCCGTCGGGAGTACGTACGTGCCGCAGCGCGACAGGGGCGTGGCACACCAGCGCCACCGGCTTGGTCTGTGCGAGGAACTGCTCCAGGAGGCCGATCGAGACCGGATCGTCGGCGAGGTCCCAGACCGGGCCGTGTCCTCCCGGGTAGAACACGGTGTCGAAGTCCGCCGCCGAGACCGCGTCGAGGCGCACGGTCGAGTCCAACCGCGCCTGGGCCTGGGGGTCTTCCACGAAACGCCGGGTGAGGTCCGTCTGGAAGTCGGGCTTGGCGCTCGTGGGGTCCAGGGGCGGGCGGCCGCCCTTGGGCGAGGCGAGAGTGATGTCCCAGCCGGCTTCCTTGAACCGGTAGTAGGGAGCGGCCAGTTCCTCCAGCCAGAATCCGGTCGGCTGTCCGGTGTCGCCGAGCTGGTCGTGCGAGGTCAGCACCATCAGGATCTTCGTCATGTCGTTTTCCTTCCGAGTGTTTTTCCGCTCGAGAAGAAAGTAGACCAGTCGTCTATGGCCCGTCAAGTAGACCGGTCGGACTAGTCGGACCGGTCGGGGGGAAGGGATGGGAGAGGTGCGCACGAGCGGCGGCAGCGAGAGCGGGGGCGGAACAGCGACCCCAAGACGCCCGGCCGCCCTCTCCGCACACAGGCTTCGCGGCAGGCCACGGGCCCCGCACGCCACCGCGGCCGCGCCGACGTTCGTCAACCGGCAGCCCCAGAGGCGGCGATCGGGCTCCGGCTCCGAGTCAAGGCCGTGCCCCCCCCCCGGAGAGGCGGACGAGCCGTTCCAGGCAACGCGTTCGGCCGTGATCGCGGAGTGGCTCGCGTGCGGGCCTGGGTCCAGAACGTCCGGACGCGGAGGTCGAGCCCGGTGAGGCGACGTTCCGAAGTCTCGTCGTATCGGATGGCGACGCCTCGTCATGCCTCCGTCCTGCCGATCGCGCGCTCGACCGCGTTCCGCTCCTTGCGGAGATCGGCGTCGCGGCTGACAGGCCGGCCGCCGCCGGAGCCCTCCTCCTCACGGTCGGCCACCTGGTCCTTCTTCTTCGGGATGACCGCCTTGACGCGTTGCCCGCGCAGGCGGGCGCGGTCTCCCGGGACGAGTGGGCCGTGCCCCCGGCGACCGCGTCCGGCCGGGCACGAGGGCGGACGACGGGCCCGCGCACCCGCCCCCTGGACGTGTCCCGCGTCGTGGTGGGGGCGAGCAAGCGTTGCGCGTGCCGGCACGAGGCCCGGCCGCTCCCCGGAGGAACGGCAGTCGCGAGGTGCCCCGCTGAAGCGAGTCGAACACCCGGCCCCGGGCAGCCGCCGTCCCCGGCCCGCGGATTCCGGCGTCTTGACCGGCTGCGCCACCCGGCAGGACGACATCGGCAGCAGAGCCCCCAACGGCCGCGGACGGACCCGTCCGCCCCCACCCGGCTGGCGCAATGCCCACGCGGACGTGGCCGTCAGTGCTCCCGGACGGTCAGAGCGTGGTGGTGCGCAGCACGATCAGAGCGATGGCGATCAGGGTGAGAACGATCGCCGGGTACGCGCCCTCGCGGTCGCGGACGCGCAGATGGGAGGCGACCGCACCGGCGAAATAGAGCGCCAGGCCGACAGCCGCGGCGACCCCGAGTGTCCTCCACCAGACGCCGATCGGCCGCACGGGCCGACGCGGCGGAATCACCGGGTGGGTCGTTGAACCTCAGCTTGCGCAGGTGCGGCCGGCAGCGACCGATGCGGCCCGCCGGAGCCGGGAGTTCTCCTGCCCGTCACCGACGCCGCGGGCGCGGACGCGGACGCGGGCGGCGACGTCCCGCTCGCCCGTGAGCTGCGCCACGCGTGTTCGGGCGGGTGCGGCTGGACACCCGCCAGGCCGAACACGGGTGTCCCGTCACAGATGGAGGAGGTGCCGGGTCATGGCCGCCGCGGTGTCGAGCGGTGCGAGACTGCGATGGATCTTGGCCATGACGCTCGCGCCGAGCCACATGTCGTAGAGCGCCTGAGCCATTTCGCCCGGGTCGCCGTCGACCGTGATCGAACCGTCCTCCACACCGTCGGCGAGAGTGCGCCCGAGGCGCTCGACGATCGCGTCCGTGCCTTCCTTCAGGGCCAGCCGCATCGCCTCCGACAGGTCGGCGACCTCGGCACCGAGTTTCACCGCGAGGCACTTGCCTTCGCACTCGTCGAAGCTCTGCGTCTCCCGCCACTGCCGCCAGTACGCCATCAGCCGCTCGACGGCCGGCCTGCCCGGCTGGGTGACGATGCGGTCCATGTCCGCGAGGTACTCGTCGAAGTAGTCCCGCAGGAGCGCTTCGCCGAAAGCGTCCTTCGAGGCGAAGTAGTGGTAGAAGGAGCCCTTCGGGACGCCGGCCGTCGCGAGCACCTCGTTGATGCCGACACCGGAGTAGCCCTTGTGGGCCACGATACGTCGGGCCACCCCGAGGATGTTCGAACGGGTGTCGGTACTGCGCGTAGCTCCTGCCATGGCAGCAGGGTAACAATAGATTAGACTAGTCGTCTATCGACCTCTCGGAGTGATCACTGCTCGAGGGAGGCGAGGAGGGCTTCGTCGACCTCGGCGGTGTGGGTGAAGAGCAGCCCGTGCGGCACGCCGCCGATCTCCAACGAACCCGGGCGGTTCACAAAACCGCAGGTCAGGCCCCCTTGCCCACAGGCTCCAGAATCGCCACGCCCTCCATATGACGCGTCCCCCAAATGACGTCACATGAAAAGCGAGACGAATAATCGCCGGTCAGCGTGTATCTGCGGCCGCTCCGAACGGTCACTCGGCCACCTGGAGCGTCAAAGGAGCGTCACGACCAGCCAGGGCGACGCCTCTGCTGAGCCATACCGGCGAGGTCTTCCAGCAACACTTCCGCCACCAGTTCCTCGACCACGGCGATGCCGTGCTCCGCCATGGCCTCGGCCAGGTCGGGATCCCAGGGCGCTTCGGTGATGCGTCCCGGCTGAGGACCGCGTGGGTTGAGGGCGACCGCGGCACGATAGTCCGCTGCCGCCATGCGCCAGGGACGCGCCGGCGTCTTGTCCAGGACGTAGGCGGCGATGCGGATGCCTTCTCCGTCGAAGTCGCCGTGGTGGCGAAGAGCCGCGCCGTGGTCCGAGAGCATGCGCAGGAGCTGGACAGCGGCGCTGTTGGGCCAGCCGGACGTACAGACGAGCGGCGGGCAGCAGGGCCCGAAGCGGCGTAGGGCCAGTGCCAGGATGCTGGGGTTCTCCACGACGTGGACGACGGGTGCGGGGGCCTCAGAAAGGATGAACTCGCCCGGGTACCGGACGTGGGCGAGGGTCAGACAGGCGGCCTGACCCGCGTCTGCGCACGCTGCGGCCACCTGGGCGAGCAGGCCGTTCCCGAACGGGCGCAGTCCGCCGGCGAGGACGGTGGGTGACAACTCGTCGTCGGCGACCCCCGCACGGGTCCACAGGGCGCGCCGCTGCGCGGCGGACTGCGGAGGGACGGTGTCGTACAGGGTCGCCAGGGCGCGCAGGACGAGTGCGGACAGGGGTGTGCCGTCGTCGAGTGCGTGCGCCTGGCCGCTCAGGACCCGGGCGGCGAAGACGGGCAGGGGTTCTGCCTGGCCGGGCAGTTCGGCGAGCACCTCGAGCGCGTCCGTGAGCAGCGTACGGGTGTGCTCCACCGAGCGGGCGACCACGCCGGCGGCTCGGCAGGCGGCGGCCCAGTCGAGGAGCGCCGGCTGGGCCCTCACCGTCTCGTGCTCGGCCAGCCAGGTCCACAGTTCGGCCCGCTCGTCCTTCTGGCGGCGCCGCTCGCCGGCTCTGTCGCCGAGGGGGCCGACCAGTTCGGTGACGATTTCCCGTACGGTGCGGCCGGAGAGTTCGGTGACGGCCTCCTCCAGGCGGGTCAGGGGGACGGAGGGGCGCGCGTCCGGCAGACGGTCGAGGCCCAGGAGGTCGGCGAGCGCCTCGCGCTGGGTGTCGTCGAGCGGTCCGAGGCGCACCCGTGTGACGGGGCGGCCGGAGGAGAGGCGGCTGTGGAGCGTGTCCCAGAGGGGGCGGAGCTCGGGGCGGCGCAGGGTGGCCCCGCCCGGGGCCGGTTCCGTGGGGACCGTCGCCTCGGTGCTGGTCATTGCGCCTCCAGGTCGACGCCGTTCCAGACGAAGCGGGCGCTGGTGACCGCGTCGTCGTCCCCGCCGGTGAGGAGTTGGTGGACGGCGATGCCGGGCAATTCGCCGTAGGTGCACCATTCGTGGTCGGAGGTGACCATGAGGTCCAGGTCGAGGGCGGTGAGCAGCGCGAAGACCTGTCCGCGGTTGGCCGTGTCGACTCCGACGAAGACCTCGTCCAGCAGGATCGGCCGGGGTGCCAGGGGCACGGCCTCGTAGTGGGCGGCGACGGCGGCGAAGAGGGGCAGGTGCAGTGCGATGGCCTTCTCTCCGCCGGAGAGCGCGCCGTGCAGCTTCTTGGTCAGCGGTTGCCAGCCGTTCCCGTTGGCCCGGTCGAGGCGGACGGTGAAGCGGTGCCAGGTGGTGTAGTCGAGCACCTCACCGAGCTGTTCCTCCCAGCTCGCGGCCGTCTCACTGCCCTTGGCCTCCTCGATGCGGGCGCGGAAGAAGACGTGCAGCGCCTCCCGGTCGCTCTCGGTGACCCGGCCGGGGTCCTTGAGCAGCAGCTGACGGGCGGTGCGGGTGCTGTCCGGAAGGTCCGGGCGGACGTCCCAGACGAGTTGGACGGCGACGTTGGAGGCGGTGCGGACCCGCTCCAGGTGCCCGTTCATGCGGTCGAGGAGTTCGCCGGCCTGGCGGATGCGGGCCGCGAGGTGACGGCGGATGTCGCCGGTGAGGATCTGGTCGAACAGGTGCCGTTCGGCGGCCGTGATGTCGTCCCGGCTGCGGTCCCGCTCCTGGGTGAGCGTGCCGAGCAGGCCCGTCGCCCCCACGCGTACGCCGTCCAGGGTGGCGGTGAAGAGCTGGATGTCGTCGTCCGGTTCCAGGTCCAGGTCGGCACGGGTGCCGAGGCGCCGGCGGGCCTCGTGGACCGCTTCGGACAGGCGGGTCGCGGCGTCGCCCAGGTTGCGTGGGGCGTGCGGGAGGTCCGGCCACTTCGCCGCTGTGGCGCGGGCGGCCTCCAGGGTGACCTTGGTGCCGTCCCCGGCGTCGAGTGCCGGTGGGATGCCGGCGTCCTCGGCCAGCCCGGCCAGACACAGGTGCCGGAACCGGAGCGCCGCCGCGTCCCTGGTCGCGACGGCCCGTTCCCGTCGTTCGGCGTCCTGGCCGCTGACGGCACGCAGTTCCCCGACCCGTCCTTCCAGGCGCAGCAGGAGTTCGGCGGCCCGGCCGGCCTCCTCACGGCAGCGGCGCAGCTCGTCGCGCGCCTCGGCGAGGCGCGCGACGATCTGCCGGTAGTCCGCGCCGACGGTGGCTTCCACTGCCGCCAGGCGCGCTTCCAGCCCCGTCGCCTCCGCTTCGGTGGCGGCCGCTTCCTCGGCGCGTTCCTCCGCGGTCCGGCGTGACCGGTCCGCCTGGGCGGCCCGCTGGCGGGCCCGGTCGGTGGCGGCGGCCGCGGCGAGCCGGGCGTCCACCCAGTTCTCGGCGGTGTCCCGGAACCTGTCGACGGCGTCGGAGAGCGTACGCAACCGGGCGCGGTCGGTGGGCAGTCCGTGTTCGGCGGCTCGGCGGTCGAGCGTGCGCAGAGCGACCGCCACCTCCCTCTCGCATCGCGCCAGTCGTCCGGCGACGTCACGCACGGCGTCGTCCCGAGCCGCCACGGTGTCCTCCGCGCGGTCCCGGTCACGCCGCCGGGCGTCGAGTTCCCGGTGGTCGGGTCGGGCGGCGCGGTCGGCGTCCAGCCGGGCGCGGCGAGCGGCGAGGTCGCGCAGCCGGTCGTCGAGTGCGGCGAGGGAGGCGTTCGTCTCGCCGATACGGTCGGTCAGTTCGCCGATCATGCGCTGCCGGGCGCGATGACGTGCCAGAGCGCCGATGTGGGCCGGCTCCGGTTTGCTCCAGGTGCCGGTGGCGAGCGCGAGACGCCAGGCGCCGTCGGCGGAGACCGCCGCGGGGTGCCCGCCCGGCAGAGTGGGGCCGTAGGCGATGCCTGCGAGGATGCGGGTCACGGTGTCGGCCGGGACGGGGATGTCCTCCTCGGGCCTCAGCACCTCCAGCAGGCTGGGCTCCGGGGCGGTCGCGGCCAGGGCGGCCTCGGCGCGGGTGTCGTGACCCGGCAGCGTCAGTCCGTCGTGGGAACTGACCCAGGCGTCCAGGAGACCCGACGCCTCCAGTGCGGCCTCCACCGCGGACTGGACGGGGAGCGGGACCCCTTCCCGGAAGGCGACCAATCGCCACAGAGGCGCTCCCGCCGTCGCCGTACGGACGGCGGTACGGGTGGGCGGGGGCGCGGGCGGCAGGTCGGTCTCACCGCTCAGCCGTCGTAGCCGCTCCTCCAGTCGGCTCCGCTCGTCCCGCAGGCCCTGGCGCGCGGCCCGGGTGGTGGCCTCCGCCGTGGCGATCTCCTGTTCCAGCGGGCGTGCGGCGGCTTCGGTCAGGGCCGTCACCTCGGCCTCCGCCGCCGCTGCGGCAGCGAGTTCGTCGAGGTCGGTGATGCGCAGTTCCGCGCAGTCCTCGGCCCAGGCGAGCAGGCGTTCCACCTGTGCGGTGAGGGCGTCGTCCCAGGCGGCGGACGCCTCGTCCCGCCGGGTGATCGCCTCCGCGAGACGGGTGCGGGCCTCGTCCAGCAGTTCCTCGGCGGCGCCCCGGTCGCGTACGGCGCGATCGTGTCCGTCGATCGCCTCGGTGACGAGGGTGACCTGCTGCCGTCGGGCGGTGTCCGCGCCGCGCACCAGTCGACGGGCCTGTCGCGCTCCGCTCCCGGCCGTCGTGCGCGGGACGCCGGGGCCCTGGTCGCGTCCCGGGGTGCGGGGGAGGGCCGCCGCGGGCTCCGTCGCGTCGAGGACCGTCCTCACCTCGTGGTGGATGGATTCCAGCCCTGCTGCCCGAGCCGCCCGGTGTGCTTCCCCGGCGGCTTCGCGCGCGTGCTCGCCCAGTGTGCGGGCCTGGTCCGCCGCCTCCTCGGCGTGCCGCTGGTCCTCCTGTGACCGGACCTGCGCGGCCTGAGCGGCGGATCGCCGCCTCCCGGCGGCGGCTGCCGCGTCCTCGGCGCGGCGGCGGAGCCGGTCGAGGTCCTCGCCCTGCTGGTACGCGTCACTCTCGCGCAGGCCCTCGACGGTCTCCTCCAGGGCATGCGCGCGCAGCTCCAGTTCCTCGCGTCGGGCCTGGGTCGACTCGCGTTCCGCCAGCGCCTGTTCGAGTTCCTCGGCGCTCCGGCGGGCGACGCGGGTGAGGTTGTCCATCTCGGTGGTGGCCGAGATGAGCGCGGCGGAACCCGCGCGCAGGACGCGCCGCGCGTAGGCACGCTGCCGGGACGCGACGGTCTCGGCGGCCGTCACCTCGTCGTCGAGCCGTTTGAGGTGTTCGCGCTGCCGGTCGAGCCGTTCGAAGCCCTCGGCGAGTTCGGCGACCTCCCCCTCGCCCAGCGGGGGCAGGGCACGGGACAGCAGGGTGGAGAGCAGGGACGGGTCGAGCCGCTCGGACAGTTTGGGCTGACGCAGCTGGAGCAGTGCGGACAGCAGCGACTCGTAACGCTGCTCCCCCATCCCCGCGAAGAGTTCACGCCGTACGGCCGTGCGGTAGTCGGTGGCCGAGGCATGGACGTCGCCGCGGTCGCGCAGGGCTTCGGCGAGGGCGGCCCGGGTCAGTGGCTGTCCCGCGTCGTTGACGAGGAGCACACCGTCGGGACGGCCGATTCCGGAGCCGGTGGTGAAGTAGTCGGCGTGCACCGCGCTGGTGTGCACGCTCGCCTGCAGGCGTGCCCCGCAGCCGAACCACCGCTCGGTGCCGTCGTCGCCGACGCGGCGGAACTCCATCCACACGTATCCGACGCGGGTCTTGCCGGAGGCGCCCTCGCCCAGCAGGTTCCAGTGCATGGTGCGTTCCGAACCGCCGAACGTGGACAGGCGGTTGGGGCGGAGGCTGGCGTCGAGGAGGAACGGCAGCAGCAGTTCCAGGGCCTTGGACTTGCCAGAGCCGTTCTGGCCGCGCAGCAGCAGGCGGCCCTGGTGGAAGGTGAACGTCTCGTCGTAGTAGCGCCAGACGTTGAGGATGCCGGCGCGGTGGGGCTGCCAGCGGCTGCCGGCGGCGGGCGGCCCGGCGGGGGGGGGGCGCCGGGGGCGGGCCGGGGGGGGGCGGCCCCGGGGGGCGCGCCCGCCCGGGCCCCCC
>NZ_JBUDHV010000025.1:0-96868 GCF_054956795.1 Streptomyces sp. SYSU D01066-1 | reverse complement strand
CACCGGATCCAGCTGCGGCCGGGTCGCGTCCCCGAACGGATCCCTGCCCTGCCACCCAACGGTCCACAGACCGAACGTGAACCTGTCCTCGGGAGTGGGCTGATAGCTCATGCTGTTGCTCCTTGCTCGCTTGCGACTATTTCGTCATGGCGCTTTACAAATTAGTATGCGAACCCATTCCTGGGAAGGGTCAGGGTGTCCCGGAGGAGTGATGTCCGCGTCTTCGCGGTCCTGACTCCGAAGCGGAAGCCCGTGGAGACATCCCTGGAGCCCGGGTCGGAATCGCGCAGAGCCGCGGAAAGAGGGAGAAGCCCGATGTCAGCAGCCGAGGGTCCGCTCGTCGTCGGTGTGGACACGTCCACCCAGTCCACCAAGGCACTGGTCGTCGACGCGGCCACCGGCCGGGTCGTCGCGAGCGGCCAGGCACCGCACACCGTGTCGGCGGGGGCGGGCCGCGAGAGCGATCCGCGCCAGTGGTGGGACGCCCTGTGCGAGGCCCTGCGCCAGTGCGGCGAGGCGGCGCACGAGGCGGCCGCCGTGTCGGTCGGCGGACAGCAGCACGGACTGGTCACGCTGGACGCGCGGGGGGAGCCGGTGCGCCCGGCCCTGCTCTGGAACGACGTGCGTTCGGCACCGCACGCACGACGTCTGATCGAGGAGCTGGGCGGGCCCAAGGCGTGGGCGGAGCGTACCGGCAGCGTTCCCAGCGCCTCCTTCACCGTCACCAAGTGGGCCTGGCTGGCGGAGAACGAGCCGGAGGCCGTCCGTGCGACCAAGGCCGTGCGCCTTCCCCATGACTACCTCACCGAGCGTCTCACCGGCGAGGGGACCACGGACCGCGGTGACGCGTCCGGCACCGGCTGGTGGGCGGCCGGGACGGAGGCGTACGACGAGGAGACCCTCGCGCGCGTGGGGCTCGATCCGGTGCTGCTTCCCCGGGTCGTGCGGCCCGGGGAGGTGGCCGGCACCGTACGTGGCGGTCATGACCTGCCGTTCGCCACGGGCACCCTGGTCGCGCCCGGCACCGGCGACAACGCGGCCGCCGCGCTGGGCCTGGGGGTCGGTCCGGGCGTGCCGGTGATGAGCCTGGGGACGTCGGGGACGGTGTACGCCGTGTCGCGGCACCGGCCCGCCGACCCGACCGGTACGGTGGCCGGCTTCGCCGACGCCCGCGGCGACTGGCTGCCGCTCGCGTGCACCCTCAACTGCACGCTCGCCGTCGACCGGGTCGCCGCGCTGCTGGGACTTGACCGGGAGGCCGTCGAGCCCTGCTCCGGCGTCACCCTGCTGCCGTATCTGGACGGCGAGCGCACCCCCAACCTGCCGAGCGCCTCCGGCCTGCTGCACGGGCTGCGGCACGACACGACCGGCGGCCAGGTGCTCCAGGCCGCCTACGACGGCGCCGTGCACGCCCTGCTGGGCGCGCTGGACCTGGTCCTCGACGCGGACGCCGACCCTTCCGCCCCCCTGCTCCTGATCGGAGGCGGCGCCCGCGGTACGGCCTGGCAGCAGACCGTACGGCGGCTGTCGGGACGCCCGGTGCAGATTCCCGAGGCCCGCGAACTGGTGGCTCTCGGGGCGGCGGCGCAGGCTGCCGGGCTGCTCACCGGGGAGGACGCGGCGGCGGTCGCGCGGCGCTGGAACACCGCCGCCGGTCCGGTGCTGGACGCCGTGGAGCGGGACGAGGCGACGCTGTCCCGGATCTCCGGGGTACTCTCCGACGCGGCTCCGCTGCTGGAGCGGAGCGCGCCCCGCAGCTGAGCAGCGCCGGGTGAGTACCGTCAGGTGAACGCCGCCGGGTGAGCGGCATCCGCTGGGGCCCGCTCACCGGGTGCCGCCCGCCCGGCGCACGTCCTCCCGTCGTCCGGGCGGGCACCGGATCCGCGCCGCCGGCACGCGTGGCCGCCGCGGGCCCGTGCCGGCCCACCGTGAATCAGCCGTGTCCCACCCAGGAGGACCGACCTTGAACACCCACCCAGGGCGCCGGCCGAGGACGACGGTCGAGGACACTGGTCAGGGACGCCGCCGAGGACATCGACGAGCGCGTCAACGAGTACGTCGAGTACGTCGAGTACGTCGAGTACGTCGACAAGGACCGACAAGGACCGAGGAGGCATGACCGCACCCCCGCAGCCCGCGCACCCGGCCGGTCCCGGGCGCCCACTGCCCGACACCCAGCAGGGCATGCGCCGCCGCAACCTCTCCCGGGTGATGCACACCGTCCGTGCCGAGGGCCGGCTCTCCCGGGCCGCCGTCGCGTCACGGATCGGGCTGACCCGTGCGGCGGTGTCGACGCTCGTCGACGAGCTCGTCCGCTCCGGCCTGCTGGAGGAGCTGGGGCCCGAGCGGCCGGGGCGGGTCGGCCGGCCGGGCTCGGCGCTGGCGGTCAGCGCGAGCGGTCCCGCCGGGATCGGTGCGGAGATCGGCGTCGATCACCTCGCGGTGTGCGCGGTCGATCTGCGGGGCCGGGTGCGGTCCCGGGCCGTGCGCCACGGCGGCAACCGCGACCGCTCCGCCGAACCGGTACTCGGACAGCTCACCGACCTGGTCCGCCAGGTCGTCGACGAGGCCGAGGCGGAGGGCCTGTGGCCGGCCGGGCTCGCCGTGGCGGTACCGGGCCTGGTGGCACGGGACACCCGGACCGTCGTACGGGCCCCCAACCTCGACTGGCACGACACCGATCTCCGCGACCTGCTGACTGTGGACATGCCACTGACCGTGGACAACGAAGCCAACTTCGGCGCGCTCGCCGAACTGTGGCTCGGTGACGGCACGCCACGGGACTTCCTGCACGTCTCCGCCGAGATCGGCATCGGCGCGGCGGTGGTCGTGGACGGGCTGCTGCTGCGGGGCACCCGGGGGTTCGCGGGTGAACTGGGGCATGTGCCGGTCCACCCGGACGGGCCCGCGTGCGCCTGTGGCGGGCGCGGTTGTCTGGAGCAGTACGCCGGTGAGGAGGCGGTGTTGCGGGCGTCCGGTCTGGCACCGGGCGACAACCGCGTCGGTCTGCTCGCGCAGCGCGCGACGGAAGGCGACGAGCGCGTACGGCATGCCCTGAGCGGCGCCGGGACCGCGCTCGGCATCGCGCTGACCGGCGCGGTGAATCTGCTGGACCCCGAGACCGTGGTGCTGGGCGGCGCCCTGGCCGAACTCGCGCCCTGGCTGCTGCCCGCGCTCCGCGACGAACTGGCCCGGCGCACCGCCGGTCCGGCGTGCCCGGTGACCGTGTCCGCCCTCGGACCACAGGGGCCGCTGCTGGGTGCCGCGCACTCGGTGGTGCGGACCGTGCTGGACGACCCGGCGGCGGTCGCGGAAAGGGCCTGATCCGGTCACGTCCGGGCCGCCCCGGGCTGCCACAGGCCGGCCTGGGCTGCCACAGGCCGACCGGTCCGACGTGGCCTGACCAGTCCGGTCAGCCCCGCCGACCCGCCAGTCCGGCCGGACTGGACCGACGGACCAGACCGACCGGACCAGACCGACCTGTCTGACCACCACCACTCGCTCATCCAGCGTTCCGGCGCGCAGTCGGACCCCACTCGATCGGGTGACGAAGTTATCCACAGTCAGACCGTTGTCCACCGGGCGACGCCTCTCCGTCCTGCCCAACCCGCGCTCCCCGTACCGTGATTCACGTGAACGCAGCCGCCACGAGGACGGCGGACGCGTTCGCCGGACCCACCACCACCTGGAGGAGGGCTCGGGTCGTGACGCCGCGCACGCGGGTGTGCGCGCCACCCTGAGCACATCACCCCGTCGGCAACCCGGCACCCCCCGACGCCGTTGGCCTCATGCGCGGGGGTGCACACGCACACACGCACTCACCCGGAAGACGCGTCAGCCAGACAAACCACATGAACCACGCACGAAAGGCGACCCCTCATGGAACGGACACGACCGCTTCCCAGCAGACGACGGCTCCTCGTCGGCGGTGCCGCCCTCGCCGCCGCCTCCTACGCGCTGTTGCCGGACACCCGGGCTCACGCCCGGCCCCAGGACGTCGACCACCCGGGCGCCGAGTGGCGGCCGGCGAACGGTTCGAACTACACCCGGTCCAGCCGCCCGGCCACCCATCCCATCGATTACGTGGTCATCCACGTGAGCCAGGAGACCTACACCGACACCCTGGCCATCTTCCAGGATCCGCGGAAAAGCGTGTCCGCGCACTATGTCGTGCGCTCCTGCGACGGGCACCTCGCGCAGTGCGTCCGCGAGGCCGACATCGCCTGGCACGCGGGCAACTGGGACTACAACACGCGCAGCATCGGGATCGAGCACGAAGGGTGGGTGGACGGGCCGGCCTGCTTCACCGACGCGCTCTACGCGAGTTCGGCGGCCCTGACCTCGGCGATCTGCGCGAGATACGGCATCACCAAGAACCGGGCGCACATCATCGGGCACCACGAGGTGCCGGGCAGCGACCACACGGACCCCGGCCCACTGTGGGACTGGACCCGTTACATCGGACTGGTCAACCTCATGTGACCCGTAAGGGTCCGGCCGGGCCTCCACCCGCCCGGACCCCGTCCGACTCCGCCCGGTCCCGCCCGAACTCCGGCCGAGCCCCGACCGGCCCCCGACCGGACCGAAGTCCGGGTTCCCCCGGCCCTCTCCCCCGCTGGCCGCACAATCTGCCGCACACACCCTTGTCAGGGACATGAACAACTCCTACAGTCCCCCCACACAAGCGGTGGGAGCGCTCCCACCCACTCTCGCCCGCCCCGATCGGTCCCCACGCACCACCACCCCTCCCAGAGAGGTCCCCCCATGCGTTCTTCCCCGCATCAGGCCCCCACCCTGCGCGGCCTCCTCGGAGCGCTGCTCATGGCTCTCTCCCTGGTCGCGGCGCTCGCGACGCTCACGGCGCCGTCGGCCGGAGCAGCCGACACCACCATCTGCGAGCAGTACGGGACGGCCACGATCCAGAGCCGTTACGTCGTCCAGAACAACCGCTGGGGCAGCAGCGCCGAGCAGTGCGTCACCGTGACCGACACCGGCTTCCGGCTGAGCAGAGCGGACGGTTCGGTACCGACCAACGGCGCGCCGAAGTCGTACCCCTCGGTCTTCAACGGCTGCCACTACACCACCTGTTCCCCGGGAACCGCTCTCCCCGCCCGGATCGACTCCATAACGAGCGCGCCCAGCAGCGTCTCGTACGGCTTCGTCAGCGACGCGGTGTACAACGCCTCGTACGACATCTGGCTGGATCCGACGCCGCGGACCGACGGGGTGAACCGGACCGAGATCATGATCTGGCTCAACCGGGTCGGTCCGATCCAGCCGATCGGCTCCCAGACCGGCACCGCCACGGTGGCCGGGCGGACCTGGGAGGTGTGGTCGGGCGGCAACGGTTCCAACGACGTGCTGTCCTTCGTCGCCCCTGCGGCCGTCGACAGCTGGAGCTTCGACGTCATGGACTTCGTCGAACAGGCGGTCTCCCGGGGCTTCGCCGAGAACACCTGGTATCTGACGAGCGTCCAGGCCGGCTTCGAGCCCTGGCAGAACGGTGCGGGGCTGTCGGTCGACGCCTTCTCCTCGACCGTCACCACCGACGGAGAGGATCCGGCCGGTCCCGGCACCCCGGTCAGCTGCGAGGTTTCCTACACCCCGCAGGTCTGGCAGGGCGGCTTCACCACGGAGGTCAGGGTCGGCAACACCGGACCGGCGCCCGTGGACGACTGGTGGCTCGCCTTCACCTTGCCCCAGGGACAGCAGATCACCCACGCCTGGAACGGATCGGTGACCCCGGCGGCGGGTGCGGTGACGGCACGCGGCCCGGAACACGGTACGCGGATCGCGGCGGGCGGCAGCCAGACGTTCGGCTTCCAGGGCACCTACAGCGGCGCGTTCGCCGAACCGGACAACTTCACGCTGAACGGCACCGCCTGCACGACCAGCTGAGAAGGTTCCGACCCGGACCGACCGGACCCATCGGGACCACACCGGCGAAAGGACCCGCACCACCCCCGACACCAACCAGGAAACTGGAGATTCCATGGCTCGACGCAGCAGACTCCTGTCCCTAGCGGCGGTACTGGCCACCCTGCTCGGCGCACTCGGGCTGACCGCTCTCTGGCAGGGCAAGGCGGAGGCGCACGGCGTGGCGATGACGCCCGGGTCGCGCACCTACCTCTGCCAGCTGGACGCCATCACCGGCACCGGCGCCCTGGACCCGACCAACCCCGCCTGCCAGGACGCACTGGACCAGAGCGGGGCGACGGCGCTGTACAACTGGTTCGCCGTGCTGGACTCCAACGCGGGCGGCCGAGGGGCCGGTTACGTGCCCGACGGCACGCTGTGCAGTGCCGGCGACCGTTCGCCGTACGACTTCTCCGCCTACAACGCGGCCCGCGCCGACTGGCCCAAGACCCACCTGACGTCCGGGGCGACGATACAGGTGCAGTACAGCAACTGGGCCGCGCACCCCGGAGACTTCCGGGTCTACCTCACCGAGCCCGGCTGGTCGCCCACCTCCGAGCTGGGCTGGGACGACCTTGAGCTGATCCAGACGGTCGCCGATCCGCCGCAGCAGGGCTCGCCGGGCAGCAACGGCGGCCACTACTACTGGGACCTGGCGCTGCCGTCGGGCCGCTCCGGGGACGCGGTGCTCTTCGTCCAGTGGGTGCGGTCGGACAGCCAGGAGAACTTCTTCTCCTGCTCCGACATCGTCTTCGACGGCGGCAACGGTGAGGTGACCGGCATCCGCGGTTCCGGCGGCACCCCCACTCCCACCCCGACCCCCACCCCGACCGATCCGCCGCACACGGGGTCCTGCATGGCGGTGTACACCGTGCAGAACAGCTGGAACGGCGGTTTCCAGGGTTCCGTGGAGGTGATGAATCACGGAACGGAGCCCCGCGACGGCTGGGCCGTGCGGTGGACGCCCGGTACCGGGACCCTGATCAACACTGTGTGGAACGGCGCGCTGTCCACCGGGTCCGACGGTTCCGTCACGGTGCGGAACGTGGAGCACAATCGGGTCATAGCCGCGGACGGCAGCGTGACCTTCGGGTTCACCGCGACCTCCACCGGCAACGACTATCCGATCGGGACGATCGGCTGTGTGAACGAGTAGTCGTCCGGTGCCCCGGGAGGGCCGTCGCCCGGCCCCGCGGCAGCCCGGAGGAGCGCCCGCAGGACCTGTGGTGTCCGCCGCACGACCATGATCTACTGTGCTCACGACAACGAAGCGCCGTGCGTGACCGCGCGGCGCTTCCCGTGCGTCCGGGTACCTCACACCGGCCCATTTACCTCACGTGCCGGTTACAAATTGCTCAACCCCTGGTTGCCGGGCGGTAATGGAGCGACGATAGGGACATGACTCTGGCCCAGCGTGCCCTGGAGCGACTGCAGGACTGGCCCGACCTCACGGCGGGGCCCGCCAGTTGCGGTACCGGACAGGCGCTCCGCTCCGTCCGTGACGAGATCGTCCACTTCCACTCGGACCGGGACGTGGACCTGCACCTGACCCAACGGGCCATCCAACGCTTCCACTACGACCTCGTCGGTTCCAGCGCGATCCAGCTGATCCCCGGTTCCCGCTGGGTGACCGTGCACCTGGACTGCGAGACCGATGTCGATCTGCTGATGAGTCTGGTGAGCATCGCGCTGAAGGCGCACCAGACGTGGCCCGCCGCGGAACCGCCGGCCGGCTGCAACTTCCACCGGGTCACGGTGCTGCACCGCGACGGCGTCCTGGAGGGCTGAGTCCCCGGGCCGCCGTCGCCCACGCGCACCCGAGGGGCTGCGGTGTGCCGCCCTTCCGCACGTCTTGGGCCCCGGGCCGCCTCCGAAACGACCGCGATCTGATGCGCTTCCCCCCATCCCGTGCAACTGACGAGACATCAGGGGGCCGGTATGACGCGTCGTGCGGCATGCCGCCGGACACTGGCTTTCCTGGCCGCCTCCGGCGCGCTGACGGGCGCGGCACCGGCCGCCGCCGCTCCGGCGGCGGTGGGATCGGGCCGGGGGTGGCCTTCGAGGAGTTCGACCTGCCGGCGGTCAAGGGGACGACCCACGCCCATTGTGCTCGGCGTCGACCTGGACGTTCCGGACGTCCGGCTGGCCTTGCTCCACCGGGGGGCGGTGGCGGCACGGGCCGCGGTCTCCCGGATGGCCGCGGAACGAAAGGTCAGGGTCTGAGGCTGCTCACGATGTCGGCCGTGGCGGTGAGCCCGCTGCTGATGGTGGGGGCCATGTTCGTGCCGGCCAGGTAGAAGCCCAGCAGCAGGCAGACCAGCGCGTGGGAGACCTTCAGCCCGCCGTTGCGCAGGAAGATCACCGCCAGGATCGCGAGCAGCAGCACCACGGAAATGGAAACGGCCATCGTCAACCTCCTCCGCCACGCCGCGCGTCCGGTTCACGGCGTTCGGCCGCAAGTGTGGCGTAGCGGAGGGTTCGTCCGGGCGGCTGACATGTCCTCCGAACGTGTGGTGTCCGTCGTGCCCGACGCGTCACGCCGCCCGGTGGGCGTCCAGGAACGCCTCCAGACCGGCGAGGTCGTCCGTGTTGAGGTGGTCGACGTCCGCGGCGACCAGCTCCGCCCACACCGCGTCCCGGGCCGGCCCCGCGAGGTCGGGCGTGGCCCAGAAGCGGACGCGCTGCCCGCGGGAGTGCGCGGCGACGACGATGTCGCGCAGCTTGCGCCGTTCGGCGGCGGGGAAGGCGCCGACGCCCTGCCAGGTGAAGTGGTTGGTCCAGTTGTCGCTGATCAGCGGGACGAAGGAGGCCGGGGCGGAGGTGCCGAGGTCGGTGAGGCGGCCGTCGTAGAAGGCGCGGCGTTCGGTCTGCGCCTCCATGGGCTCGCGGGCCGCCCGGTCGCCGGAGATCACGGCGGTGACGGCGCCGGTGCGCACCCTGCCGTGGGCGTACGTGGTGAACAGGTGCCGGTAGCGGCGCAGGTGACGGTCGAGTTCGAGGTAGGTCGCCGCGCCCTCGGTCTTGATGTCGATGAGCAGTTGCAGCGGACGCCGGTCGCCGCGGTGGACCCGGCCGCCCTGGGCGCGGACGCGGGCGGCGAGCGGGTCCAGGTAGAGGGACTCCAGGGTGCGGGCCGGGTCGAGGTCCACGGCGTCATGGGCGACCAGGAGTTGGCCGTCGACCAGGTAGATGTCGGCCTCGACACTGCCGAAGCGGTGGTCGAGGGCGTCGAGGAGGGGGCGGGGGTGCTCGTAGTCGTTGTGGGCGTGGGCACGCCACAACGGGCGCGGACGGGACGTCCGTTCGCCGGCCAGCGCGGGGCCGGCGGGCAGGGCGACCGCGCCGGCGAGGGCGGCGCCGAGGGTGGTGAGGGCTCTGCGACGGGTGGTGAGGGCCATGCTCTGCCTCCCTGGTAGGCCTTACGGGACCTCAGTGAGTATGCGAGGCGAAGGAGGCCGGGAAGCGGGTCCGTGCGGGGAAATTGGCCGGTGGGCCGCCACCTGTTCACTTCGTGCGGGCAGAGCACACGAAAAAGCCCGCCCGGGGTGGGGCGGACTTCTCCAAAGGTGCTGCCGAGGTGAGGTCTTACGGTGCCGGCAGCTCCACCAGGGTGGCCAGCGCCGCGCGGTGGGCGCCCGCCGTGCCGTAGGCGATCGAGTCGGCCTTGGCCCGCTTCAGGTACAGGTGGACCGGGTGCTCCCAGGTCATGCCGATACCGCCGTGCAGTTGGAGGGCCTCCTCGGCGGCGCGGACGGCGACGGGTGCCGCGTACGCCTGCGCGACGGCGACGGACACGTCGGCGTCCCGGCCGGTGGCCAGCGCGTCCGCGGCGTTCCGGGCGGCGGCGCGCAGGTGGACCACCTCCAGCCACAGCGCGGCGAGCCGGTGCTTGAGCGCCTGGAAGCCGCCGACGGGCCGGTTGAACTGCTTGCGTTCCTTGAGGTACCGCACCGTCTCGGTCAGCGCCCAGTCGGCCAGGCCCAGTTGCTCCGAGGCGAGCAGTCCGGCAGCGGACCGCAGGGCACGGCGTACGGCGGGCCCTGCCTCGCCCAGCCGCTCGCCCGGCGCTCCGTCGAACGCGACCGCGGCCACCGGCCGGGTGAGGTCCAGGGAGGTCTGCGGGGTGACGGTCGCGTCGGCGGCGCGCACCGCGTAGAGCCCGCCGTCGTCGGCGGGGACCAGCAGGACGTCGGCGACGGCCGCGTCCGCGACGCCGGTCAGGGCGCCGCGCAGGACGCCGTTCTCGGCGCGCACGGCGGGGAAGGCGGCCTCCGGGGCGGTGTGCAGGCCGACGGCGAGGGCGCCGACGCGGCGTCCGGCGGCCAGCTCGGCGAGGAGGTCCCCGGCCGCGCAGGCCAGCAGCGCCTCGGTGGCGGCCACGGCACTGGTGAGGTACGGCACGGGGGCCACCGCCCGGCCCAGTTCCTCCAGGGTGACGGCCGCCTCCCGGTGAGTGGCGCCCTGGCCGCCGTACTCCTCGGGGATCAGCAGACCGGCCAGGCCCATTCCCTTGGTGAGCGCCTTCCACACGGTCAGGTCGTGCGGGTGGTCCGTCTCCGTGCGCGCGATGACGCCGGCCGCGTCGCAGTGGTCGGTGAGCAGGTCCCGGACGGCGGCGCGCAGCGCCTCTTCCTCCTGCGAGTACAGCAGGTCGCTCATCGGGCCAGGTCCTTCCAGGCGACGTCCTTGTCGGTGCGGGGCTCGGCGGGCAGGCCGAGGACGCGTTCGGCGACGATGTTCAGCAGGATCTCGCTGGTGCCGCCCTCGATGCTGTTGCCCTTGGAGCGCAGGTAGCGGTAGCCGGCGTCGCGGCCGGTGAAGTCGACCAGTTCCGGGCGGCGCATGGTCCAGTCGTCGTACAGCAGGCCCTCCTCACCGCGGAGTTCCACCTCCAGGCCGCTGATCTCCTGGTTGAGGCGGGCGAAGGCCAGCTTCATGCCGGCGCCCTCGGGGCCGGGGTGGCCGACGGCGAGCTGCTGGCCGAGGCGTTCGCCGGTGAGCCGGGCGACCTCGGCCTCGACCCACAGGGTGAGCAGGCGCTGGTGGAGGTCGTGGGTGCGCAGTCCGGGGCGTTCGCGCCAGGTCCTGGCGAGCGGGCCGATCATGCCGCCCTCGCGGGGCAGGCGCCGGCCGCCGATGGCGACGCGTTCGTTGTTCAGGGTGGTCTGCGCGACGCGCCAGCCGTCGCCGACCTCGCCCAGGCGCCGGGAGTCGGGGATGCGGACGCCGGTGAGGAACACCTCGTTGAACTCGGCCTCGCCGGTGATCTGCCGCAGCGGACGGACCTCGACACCGGGGTCGGTCATGTCGCAGAGGAAGTAGGTGATGCCGCGGTGTTTGGGCGCGTCCGGGTCGGTGCGGGCGATGAGGATGGCCCAGCGGGCGAGGTGGGCGCTGGAGGTCCACACCTTCTGCCCGTCGACGACCCAGCTGTCGCCGTCGCGCACCGCGCGGGTGCCGAGCGCGGCGAGGTCGGAGCCCGCGCCGGGCTCGCTGAACAGCTGGCACCACACCTCCTCGCCGGTCCACAGCGGACGCAGGAAGCGCTGCTTCTGCTGCTCGGTGCCGTACTTGAGGATGGTCGGGGCGGCCATGCCGAGGCCGATGCCGATGCGCCGGGGATCGTTGTCGGGGGCGCCCGCGGCGGCCAGTTCGGCGTCGACGACGGGCTGGAGGGTGCGGGGGGCGCCGAGTCCGCCGAGGCCCTCGGGGAAGTGGACCCAGGCGAGTCCCGCGTCGAAGCGGGCCCGCAGGAAGTCGAGGCGGTCGGTGTCGGCGGGCGGGTGCGCGGCCAGCAACTCGGCGGTACGGCGGCGCAGTTCCTCTGCGTCGGTCATGCGGCGGCCTCCTTCTCGGGACGCTCCGGCTCCTCCAGGACGACGGCGATCCGGCCCGTGGTGACGCCGTCGGCGACCCGCTGCACGGCACCGGCGGCCCCGTCGAGTGACACGCGGTCGCTGACCAGGGGCTTCACCGCGCCCTGGGCGGCCAGCTCGGTGAGCCGCTCGTGGCACTCGGCCACCAGTCGCGGATTCCTGGTGTTGTACAGACCCCAGTGGAGTCCGAGGATCGCGTAGTTCTTCACCAGGGCGTGGTTGAGGGCGGCGCTCGGGATGTCCCCGCTCGCGAAGCCGACGACCACGATCCGGCCCTCGAAGGCGACGACCTTGGTGGACTGCTGGAAGGCGGCGCCGCCCACCGGGTCGTAGACCACGTCGGCGCCGCGCCCGCCGGTGGCCTCCTTCACCGCGGCGATCACGTCCTCGCCGCGCCGGTCGATCACCGTGTCGCAGCCCAGCTGCCGGGCGACGGCGGCCTTGTCGGCGCCGCCGACGACGCCGATGACGGTGGCCCCGGCGGCCTTGCCGAGCTGTACGGCCGCGCTCCCGACCCCGCCCGCGGCGGCGTGGACCAGCAGGGTCTCACCGGCCTCCAGCCGGGCCCGGCGGTGCAGTGCGAACCAGCCCGTCTGGTAGCCGATGTGCAGGGCGGCGGCCTCGGCGTCGTCCAGGGCGTCCGGCGCGGGCAGCAGGGCGGCGGCGTCCGCGACGGTGTACTCGGCGAACCCGCCGTACGGCAGCACCGGGTTGGCCAGCACCCGGCGGCCGTCCGCCGTCTCGGCGCAGACCTCCACGCCCGGCGTGAACGGCAGCGGCGGCCTGACCTGGTAGTGGCCCCGGCACAGCAGCGCGTCCGGGAAGTTGACGTTCGCGGCGCGGACCCGCAGCAGGACCTGGCCCTCGCCCGGCGTCGGCGGCGGGACCTCCGCGAGGCGCATCACCTCGCCCGGCTCGCCGTTCTCGCGCACCTGCCATGCCTGCATGCGGGGCCTCCACCGACTGCGTCGTCCGTCCGGGTCCACCGCATACTAAGCGGTCGCTTGCCGATCAGGGAACCGTCCCGGACGCCTCCATCGGGGGAACGCCACGAGCCGGAGGACCGTCACGATCAAAGGAACCGTCCCGACCGGAGGACCGTCGCCGCCGGAACCGTCACGGCCGCGCGGGCCGCCGCCGCCACCGACGACGGAACCGTCCTGGCCGGAGAACCGCCGCCGGAACCGTCACGGCCGCGCGGGCCGCGCCCGTACGTGCATCCGTTCCCCCTGCGGTCCGAAGAGGCTGAGGAACTCCACCGGCCCCTCCCCGGTCGACCCGAACCAGTGCGGCACCCTCGTGTCGAACTCGACGGCCTCACCGGCGCCGGCGACCAGATCGTGCTCGCCCAGCACGATCCGCAGCCGTCCGGACAGCACGTAGATCCACTCGTACCCCTCGTGGGTCCGCGGGTCGGGCTCCTCGCGCCGCCGCGGCTCCAGCACCTTGAACGCCTGGAGTCCGCCGGGCTGGCGGGTGAGCGGCCAGTAGGTGCGGCCGTGGCGCTGGATCGGCTCGGCCCGGACCCGGGGATCGCCGACCGGCGGGGCGCCGACCAGTTCGTCCAGCGGCACCTGGTGGGCCTGGGCGATCGGCAGCAGCAGTTCGAGGCTCGGCTTGCGCAGCCCGGACTCCAGGCGGGAGAGGGTGCTCAGCGAGATGCCGGTCGCCTCGGCGAGCGCGGCGAGGGTGACCTCGCGCTCCTTGCGGAGCTGCCGCAGCCGCGGACCGACACCGGCGAGTACATCGTCCTTCGTCATGGATTTATTGCAGAACCGGCAAATCTGTTTGTCAATCCACCGCGGTCGGGGCGACGGTCGGATCGGAGGTGGTCACCGTGACCGAACAGAACAGGCAGACGACCGAGAAGTACGACGTCATCGTGGTCGGGGGCGGCTCCGCCGGGCTGTCCGCCGGGCTGGTGCTGGGCCGGGCCCGGCGGCGGGCCCTCGTCGTCGACGCCGGGGAGCCGCGCAACGCGCCGGCCGCGCACATGCAGGGCTACCTGTCGCGGGACGGCATGCCGCCCGCCGAGTTCCTGGCGATCGGCCGCGAGGAGGTCGCGTCGTACGGTGTCGAACTGGTCCACGACCGGGCGGTGAGCGTCACCCGCGGTGACACCAAGGGCGGCGACTTCGCCGTGGAGCTGGCCGGCGGGCGGACCGTGCGCGCCCGGCGGCTGATCGTCACCACCGGGCTGAAGGACGAGCTGCCTGGGATCCCCGGGGTCGCCGAGCGGTTCGGCCGGGACGTGCTGCACTGCCCGTTCTGCCACGGCTGGGAGGTGCGGGACGAACGGTTCGGCGTGCTGGCGTCGGGTCCGATGAGCGTGCACCAGGCGCTCATGGTGTCCGGCTGGTCAGACGACGTGACCCTGTTCCTGCACACCGTCGACGAGGACGAGCTGTCCGACCAGGACCTGCGCAGGCTGGCCGCGGCGGGCGTCAAGGTGGTGCCGGGCGAGGTCGCCGGGCTGGTGGCCGAGGACGACCGGATCACCGGCGTGCGGCTGGCGGACGGCTCGGTGCACGAGCGGTCGGTGGTGTTCGTGGCGCCGCGCGCCGTGCCGCGGACGGGTCTGCTGGAACAGCTCGGCGCCGAGCTGGACGAGACCCCGTTCGGGGCTTACCCCGTGGTGGACCCGACCGGCCTGACCAGCGTGCCGGGGGTGTGGACGGCCGGCAACGCGATGGGCTTCGCCGAGCAGGTCGCGCACGCGGTGAGCGGCGGCTACCGGGCGGCGTCGGCGGTCGTCGGCGAGCTGATCATGTCGGATCTGGACGCGTCCTTGGAAAGCTGAGCACGTCCGCCCCGGACGCGCCCGTGGAGAGCCGAACCCGTCCGCCCCGGACGCGCCCGTGGAGAGCCGAACCCGTCCGCCCCGGACGCGCCCGTGGTGGGGTGACGGGCCAAAGGAGCCGTCCCCCGGGCAACGACCGGGTGTGAGCCCCGCCCTCCCGGTGCACCATGAAGGGCATGCTGCTCGCCCGGTTGGCCCGTGTGTCCCAGGAGGTCGCCGCCGCCTCGGCGCGGTCCCGCAAGACGGCCCTGCTCGCCGAGTTGTTCCGGGAGGCGGAGGCGTCGGACGTGCCGGTCGTCATCCCCT
The DNA here is from genome assembly GCF_054956795.1 of Streptomyces sp. SYSU D01066-1. NCBI lineage: Bacteria > Bacillati > Actinomycetota > Actinomycetes > Kitasatosporales > Streptomycetaceae > Streptomyces > Streptomyces sp. SYSU D01066-1. The sequence continues at coordinate 81,970 of NZ_JBUDHV010000025.1, read as the reverse complement.
GTCTCGCGGGACGGCTGCCGCAGGGCCGGATCGGCGTCGGCCGGCAGGTGCTGGGCCGGCCCGTCGAGCCGGCCGCCGCACCGACCCTCACCGTGCGCGAGGTGGACGCCCTGCTCACCCGCCTCGCCGCCGTGTCCGGCCCCGGATCACGGGCCGAGCGCACCCGTCTGGTCGCGGAGCTGATGGGCGCCGCCACCGCGGACGAGCAGCGCTTCCTGCTCGGGCTGCTCACCGGCGAGGTCCGGCAGGGCGCGCTGGACGCGGTCGCCGTCGAGGGCCTGGCCCAGGCCACCGGGGCGGACCCGGCGGACGTACGGCGGGCGGTGATGCTCGCGGGCTCCCTGCGGACGGTGGCCGAGGCCCTGCTCGCCGACGGCCCCGAGGCGCTCGGCCGCTTCCGGCTCACCGTCGGCCGTCCGGTGCTGCCGATGCTGGCGCACAGCGCCTCCTCGGTGGCGGAGGCGGCCGGCAGGCTGGGCCGGTGCGCGGTCGAGGAGAAGCTCGACGGCATCCGGGTGCAGGTGCACCGCGACGGCAGTGCCGTACGGCTGTACACCCGCACTCTGGACGACATCACCGACCGGCTGCCCGAGGTGACCGCGGCGGCGCTGGAGCTGGACGGCGAGCGGTTCGTGCTGGACGGCGAGGTCATCTCCTTCGGTCCCGACGGGCGCCCCCGCTCCTTCCAGGAGACCGCCGGGCGCGTCGGCTCCCGTACGGACGTCGCCACGGCCTCCCGGGCGGTGCCCGTCTCCCCCGTCTTCTTCGACGCCCTGCTGGTCGACGGCCGCGACCTGCTCGACCTGCCGCTGGCCGAGCGGCACGCGGAGCTGGCGCGGCTGGTCCCGGAGCCGATGCGGGTGCGGCGCACCCTGCTGGCGGAGGAGGACGACGTGAGGACCGCGGAGGACTTCCTCGCCGAGACCCTCGCCCGCGGTCACGAGGGCGTCGTGGTCAAGGGACTCGACGCGCCCTACAGCGCCGGGCGGCGCGGCGCCTCCTGGCTGAAGGTCAAGCCCGTGCACACCCTCGACCTGGTGGTCCTGGCCGCCGAGTGGGGCCACGGACGGCGCACCGGCAGGCTCTCCAACCTGCACCTGGGCGCCCGCGCCGCCGACGGCTCCTTCACCATGCTCGGCAAGACCTTCAAGGGCATGACGGACGCGATGCTGGCCTGGCAGACCGGGCACCTCACCCAGCTCGCCGTGGCCGAGCACCCCTGGGGCGTGACCGTCCGCCCCGAACTGGTCGTCGAGATCGCCTACGACGGTCTCCAGCGCTCCACCCGCTACCCGGCCGGCGTCACCCTCCGCTTCGCCCGTGTGGTCCGCTACCGCGAGGACAAGCGCCCCGAGGAGGCGGACACGGTGGAGACGCTGCTCGCCGCGCATCCGGGGGCCGCGCCGTGAAGCGCAGCGCCGGCCTGCTGCTGTACCGCCGGACCGGCCAGGGCCTCGAGGTCCTCCTCGGCCACATGGGCGGCCCCTTCTTCGCCCGGCGCGACCAGGGCGCCTGGACGGTGCCGAAGGGAGAGTACGAGGACGACGAGCCGGCCTGGGACGCGGCCCGCCGCGAGTTCCAGGAGGAGCTGGGGCTGCCACCGCCGGAGGGCGACGGGGCCGTCCCGCTCGGCGAGGTCCGCCAGTCCGGCGGCAAGCTGGTCACGGTCTGGGCGGTCGAGGCCGACCTCGACCCGGCGACGGCCGTGCCCGGCACGTTCCGTATGGAGTGGCCGCCGCGGTCGGGACGGGAACAGGAGTTCCCGGAGCTGGACCGGGTGGCCTGGCTGCCCCTGGACCGGGCGCGCGAGGTGATCGTCACGGCACAGAGGGCGTTTCTCGACCGCCTGGCGGAGCACTCGGACTGACGACGGACCCCTCGCGTCGCGGCGCCCCGCGCCCGGCGCGAAGGTCGAAGCACAACCCCGCTCCCAGGGAGGTCGGCCATGCCCATCGCGACGGTGAACCCGGCGAACGGCGAGACGGTCAGGACGTACGAGGCGATGGACGAGGAGGAGACCGAGCGCCGGCTCCAGCTCGCCGAGGCCACCTTCCGCACGTACCGGACGACGACGTTCGAGGAGCGGGCCCGGCTGATGCACCGGGCCGCCGCTCTCCTGGAGGCCGACCAGGACGGGATCGGCCGGATCATCACCACCGAGATGGGCAAGCCCATCAGGCAGGCCCGCGCGGAGGCGGCGAAGTGCGCCAAGGCGATGCGCTGGTACGCCGACCGCGCGGCCGTGCTGCTCGCCGACGAGGAGCCCGACGGGGCCGACGTGAAGGACTCCGGGGCCTCGCGGGCGCTGGTGCGCTACCGTCCGCTCGGCCCGGTGCTCGCCGTGATGCCGTGGAACTTCCCGCTCTGGCAGGTGATCCGGTTCGCGGCGCCCGCGCTGATGGCGGGCAACGTCGGCCTGCTCAAGCACGCCTCGAACGTGCCGCGGACCGCCCTCTACCTGGAGGACCTCTTCCACCGCGCGGGCTTTCCCGAGGGCTGTTTCCAGACCCTGCTGATCGGCTCGGCCGCCGTCGACGACATCCTGCGCGACGAGCGCGTGAAGGCCGCCACCCTCACCGGCAGCGAGCCCGCGGGCCGCGCGGTCGCCTCCACCGCCGGAGAGATGATCAAGAAGACGGTGCTGGAGCTGGGCGGCAGCGACCCGTTCGTCGTGATGCCCTCCGCGGACCTCGACCGGGCCGCCGAGGTCGCGGTGACCGCGCGGACGCAGAACGCCGGGCAGTCCTGCATCGCCGCCAAGCGCTTCATCGTGCACACGGACGTGTACGACGCCTTCGCGGAGCGTTTCGTGGCCGGCATGAAGGCGCTCAAGGTCGGCGACCCGATGGACGAGGACACGGACGTCGGGCCGCTCTCCAGCGAGCGGGGCGTGACCGACCTGGTGGAGCTGGTCGAGGACGCGGTGCGCGGCGGCGCCACTGTGCTGTGCGGCGGCGAACGCCCCGAGGGGCCCGGCTGGTACTACCCGCCCACCGTGCTGGCCGGCGTCGACCGCCGGATGCGCATCCACCGTGAGGAGACCTTCGGCCCGGTCGCCACGCTGTACCGCGCGGCCGACCTGGACGAGGCGGTGCTGATCGCCAACGACACCGACTTCGGTCTCAGTTCGAACGTGTGGACGCGGGACGACGCGGACGTGGACCGGTTCGTCCGGGACCTGGAGGCGGGCGGCGTCTACATCAACGGGATGACGGCCTCGCACCCCGCGTTCCCGTTCGGCGGGGTCAAGCGGTCGGGCTACGGGCGTGAGCTGTCCGGGCACGGAATCCGGGAGTTCTGCAACATCACCACCGTATGGCACGGAGCGTGAGCCTTCCGCGGCTACGATCCCTTCCCGTGACCCGCGAAGTGACTCTGCCCCTGATCGTCGACGACCGCGGCAGCCTCCAGGTGTCCGCGGCCGACGTGAGCAAACTGCTGCGCACGATGGGCGGACGGTGGCTGCGCCTGGTGGAGACCGGGGAGAGCGGCCGGCTGGACGAGGACACCGTGGCGGCCCTGACCATCGAGCTGGCCAAGCTGGCCGACCGGATCGACGTGGCCTGCATCGCGCACAGCAGCGGTCAGTCGTGCTGACCCTGAGCACCGCCTTCGGGCCGTTCCCGTTCCCACAGGCTGTGCCAGAACATCGCCTCGTACGCCTGGAGCAGCCGTCCGTAGCGGTGCGTGAGCTCCTCGTTCAGGTGGCCGCCGTCCAGTCCGGCCCGCACGGCGGCCGTCGCCCTGTGCTCCAGGCCGGGATCGGGCCGGGCGAAGAAGTCGAAGAAGGCGCAGGCCTCGTCGGTGAAGCCGTGGTGGCGGCGCAGGGCGCCGGCGATGGTGGCGCAGTAGCCGCCCCAGGCGGAGAAGTTGGCGTGCACGGCGAGGACCGTCTCGGCGGGTGAGCCGTTCAGCGCGAGCCAGGCCACGTACGCGGGGTATGCCTGGCAGCCCGGCAGCGGCTCGTGGGCCACCGACCGGGACTCCCCCACGCCGCAGGCCGCGGCGAACGCCTCCAGCTTCCGGGCGGCGACGGCCTCGCCCTCGGCGAGCGCCGAGAAGTAGGCGGCGACGGGCGGGGTGTCGTCCGCGCGGTGCGCGAGGTACTCGAAGGCCCGGCGGTCGGCGGCGATCACCCACCTCTGCTCCAGCGCCAGTGCGGCGAGCGTGTCCCGGCTCACCGCGCCCCGCGCCACCAGCGGCACGAACCGGTTGGCCCGGGGGTCGGGGGCCAGCTTCCCGGTGGTGGTCTCCAGCAGGTGCCGTGCCGTCTGGGCCATCGTTTTCTCCCTCTCCTCAGCCGCGCCGCCCTCCCAGGGTCCCCGAGACGGAGTAACTCCGCGAGAGAACCGCGCCCCGCCGGGTGATCGTTGGAGGAACACCCCTAAGAGGTGGACCACTTTCTGACCGGGGGGCGCAAGGCCGCCCGGGAGGCGAAAGCAGGCACGGTTCATGGCGACTTTGTGCAGACCCTCGGTGGCCGTACCGGAACACGTGATCACGATGGAGGAGACACTCGCGCTGGCGCGTGAGCGCCACGCCGACCACCCCCAACTGCCGTTGGCCCTCAGGCTGATCGAGAACACCGGCGTGCGCACCCGGCACATCGTGCAGCCCATCGAGGAAACCCTGAAGCACCCCGGTTTCGAGGACCGGAACAAACTCTACGAGGCCGAGGCCAAGGCGCGCGTCCCCTCGGTGATCCAGCGGGCGCTGGACGACGCGGAGCTGCTGCCCACCGACATCGACGTGATCATCTACGTCTCGTGCACGGGCTTCATGATGCCCTCGCTCACCGCGTGGCTGATCAACGAGATGGGCTTCGACAGCACCACCCGGCAGGTGCCGATAGCACAACTCGGCTGTGCGGCGGGCGGCGCGGCGATCAACCGGGCCCACGACTTCTGCACGGCCTACCCCCAGGCGAACGCGCTGATCGTGGCCTGCGAGTTCTGCTCGCTGTGCTACCAGCCCACCGACATCGGCGTCGGCTCCCTGCTCTCCAACGGCCTCTTCGGCGACGGCATCGCCGCCGCGGTGGTCCGCGGCCAGGGCGGCACCGGCGTACGCCTGGAGCGCAACGGCTCGTACCTGATCCCGAAGACCGAAGAGTGGATCATGTACGACGTGAAGGCCACCGGCTTCCACTTCCTGCTGGACAAGCGGGTGCCCGCCACCATGGAGCCGCTGGCGCCGGCGCTGGTCCAGCTGGCCCGCGACCACGGCTGGGACGCCACCGACCTCGACTTCTACATCGTGCACGCGGGCGGACCGCGCATCCTGGACGACCTGAGCAAGTTCCTCGAGGTCGAGCCGCACGCGTTCCGCTTCAGCCGGGCGACGCTGACCGAGTACGGCAACATCGCCAGCGCCGTCGTCCTGGACGCGCTGCGCCGCCTCTTCGACGAGGGCGGCGCCGACGACCGGGCCCGCGGACTGCTGGCGGGTTTCGGACCCGGCATCACCGCGGAGATGTCGCTGGGCCGCTGGCGGACCGCGGACGAGGCCCAGGGCGTGAGACGGACGTGAGCGAGGAGACGATTCCCCGAACCGCCCCGCCCGTGCGGGACTGGCCGGTCCCGGACCTGCCCGGCACCGACTTCGACCCGGTGCTGCGCGAGCTGATGGCCGAGGGACCGGTCACCCGGATCTCGCTGCCCAACGGCGAGGGCTGGGCCTGGCTGGTGACCCGTTACGACGATGTGCGGATGGTCACCAACGACCCCCGGTTCGGCCGCGAGGCGGTGATGGACCGGCCGGTGACCAGGCTGGCCCCGCACTTCATCCCGGCCCGGGGCGCGGTCGGCTTCCTCGATCCGCCGGACCACACCCGGCTGCGCCGCTCGGTGGCGGCGGCGTTCACCGCGCGGGGCGTGGAGCGGGTGCGCGAGCGGTCCCGGGCGATGCTGGACGAGCTGATCGACGCGATGCTGGCGCAGGGACCACCCGCCGACCTCACCGAGGCGGTGCTCGGCCCCTTCCCCATCGCGGTGATCTGCGAGCTGATGGGCGTCCCGGCGGCCGACCGGCACAGCATGCACACCTGGACCCAGCTGATCCTGTCCTCCTCGCACGGCGCCGACGTCAGCGAGCGCGCCAAGCAGGAGATGGGCGCCTACTTCGCCGACCTGGTCGGGCTGCGGGAGAACAGCTCCGGCGAGGACGTGGCGTCGCTGCTGGGCGCGGCCGTGGGCCGCGAGGAGATCACGCTCCAGGAGGCGGTGGGCCTGGCGGTACTGCTGCAGATCGGCGGCGAGGCGGTCACCAACAACAGCGGGCAGCTGTTCTTCACCCTGCTGACCCGTCCCGAACTGGCCGAGCGGCTGCGGGCGGAGCCGGACATCCGGCCCCGGGGCATCGACGAGCTGCTGCGCTGGATTCCCCATCGCAACGCGGTCGGACTGTCCCGGATCGCCCTGGAGGACGTCGAGATCCGGGGCGTGCGGATCCGGGCGGGCGACGCGGTCTACGTCTCCTACCTGGCCGCCAACCGGGACCCCGAGGTCTTCCCCGACCCGGAGACCATCGACCTGGACCGCAGCCCCAACCCGCACGTCTCCTTCGGGTTCGGCCCCCACTACTGCCCGGGCGGCATGCTGGCCCGGCTGGAGTCGGAGCTGCTGGTCGACGCCCTGCTCGACCGGGTGCCGGGGCTGCGGCTCGCGGTCGACCCGGCTCAGGTGCCGTTCAAGAAGGGCGCGCTGATCCGCGGGCCCGAGGCCCTGCCGGTCACCTGGTGAGCGGGCGATGACGGCGATCGAGGGCCGCGCCGAGGGACTGCTGGTGCCGCCGGGGCACGGGCGGGTGGTGAAGGCCCCGGCGCAGCACGTGACGTTCAAGGTGACCGGTTCGCATTCGCGGATGGCGTCCACCTTCGAGGTGATCGTGCCGCCGGGCTTCGACGTCGGCGCCCATGTGCACACCCGCAGCGAGGAGCTGTTCTACGTCCTCGAGGGCGAGCTGGACGTGCTCGCCTTCGAGCCGCGGGTGCGCACCCCCGACAACTGGCAGCGCTGGGAGTCCAGCGGCGGCAGCCGGGTGGTGCGCGCCACCCCGGGCACGGTCATCGTGGTCCCGCCGGGGTGTCCGCACGCGTTCGCCAACCCGACGGACACCCCGGCGAAGATGTTCTTCCAGGCCAGTCCGCCACCGGATCACGAGCGGTACTTCGAGGAGCTGCTGGAGATCCTCCAGGACGGCGGCCCGCCGGACCACGCGGCCATCGAGGAACTGCGGGCCAAGTACGACATCGAGCAGCTGACGCCGCTCCGGCACCGCTGACGTGGTGCGCCCGCGCGCCGGGCGCACCACGGCCGTATCGCGGGCGCGTCACGGGTGTATCGCGGACGTATGGAAAAGCGCATACGCCCCGGCAACGGCCCGTGCCTTGTGCTGGAGGGCATGACTCGTATCTCCTCCCTGCTCGTCCTCGGCGTGGCGGGCCTGCTGTTCGCGCTGCGCGGGCCGCTGCTGATGGCGGCGCCGGTGTGCGCGGCCGGGCGGTGGGACCGCTGCTTCGGCACCTTCAACGGCGTGGTGCTGATGGCGCTGGTCGCGCTGCCGCTGTCCGCGCCGGCGGTGTGGGCGCTGGCCCGGTACCGGCGGGCCCGCGGCGACGTCCCGGCGCTGCGGAGGTCGCTGGCGGAGGTCGGTATGGTGCACGGCACGCTGCCGTTCCTGTGGATGACGATGATGTGGGGCTCCGGGGCGGGCACCGCCGAGCCCCGGGTGAGCCTGGTGCCGCTGCGCGACCTGGTGGCGATGGGCCCCTACGGCATCGCGGGCAACCTGCTGGTCTTCGCGGCGCTGGGCGCCTTCGCGCCGGTGCGCTGGCCGGCGTTGGCGTCCGTGCCGCGGGTGCTCGCCCTGGGCGCGGGCTGCTCGGTGCTGGTGGAGACCGCGCAGTACGTGCTGCGCCTGGACCGGGTGTCCTCGGTGGACGACGTGCTGGTCAACGCCGTCGGCGCGGTGCTGGCCGGGCTGGCGTCGCGCCGCTGGTGGCGCACCGGGGCGCCGGCGTCCGCGCATACGCCGGCGATACGGAGTGCGGCCTAGGCTTCCGGCATGCGTGTGCTGCTGGTGGAGGACGAGCCCTATCTGGCCGAGGCGGTCCGGGACGGGCTGCGGCTGGAGGCGATCGCGGCGGACATCGCCGGGGACGGCGACACCGCGCTGGAGCTGCTCGGCGTGCACTCCTACGACCTCGCGGTGCTCGACCGGGACATCCCCGGCCCGTCCGGTGACGAGGTGGCCCGGCACATCGTCGCCTCGGGCAGCGGCATCCCGATCCTGATGCTGACCGCCGCCGACCGGATCGACGACAAGGCGTCCGGGTTCGAGCTGGGCGCCGACGACTACCTGACCAAGCCGTTCGAGCTGCGGGAGCTGGTGCTGCGGCTGCGCGCGCTGGACCGCCGCCGGGCGCACGCCCGGCCCCCGGTGCGAAAGATCGCGGGCCTCCGGCTCGACCCGTTCCGCCGGGAGGTGTTCCGGGACGGGCGGCATGTGGCGCTGACCCGGAAGCAGTTCGCCGTCCTGGAGGTGCTGGTCGCCGCCGAGGGCGGGGTGGTCAGCGCGGAGGAGCTGCTGGAGCGGGCCTGGGACGCCAACGCCGATCCGCTCACCAACGCGGTGCGGATCACCGTGTCCGCGCTGCGCAAGCGGCTCGGCGAACCGTGGGTGATCGCCACCGTGCCGGGCGTCGGCTACCGGATCGACGCCGGCGGCGGGCGTGCCTAGCCGGCCTGCGCTCAGCACCCGGCTGAAGCTCGCCCTCAGCTATGCCGGATTCCTGCTGGTGGCCGGCGCGTTGCTGCTGGCCGTGGTCTGGCTGTACCTGCTGCGCTATGTGCCGGACAACTCCCAGGGGCTGCTGGGGGTGTCGCCCAACCGCTATCTGCTGGTGCGCGCCTTCGCGCCCGCCGCGGCCGTGGCGATGGCCTTCCTGCTGGTGTTCGGCCTGGCTGGCGGCTGGCTGCTGGCCGGGCGGATGCTGGCGCCGCTCACCCGGATCACGGCCGCGGCGCGGCTGGCCGGGACCGGGTCGCTGTCCCACCGGATCGGTATGACGGACCGTCGGGACGAGTTCCGGGAGCTGTCCGACGCGTTCGACTCGATGCTGGAGCGGCTGGAGGCGCACGTCGCCGAGCAGCGCCGGTTCGCCGCGAACGCCTCGCACGAGCTGCGCACCCCGCTGGCGATCTCCCGGGCACTGCTCGACGTGGCCCGCGCGGACCCGGGCCGAGACCGGGAGGAGATCCTCGGCCGGCTGCGCACGGTCAACACCCGGGCGATCGACCTGACCGAGGCCCTGCTGCTGCTCGGCCGCGGCGGGCGCGGGGACTTCGCCCGCGCGCGCGTCGACCTGTCGCTGCTGGCCGAGGAGGCCGCCGAGACGCTGCTGCCGCTGGCCGAACAGCGCGGGGTCGCGCTGGCGGTGACCGGCGGGGCGGCCCCGGCCGACGGCTCGGCGGAACTGCTGCTGCGGATGGTGACGAACCTGGTCCAGAACGCCGTCGTGCACAACCTTCCCGACGGCGGCAGCGTGCGGGTGCGCACCGGGACGGACGGCGGCACCAGCGTGCTGCGGGTGGAGAACACCGGTCCCCCGGTCCCGCCGGAGCTGGTCCCGGCCCTCACCGAACCCTTCCGGCGCGGCACCGACCGGGTCCGCACCGACGCCCACGCCGGCGTCGGCCTGGGCCTGGCCATCGTGCACAGCGTGGTCCGGGCCCACACCGGCACCCTCGACCTGGCCCCGCGCCCGGTCGGCGGCCTGGTCGTCACGGTCCGGCTGCCCGAAGCGCCGTGAGGGCCGCGCGCCCCAGTCCCACCGGAACGACCAGTGCGTACGTCCGGCCAGCTCCGCGGCGTACTCGGGGAACGGGGTCGGCGGGTCGTCGACGATGTTGTCCGCGGTGGACAGCACATGCTCCGGGGCGAGCAGTTCCGCGTGCTCCGGGCGGATCGGCGGACGGGCGACCGCGACGTGCAGGGTGCTGCCGAGCACCGCGACGGGCCGGGCGCCGAAGCGGTCCTCCCAGCTCTCCAGCAGGGCGCACAGCAGGGGCAGCGGAGCGGGCGCGGGCCGGCCGAGCAGCGCCGGCGCCTGACCACCGCGGGCGCCGACGAGCAGCGGGCGGCACTCGTCCAGCCCGTACTCACCCGCCTCCAGCAGCTCGGTCACGGCCGTCGACGCGGCGTCCAGCGGCGACCGGCTCGCGGGGGTGACGGGGACACCCGGCGCCGGGCCCGGCCACCGCTCGAAGGGCGGTCCGGGATCGTGCGGACACGGCTCGGTCCCGTCGGGCACCGGGTCCGGGTCCGGATGCGTCCAGGACGGCAGCCTCCGGCGGCGGTAGTCCGCGAAGTCCGCGGCCGGCGCCTCCTCCAGGCGCACCGCCCCGACCCGGGCCGGGTCGAGCGGTGCGCCCACGGCGTCCGCCCGGCCCAGGACGGCGACGAAACCGTGGACCGGCCCCTCGCTCAGCAGACGCGGCCACCGGCGTTCGAGGTCGTCCGGGAAGTCGTCGGAGATCCAGACACCCCGTGACGGACCGCGGGGAAGGAACCGGCCGGGCGGCAGTCCGGCGGGCGGTGTGAAGGTCATGGCCGCACCGTAGACCGCCCCACCGACATCACGCCCCCGTTGCGGCGGCGCTACCGGATCGGCATCCCCGACAGGGTGCGGGCGATCACCAGGCGCTGGATCTCGCTGGTGCCCTCGAAAATGGTGTAGATCGCGCTGTCCCGGTGCATGCGCTCCACCGGGTACTCCCGGGTGTAGCCGTTGCCGCCCAGGATCTGGACCGCCTGGGCGGTCACCTTCTTGGCGGTCTCGCTGGCGAACAGCTTGGACATCGAACCCTCGGCGGCGGTGAACGGCTTGCCGTTGATGGCCATCCAGGACGCCCGCCACACCAGCAGCCGGGCCGCGTCGATGGAAGTGCGCATGTCGGCGAGCTGGAAGGCGACGCCCTGGTTGTCGATGATCGGGCGGCCGAACTGCTCCCGCGTCTGGGCGTACTCCAGAGCCACCTCGTAGGCGGCGCGGGCGGTGCCCACCGCCATGGCGCCGACCGCCGGGCGGGACGCCTCGAAGGTGGCCATCGCCGCGTTCTTGACCCTCCCCCCCTCTCGGCTTCGCTCGAGCGGGGGGACCCCCATGCTGCCCTTCTTGGCCTTCTCCCGGGCGCGGGCGAGGCGGGCGTCCAGCTTCTCCTTGCCGCCCAGCAGGCAGGAGCCGGGCACGCGCACGTCCTCGAGGATGACCTCGGCGGTGTGCGAGGCGCGGATGCCGTGCTTCTTGAACTTCTGGCCCTGGGAGAGCCCCTTGGTGCCCGGCGGGACGATGAAGGAGGCGTGGCCCTTGGAGCCCAGCTCCGGGTCGACGACCGCGACGACCACGTGGACGCCCGCGATGCCGCCGTTGGTCGCCCAGGTCTTGGTGCCGTTGATGACCCACTCGTCCTTGGCCTCGTCGTACACCGCGCGCGTGCGCATCGAGGCGACGTCGGAGCCGGCGTCGGGCTCGGAGGAGCAGAAGGCGGCGACCTTGACGTCGTTCACGTCGCCGTACATCTGCGGGATCCAGGTGCCGATCTGCTCCTCGGTGCCGTTGGCGAGGACGCCGACGGCGGCGAGGCCGGTGCCGACGATCGACAGGGCGATGCCCGCGTCGCCCCAGAACAGCTCCTCCATGGTCATCGGGATGCCGAGTCCCGTCTGGTCGAAGTACTGCTGGGCGTAGAAGTCGAGGGAGTAGATGCCGACCTTGGCGGCCTCCTGGATGACCGGCCAGGGAGTCTCCTCACGCTCGTCCCATTCGGCGGCGGCGGGACGGATCACGTCGGCGGCGAAGCCGTGCAGCCAGTCCCGCACCTCCTTCTGTTCGTCGTTGAGCTCCATGGTGAACTCGGCCATGACCCCTCCAGTGACGCACCTGCGTGTTACTAACGGTAACATCGAGTCTGTTACCCACGGGTAAGAAAAGTCAACTCCCCACGCCCGTCGGCAGCCCGTTCGATCATCGGGGGGCGGTGAGTGCTAGTTTGCGCAGGCGTCACCGAACCGGCACAGGTGGGGAGAGCACATGGAGACCAGGCAGCGGACCGATCAGCAGCGGTCCGCCGACCGGCGACGGCGAGAGCTGCTGGAGGCCGCCGACCGGGTGGTGCTGCGTGACGGACCCCACGCCTCGATGAACGCCATCGCCGCCGAGGCGGGCATCACCAAGCCGATCCTCTACCGGCACTTCGGCGACAAGGGCGGCCTGTACGCCGCCCTCGCCCAGCGCCACACGGACGCCCTCCTCGCCTCGCTGCGGGCCGCCCTGGACGCCCCGGCGGAGCGGCGGCAGCGCGTCGAGGCCACCCTGGACACCTACCTGGCGGCCATCGAGGCCCGCCCTCAGGTGTACCGCTTCCTGATGCACCCGGCGGACAGCGCCCAGGGCGAGGCGGGTTTCGACGTCGGCAAGCACTCGGCGCCGCTGCTGCGCCGCATGGGCGAGGAGCTGGCCCAGGTCATCGAGGAGCGCCTCGACCTCGGACCGGACGGGCAGCGGCTGGCCCGGGTGTGGGGGCACGGGATCGTCGGGATGATGCACGCCGCCGGTGACTGGTGGCTCGGCGAACGCCCCTGCTCCCGCGAGGAATTGGTGCGCTGTCTGGCCGACCTGCTGTGGGGCCGGCTGGCGGCGGCGGACGACCGGACGGACGGCCCGGGTTTCTGACGGCCCCGGTCAGCGAGTCCCTGACGGCTCCGGGCAACGGGACCCTGACGGCCCCGGTCAGCGAGTCTCTGACGGCTCCGGGCAGCGAGTCCCTAGCGGCTCCGGGCAACGGGTGCCCGGCGGCCCCAGTCGGCCCGGGCGGCCTGCCGTTCCACCCGCCGGCGACGCCATCCGGTGAGGTGGTCGACGTAGAGACGCCCCTCCAGGTGGTCGCACTCGTGCTGCAGGCAGCGCGCGAAGAATCCCGTCCCGTGCACGGTGACCGGCTCCCCGTCCGCGGTGAAGCCCTCGACGACGGCGTGGTCGTACCGCTCGGTCCCGGCCTCCAGGCCCGGCAGCGACAGACAGCCCTCGGGCCCGCGCACCACCACCCCGTCGGTCTCCACCAGCCGGGGATTGACCACATGGCCCAGGTGACGGACGTCCTCGTCGTCCGGGCAGTCGTAGACGAAGACCCGCAGCGATTCGCCGATCTGGTTGGCCGCCAGGCCCACGCCGCGGGCGGCGTACATGGTGGCGAACAAGTCCTCCACGAGTCGCGCCAGTTCGGGGCCGAAGCCGGTGACCTCGCGGCACGGCTCGCGCAGTACCGTGTCTCCGAGCAGGGTCAAGGGCCGGACGCGCCCGCGGGCGCCCGGGATCGGGCCGTGTCGCATGGCCGCAAGGGTACGGGCCCGAACGGCCCGCTCGCGCGGGCCGCGATTCGGGCGGGCGAGCGGATCTCGATAGGCTGAGGTCCACACCACGTGGCCGTCAGGCTTCCCAGGCTTCAGGCGCGGCGCGTACGCAAGGAGGATCGAGAACTGATGGCAGGCAACTCGGACCCGCTCACGCCACGGGCCAAGCTGGCCGTGACCGCGGGCAAAGCGGTCGCGGCGGCGTCCCGCGCCGCGGGTCGCGGCAGCGGTTCGGTGATCGGCGGCAAGGTCGCGCTCCGGCTCGACCCCGACCTCCTCGCCCGGCTCGCGCAGCACCTGGACGTGACCCTGGTGTCGGCGACCAACGGCAAGACCACCACCACCCGGCTGATCGCCGAGGCCCTCAAGGCTGCCGGACCGGTCGTCTCCAACGCGCTCGGCGCGAACATGCCGGCCGGCATCACCTCGGCGCTGGCGGGCGGCGCGGACGCCCGGTACGGCGTCATCGAGGTCGACGAGAAGTACCTCGTGGGCGTCGCCCAGGCCACCGAGCCCAAGTGCATCGCCCTGCTCAACCTCTCCCGCGACCAGCTCGACCGCGCCGCCGAGACCCGCATGCTCGCGGAGGCCTGGCGGGAGGGCCTGGCCGGCACCAAGTCCGTCGTCGTCGCCAACTGCGACGACCCGCTGGTGGTCTGGGCCGCCTCCTCCTCACCCAACGTGGTCTGGGTGGCCGCCGGGCAGATGTGGAAGGACGACGCCTGGTCCTGCCCGTCCTGCGGCGGTGTGATGCAGCGCCCCGGCGACGACTGGTTCTGCGGCGAGTGCGGCTTCCGCCGGCCCACCCCGAGCTGGGCGCTCTCCGGTGACCACGTCATCGACCCGCACGGCTCGGCCTGGCCGATCCACCTCCAGCTGCCGGGCCGCGCCAACAAGGCCAACGCCGCCTCCTCGGCGGCCGTCACCGCCGTCTTCGGCGTGCCGCCGCAGGTCGCCCTGGAGCGGATGTACCAGGTGCAGGCGGTCGCCGGACGCTACGACGTGGTCCAGTTCCAGGGCCGCGACCTGCGTCTGCTGCTCGCCAAGAACCCGGCCGGCTGGCTGGAGACCTTCTCCCTGATCGATCAGCCGCCGGCGCCGGTGATCCTCTCGGTGAACGCGCGCGGCGCCGACGGCACCGACACCTCCTGGCTGTGGGACGTCGACTACACGCGGCTGACCGGCCACCCGATCTGCGTGATCGGCGACCGGAAGCTGGACCTGGCGGTCCGCCTGGAGGTGGCGGACCAGCAGTTCCAGGTGTGCGAGAACCTCGACCAGGCGGTGCAGCAGTGCCCGCCGGGCCGGATCGAGGTCATCGCCAACTACACCGCGTTCCAGGACCTGCGCCGCCGCGTCGGCAACTGACCCACGACACCGGTAGGGAACTTGAGAGTGAGCGACAACCAACTGCGCATCGTCTGGATCTACCCGGACCTGCTCAGCACCTACGGCGACCAGGGCAACGTCCTCGTCGTGGAGCGCCGCGCCCGGCAGCGCGGCCTGGACGTGGCCCGGATCGACGTGCGCAGCGACCAGCCGATCCCCACCTCCGGCGACATCTACCTGATCGGCGGCGGCGAGGACCGGCCGCAGCGGCTCGCGGCGGAGCGGCTGCGCCGGGACGGCGGTCTGCACCGGGCGGTGGGCAACGGCGCGATCGTCTTCTCGGTCTGCGCCGGCTACCAGATCCTCGGCCACGAGTTCGTCAACGACCTCGGCCGGCGCGAGCCGGGCCTCGGCCTGCTCGACGTGGTCTCGGTGCGCGGCGAGGGCGAGCGGTGCGTGGGCGACGTCCTCGGCGACATCGACCCGCGCCTCGGCCTGCCCCCGCTGACCGGCTTCGAGAACCACCAGGGCGTCACCCACCTGGGCCCGACCGCCCGCCCGCTCGCCCAGGTCCGCTTCGGCAACGGCAACGGCACCGGGGACGGCACGGAGGGCGCGTTCAACGACACGGTCTTCGGTACGTACATGCACGGGCCGGTCCTCGCCCGCAACCCGCTCATCGCGGACCTGCTGCTGAAGCTGGCCCTGGACGTGAACGCGCTGCCGCCGACCGACGACCGGTGGTACGAGGCGCTGCGCGACGAGCGCATCGCGTCGGCCCAGCA
The DNA here is from genome assembly GCF_054956795.1 of Streptomyces sp. SYSU D01066-1. Taxonomy (NCBI): domain Bacteria; kingdom Bacillati; phylum Actinomycetota; class Actinomycetes; order Kitasatosporales; family Streptomycetaceae; genus Streptomyces; species Streptomyces sp. SYSU D01066-1. The sequence continues at coordinate 66,446 of NZ_JBUDHV010000025.1, read as the reverse complement.
GTCCGCCTGACACAGGCGCCGTCCCGCACGTCACCGGCCCGTCTGATGGCGCGTCCGCACAGGTGAGCGGGCACGTCCAGCAGGCGGACGCGCCGTGCGGACGGGCCCGCGGATGCCGCTAGGGTGGCGGCATCCGAGCCGGACATCGCGGTCCGGACCCGTGGCCACTGGAGAAGGTAATTCGGGTTATGCGCATTGGTGTCCTCACGTCCGGCGGCGACTGCCCCGGCCTGAACGCCGTCATCCGGTCCGTCGTGCACCGCGCCGTCGCCGACCACGGCGACGAGGTCATCGGTTTCCGGGACGGCTGGAAGGGCCTCCTGGAGTGCGACTACCTCAAGCTCGACCTCGACGCCGTGGGCGGCATCCTGGCCCTCGGCGGCACCATCCTCGGCTCCTCGCGGGTCCGTCCCGAGCACCTGCGGGACGGCGTGGAGCGGGCCCGGGGGCACGTCCGGGAGCTGGGCCTCGACGCGATCATCCCGATCGGCGGCGAGGGCACGCTGAAGGCGGCCCGGCTGCTGTCCGACAACGGGCTGCCGATAGTCGGGGTGCCCAAGACCATCGACAACGACATCGCCGTCACCGACGTCACCTTCGGTTTCGACACCGCCGTGACGGTCGCGACGGAGGCGCTGGACCGGCTGAAGACCACCGCCGAGTCGCACCAGCGGGTGCTGATCGTCGAGGTCATGGGCCGGCACACCGGCTGGATCGCGCTGCACTCCGGGATGGCGGCCGGCGCGCACGCCGTCGTCGTACCGGAGCGGCCCTTCGACATAGAGGAGCTGGCCGCGAAGGTCGGTGAGCGGTTCTCGGCGGGCAAGCGGTTCGCGATCGTGGTGGCGGCGGAGGGCGCCAAGCCGAAGCCGGGGACGATGGCGTTCGACGAGGGCGGCAAGGACGTCTACGGCCACGAGCGCTTCGCGGGGATCGCCCGGCAGCTCTCCATCGAGCTGGAGGGGCGGCTCGGCAAGGAGGCGCGGCCGGTGATCCTCGGGCATGTGCAGCGGGGCGGGACGCCCACGGCGTACGACCGGGTGCTGGCGACGCGGTTCGGGTGGCACGCGGTGGAGGCCGCGCACCGTGGCGAGTTCGGGAAGATGACGGCGCTGCGGGGGACGGACATCGTGATGGTGCCGTTGGCGAAGGCCGTGGAGACGTTGAAGACGGTACCGGAGGACCGGTACGCGGAAGCGGAGTGCGTGCTCTAGGCCGTGCGGCGGGCGCGGACCCGTGGCGGCCGCCCGCGCCCCCGGCGGCGGAGCCGCGCGCACCGGTGCGGTCCCGCCCCCGGCGGGCGCTGTCCGGCCCCCGGTGACATCGGCTGCCGGGGGCGGTTCTAGTCTTGGGGCGGACAGAATCGTTCAATCCGCACGAAACAGGAGCCGGCGATGGATCACAGCGGGCACGGCATGATGACGGACCTGCCGCCGTTCACGCTGGGGCGGGGGCTCGGGTGGTCGACGGACCCCTTCTTCCTCGTCGCCTGCCTGCTGGGGCTCGCGCTCTACGGCTGGGGGGTCGTCCGGCTGGCGCGGCGCGGGGACGCCTGGCCGCCGGCGCGGACCGTCGCCTTCGTCGTCGGGGTGCTGAGCATCGCGCTGGTGATGTGCACCAGGCTGAACGACTACGGCATGGTCATGTTCAGCGTGCACATGGTGCAGCACATGGTCATCAGCATGGTGTCGCCCATCCTGCTCCTGCTCGGCGCCCCGGTCACCCTCGCGCTGCGCGCGCTGCCGCCGGCCTCCGTGCGGGGCAGCAAGGGGCCGCGGGAACTGCTGCTGATGCTGTTGCACAGCCGGTACATGCGGGTGATCACCCACCCCGTGTTCACGATCCCGATGTTCGTCGCGAGTCTGTACGCGCTCTACTTCACACCGCTGTTCGACTTCCTGATGGGCTCCCAGGTCGGGCACATCGCGATGATGGTGCACTTCCTCGCCGTCGGCGTGGTCTTCTTCTGGCCGATCATGGGGGTGGACCCGGGTCCGCACCGGCCGGGCCACCTCATGCGGATGCTGGAGCTGTTCGCGGGCATGCCGTTCCACGCGTTCTTCGGCATCGCGCTGATGATGGCGTCCTCGCCGATGGTCTCGACGTTCGAGAACCCGCCCGCCTCGCTCGGCGTCGACGCGCTCTCCGACCAGAACGCGGCCGGCGGTATCGCGTGGGCGTTCAGTGAGGTGCCCTCGGTCCTGGTGCTGATCGCGCTGCTGTTCCAGTGGTACGCCTCGGACCAGCGGCAGGCCAGGCGCAAGGACCGGGCCGCCGACCGGGACGGCGACAAGGAGCTGGCGGCGTACAACGCCTATCTGGCCTCTTTGCGGACGCGCGGGAGCTGAGCCGGGCGCTTCGGGGCACCATGGAGGGGATCGGACCATGAGGAGGGGGTCGCGATGCCCGGTTCCACGGACGGTGCCACGAGGACGATGGGGGCTCTCACCATCGGCGGCCTGGTGGCGGTGACGGCCTACACGGTGGCGCTCGGCGGCAACGGCTGGCTGTGGTTCGGCTGGGTCGTGCTCGGACTGATCACGCTGGGGATGGTCGCCACCCGCGACGCCTGAGGCTCAGCCGCGGGCCGGCCGGGCGGCCGAGTGGACGCCCGGCTGGTACTTCGGCAGCCGGACGGTGATCCTCATGCCCGCGCCCGGGGCCGTCTCGACGACCAGGCCGTGGTCGTCGCCGTACACCTGGCGGAGCCGGTCGTCGACATTGGACAGGCCGATGCCGCCGGACGGGCTGGCCTCGCGGGCGAGGATGGCGCGCAGCAGGGCGGGGTCCATGCCGGCGCCGTCGTCCTCGATGACGACGAGGGCCTCGGCGCCCGCGTCCTGCGCGGTGATCTGGATGCGGCGGGTACCGGACTCGCCCTCCAGGCCGTGCTTGACGGCGTTCTCCACCAGGGGCTGGAGGCAGAGGAAGGGCAGGGCGACCGGCAGGACCTCGGGGGCGATCTGGAGGGTGACGGCGAGCCGGTCGCCGAAGCGGGCCCGGACCAGCGCCAGGTAGTGGTCGATGGCGTGCAGTTCCTCGGCGAGGGTGGTGAAGTCCCCGTGCCGGCGGAACGAGTAGCGGGTGAAGTCGGCGAACTCGAGGAGCAGTTCCCGGGCGCGTTCGGGGTCGGTGCGGACGAAGGACGCGATCACCGCGAGCGAGTTGAAGATGAAGTGCGGGGAGATCTGGGCGCGCAGTGCCTTGATCTCGGCCTCGATGAGACGGGTGCGGGAGCGGTCGAGGTCGGCGAGTTCCAGTTGCACGGAGATCCAGCGGGCGACCTCGCCGGCCGCCCGGACGAGGACGGCGGACTCGCGGGGCGCGCAGGCCACCAGCGCGCCGTGCACCCGGTCGTCGACGGTGAGCGGGGTGACGACGGCCCAGCGCACCGCGCAGTCGGGGGTGGAGCAGGTGAGCGGGAACGCCTCGCCGCGGCCGGTCTCCAGCGGGCCGGCGAGCAGCCCCATGATCTGGGACCGGTGGTGGGCGCCGGCGCCGTCCCAGACCAGGACCTCCTCGGTGTCCGTCAGGCAGAGCGCGTCGGTGCCGAGCAGGGAGCGCAGTTTGCGGGCGGACCTGCGGGCGGTCTCCTCGGTGAGGCCCGCCCGGAGCGGGGGCGCGGCGAGGGAGGCAGTGTGCAGGGTCTGGAAGGTGGCGTGCTCGACGGGGGTGCCGAGTCCGCCCAGGTTCTCGGGACGGGCGGTGCGCCGGCCCAGCCAGAAGCCGGCCGCCAGCAGCGGCAGGACGGCCACGCACAGGCCCGCCAGGAATCCGCTCACGCCGCTCTGCCTTCCTGAGGGCGCAGCTCCTCCGTGCGCAGTTCCTCGGGGAGGTGGAACCGGGCCAGGATCGCCGCGGCCCGGGCCGGCACCCGGCCCGGGGTGGCCAGCGACACCGCGATCATGGTGAGGAAGCCCAGCGGCACCGTCCACAGCGCGGGCCAGGCCAGCAGCGCGTGCAGCGCGCCGTCGCCGGGGAGGCCGGCCATCGTCGCGGCCACGGCGAGCAGCGCCGAGCCGCCGCCGACCAGCATCCCGGCCGCCGCGCCCGGCGGGGTCAGCCGCCGCCACCAGATGCCGAGGACGAGCAGCGGGCAGAAGGAGGAGGCGGAGACGGCGAAGGCGAGGCCGACCGCGTCGGCCACCGGCAGCCCGCCCACCAGGACGCTCGCCGCGAGCGGCACGGCCATGGCGAGGACGGTGCCGAGCCGGAAGTGCCGCACGCCTCGGGTGGGCAGGACGTCCTGGGTGAGGACGCCCGCGACGGCCATGGTCAGCCCGGAGGCGGTGGACAGGAACGCGGCGAAGGCGCCGCCCGCGACCAGGGCGCCGAGCAGGTCGCCGCCCACTCCCCCGATCATGCGGCCGGGCAGCAGCAGCACGGCGGCGTCGGCGTCGCCGGTGAGGGTGAGTTCGGGGGCGTAGAGGCGGCCGAGGGCGCCGTAGACGGGCGGCAGCAGGTAGAAGGCGCCGACCAGGCCGAGGACGGCGACGGTGGTGCGGCGGGCGGCGACGCCGTGCGGGCTGGTGTAGAAGCGGACCACGACGTGCGGCAGGCCCATGGTGCCGAGGAACGTGGCGAGGATCAGGCCGTAGGTGGCGTACAGCGGACGTTCGGTGCGGCTCTCGGCGCGGGACGGGGTCAACGCGTCGTCGGCGCCGTGGACGGTCGCGGCGGGGACGGGGGTGTGCGGGGCGAAGGTGAGGCGGGTGCCGGCGTCGACGCGGTGCGGGCCGGTGGACAGGTGGAGCCGGGTGCCGTCGTGGCGGCGGCCGTCGACGGTGCCGTCGACCGTGACGGCCAGCGGGCTGTCGAGCCTCATGGTGAGGGTGTCCTGGACGCGGACGGTGCGCTGCTCGCGGAAGGCGGCGGGTTCGTCGAAGGCGCGGCGGGGGGCGCCGTCGGCCCGCCAGGCCAGGATCAGGAAGAGGGCGGGGACGAGCAGGGCGGTGAGCTTGAGCCAGTACTGGAAGGCCTGGACGAAGGTGATGCTGCGCATGCCGCCGGCGGCGACGGTGGCGGTGACGACGACGGCGACGATGACCCCACCGAGCCAGCCGGGCGCGCCGGTCAGCACGGCCAGGGTCAGCCCCGCGCCCTGGAGCTGGGGCAGCAGGTAGAGCCAGCCGACGCCGACGACGAAGGCGCCCGCGAGGCGCCGCACCGCCTGGGAGGCGAGCCGGGCCTCGGCGAAGTCGGGGAGGGTGTAGGCGCCGGAGCGGCGCAGCGGGGCGGCGACGAAGAGGAGGAGCACCAGGTAGCCGGCGGTGTAGCCGACCGGGTACCAGAGCATGTCGGGGCCCTGGACCAGGACCAGCCCCGCGACGCCGAGGAAGGACGCGGCGGAGAGGTACTCGCCGCTGATGGCGGCGGCGTTGAGGCGGGGGCCGACGGTGCGGGAGGCGACGTAGAAGTCGGAGGTGGTGCGGGAGATGCGCAGGCCGAAGGCGCCGACCAGGACGGTGGCGACGACGACGAGGGCGACGGCGGGGACGGCGTAGCTCGACTGCACGGTGGTCAGCCGTCCTCGACCAGGCGGACCAGGTCGCGCTCGTTGCGTTCGGCGCGGCGCACGTACCAGCGGGCGAGCAGGACCAGCGGGGCGTACAGGGCGAAGCCGAGGACGGCCCACTCCAGGCGGCGGGTGCCGGGCATCGCCGCGAACAGCAGCGGGAGCGGGCCGATCAGCAGGACGAGGACGGCGAAGACGGTGAGGGCGGCGCGCAGTTGGGTGCGCATCAGGGAGCGGACGTAGGTGTGGCCGAGGGTGGTCTGCTCGTCGATCTCGGTGCGCGGGCGGTAGTAGGCGAAGGTCCGGTGGCGGGTGCGGCGGGGCGGGCCCGTGACGGTGACGCGGCGCTCGGCGGGGTCCTGGGGCACGGTTCAGGTCCTCCTCATCAGCAGGTCGCGCAGTTCGCGGGCGTGGCGGCGGCTGACCTGGAGTTCCTCGCCGCCGACCAGGACGCTGACCGTGCCGGCGTCCAGGCGGAGTTCGCCGATGTGGCGCAGGGCGACCAGGTGGCGGCGGTGGATGCGGACGAAGCCGCGGGAGCGCCAGCGCTCCTCCAGGGTGGACAGCGGGATGCGGACCAGGTGGCTGCCCTGAGCGGTGTGCAGCCGGGCGTAGTCGCCGCGGGCCTCGACGTGGGTGATGTCGTCGACGGCGACGAAGCGGGTGACGCCGCCGAGCTCCACGGTGATGTGGCCGGGGTCGGGTTCGTGGACGGGGATGCGCGGCAGGGCACCCCGCAGCTCGGCGGCGCGGCGGACGGCTTCGGCGAGGCGTTCGCGGCGGACGGGTTTGAGGACGTAGTCGACGGCCTTGAGGTCGAACGCCTGCACGGCGAAGTCCTCGTGGGCGGTGACGAACACGACCAGCGGCGGCCGGGCGAAGCCGGTGAGCAGCCGGGCCAGGTCCAGGCCGTCCAGGCCGGGCATCTGGATGTCCAGGAAGACCACGTCGAGGGCGTCCGGCCCGTCGGGGCCCGACTCCAGGGCGCGGTTGACGCTGCGCAGCGCCTCGGTGGCGTCGCCGGCGCCCCGCACGCCGGCGACGCGCGGGTCGGCGTTGAGCAGGTACACCAGTTCTTCCAGCGAGGGGCGTTCGTCGTCGACGGCCAGGACGCGCAGCATGGACGTGGAGTCTAGGGGCGATCCGCAGGTGTGAACACGGGCCCGACGTGGACGTACGCGATGGATACAGTGCCCGCATGAACAGCAGGCCGGGCTCCTTCGACGAGCTGGACCGGAAGATCGTGACCGCGTTGACGGCCAACGCCCGGACGTCCTTCGCCGAGATCGGCGCCGGGATCGGACTGTCGGCGACGGCGGTCAAGCGCCGGGTGGACCGGCTGCGGGAGACCGGTGTGATCACCGGGTTCACGGCGACGGTGCGGCCGTCCGCGCTGGGCTGGCGGACGGAGGCGTACGTGGAGGTGTACTGCGAGGGGGCGGCGCCGCCGCGGCGGCTGGCGGAGGTGGTGCGCAACCATCCGGAGATCACGGCGGCGATGACGGTGACCGGGGGCGCGGACGCGCTGCTGCACGTGCGGGCGCGGGACGTGGAGCACTTCGAGGAGGTGCTGGAGCGGATCCGGGTGGAGCCGTTCATCCGGAAGACGATCAGTGTGATGGTGCTGTCGCACCTGATCCCGGACAGCCCGGAGGCCGGGGCCGGCCATCCCCTGCCCGAGCCGGTGCCGGCGCCGGGGCCGGAACCGGTGCCGATCCGGAAGACGGCTCCAAAGCGCGCAGCGGACCTGCGCTGAACGGCTGGAGCACGCATGATTGCTGCACGGACACGCAGCTTTCGTCGCTTGTCGCGCCTCTCCGCCTTTTCTTACCGTGGTGACACATCCCGTCACCCCCTGTGAGCCAAGCGGAGGACCCCGCTGTGCCCGACTCCCGTGTGCCGCGCAGGCGGCGCTTCCTGGTGTGCGAGCCCCGGCACTTCGCCGTGCGGTACGCGATCAATCCGTGGATGAGCCTCGACCGCCCGGTGGACGTCGTCCGCGCCCTCGACCAGTGGCAGGCCCTGGTCGACGCCTACCGCGGCCACGGCCACACCGTCGAGCGGGTCGCGCCGGTGCCCGGCCTGCCCGACATGGTGTTCGCCGCCAACGCGGCGGTCGTCGTCGGGGGCCGGGTCCTCGGCTCCCGCTTCCTCGCGCCCGAGCGGCGTGCCGAGTCACTGCCGTACGAGGCGTGGTTCAAGGAGCGGGGCCACGAGGTGCGGCACCCGGAGTCGGTGTGCGAGGGCGAGGGCGACCTGGCGCCGGCCGGGCGGTGGATCCTGGCCGGTACCGGGTTCCGCACGGCGCCCGGGGCGCACCGGGAGGCGCAGGAGTTCTTCGGCGTGCCGGTGATCTCGCTGACGCTGGTGGACCCGTACTTCTACCACCTGGACACGGCGTTGTTCGTGCTCGGCGACGACAATGTGGCGTACTACCCGGAGGCGTTCAGCCCGGGCAGCCGTGAGGTACTCGCCCGGCTGTACCCGGACGCGGTGCTCGCGACCCGCGAGGACGCGCTGGCGTTCGGCCTCAACTCCGTCTGCGACGGGCGTCACGTGTTCATCTCACCGGGGGCGACGGCCCTCTCCGGCCGGCTCGCCGAGCGCGGCTACGTCCCTGTCCCCGTCGACCTGTCCGAGTTCCACAAGGCGGGCGGCGGGATCAAGTGCTGTACTCAGGAGATCCGCTGATGACCACCACCGCGCACACCCGTACGTCCGCCGAGCTGATCCGCGCGGAGGAGCCGGTCCTCGCGCACAACTACCACCCGCTGCCCGTGGTCGTCGCCCGCGCGGAGGGCGTCTGGATGGAGGACGTGGAGGGCCGCCGCTACCTGGACCTGCTGGCCGGTTACTCGGCGCTGAACTTCGGCCACCGCCACCCGGCGCTGGTCGAGGCGGCCCACCGTCAGCTGGACCGGTTGACGCTGACCTCGCGCGCCTTCCACAACGACCGTCTCGCCCTGTTCGCCGAGCGCCTCGCCGCCCTGACCGGCATGGACATGGTGCTGCCGATGAACACCGGCGCGGAGGCGGTGGAGAGCGGCGTCAAGGTGGCCCGCAAGTGGGCGTACGACGTGAAGGGCGTCCCGGACGGCGAGGCGACGATCGTGGTGGCGGCGGACAACTTCCACGGCCGTACGACGACGATCGTGAGCTTCTCCACGGACGAGACGGCCCGCGCGGGCTTCGGTCCGTTCACCCCCGGGTTCCGGGTCGTGCCGTACAACGACCTGGCGGCGCTGGAGGCGGCGGTCGACGAGACGACGGCGGCGGTGCTGATCGAGCCGGTCCAGGGCGAGGCGGGGGTGCTGATCCCGGACGACGGCTATCTCGCGGGGGTGCGGGAGGTGACCCGGCGGGCGGGCTGTCTGTTCGTTGCGGACGAGATCCAGTCGGGGCTGGGCCGCACCGGGCACACCCTGGCCGTCGAGCACGAGGCGGTCGTCCCCGATCTGGTGCTGCTCGGCAAGGCGCTGGGCGGCGGGATCGTGCCGGTGTCGGCGGTGGCGGGCCGGCGGGAGGTGCTCGGGGTGCTGCATCCGGGCGAGCACGGCTCGACGTTCGGCGGCAATCCGCTGGCCGCGGCGGTCGGTACGGCGGTGGTAGAGCTGCTGGAGACGGGCGAGTACCAGCGGCGGGCGGCCGAACTGGGCGTGCTGCTGCGGGAGGGGCTGGCGGCGCTGGTGGGGCGGGGCGTCGTGGGTTTCCGGGCGCGCGGGCTGTGGGCGGGCGTCGACGTGGACCCGGCGCTGGGCACCGGCCGCGAGGTGAGCGAGCGCCTGATGCGGGAGGGCGTCCTGGTCAAGGACACGCACGGCTCCACGATCCGTCTGGCGCCGCCGCTGACGATCACGGCGGAGGAGCTTCGGGAGGCGCTGGGTGCGCTGGGGAAGGTCCTGGCGGCCTGAGCGGAGCGGACCCGCGCCCCGGCCGGCCCGGGCGCGCACGCCGCGGCACGCCCGGGCGGCGACTCGCCCGGGGACGGCACCGCGGTGGCCGGGGACCCGGCGGTGCCACGGCGGTCGGTCAGGGGCCGGTCAGGGGCCGTTCCGCCCTGGGCCGGGGTGCCACGGGGTTGGAGTGCCACGGGGGCGGGGTGTCACGGGGGCGGGGTGTCACGGGACCGGGGTGTCACGGGACCGGGGTGTCACGAGGCCGGGATGTCACGAGGCCGGGATGTCACGAGGCCGGGGTGTCACGGGGCCGGACGGGCGGCGTCGAGCCGGGTCACGTGGGTCACGCTCTCCCGGTCCTCGGCGTCCGTGCTGGGCGTGCCGGCGAACCAGGCGTCGAGGATCTCCGTCAGCAGCGGGCCGGAGGTCAGCCGCAGGCTGAGGGCGAGGACGTTGGCGTCGTTCCAGCGGCGGGCACCGTCCGCCGTGTACGCGTCCGCGCACAGGGCCGCGCGGACGCCCGGCACCTTGTTCGCGGCGATCGACGCGCCGGTGCCGGTCCAGCAGCACACCACCGCCTGGTCGGCGCGCCCGGCGGCGACCTCACGGGCCGCCCGCTCCGAGCACACCGCCCACCGGGCGTCGTCCCCGGGGCGCAGCGCGCCGTGGGCCAGCACGTCGTGGCCCCGGCCGCGCAGTTCCTCCACCAGGAGGCGGGCGACGGGTTCGTCCATGTCCGAGGAGACGGCGATCCGCATGCTCCGCAGCCTACTCGGTGATCGATACAACACCGATCCGTACGAGTGAAATTCGCATTCTGTGGCAGGTGCGGCTGGAAAGCATATGAACGAGCATGAGTTCCGTTTGGAGCGCTATGCCCCCGGAAAGGAACGCAGCCACGTCTCCCACCGACCACGGGCCCGTGCCCGATTCCGCGGCTCTCAAGCGTCACCCGGCTCTCTTCCGCGCCGTCAGACGCAGGCGGAACCCCCGGCTGCGCCGGTCGGACATCACGGTGACGGACGAGCGGGCGGTCAAGCGGGCGGTGAAGGCCGCCGCCCTCGGCAACGCCATGGAGTGGTTCGACTTCGGCATCTACGCCTATCTGGCCGGCACCATCGGCCGGGTCTTCTTCCCCTCGGGGAGCGACACCGCGCAGTTGCTGTCCTCCTTCGCCACGTTCGCCGTCGCCTTCCTGGTGCGGCCGATCGGCGGCATGGTGTTCGGGCCGATGGGCGACAGGATCGGCCGCAAGAAGGTCCTCGCGCTGACGATGATCCTGATGGCGATCGGCACCTGCGCGATCGGGCTGCTGCCGACGTACGCCGCGGTCGGCTTCTGGTCGCCGCTGCTGCTCATCCTGTTCCGGCTGCTCCAGGGGTTCTCCACCGGCGGCGAGTACGGAGGTGCCTCGACGTTCATCGCGGAGTACGCGCCGGACAAGCGGCGCGGCTTCTTCGGCTCCTTCCTGGAGCTGGGGACGCTGGCCGGGTACACCTGCGCGGCGGGGCTGGTGACCGCGCTCACCGCGGGGCTGGGCACCGAAGCGGTGGACGCGTGGGCCTGGCGCGTCCCGTTCCTGGTCGCCGGTCCGCTCGGTGTCGTCGGTCTGTATCTGCGGATGCGCCTGGACGACACCCCCGCCTTCCTGAAGCTGGAGGAGGGCGGCGTGCACGTCCCGGACGCGGCGACCGCGGTGGAGACGACGGCCCGGGGCGACCTCGCGAAGATCTTCCGGCAGCACTGGCGGATGCTGGTGCTGTGCGTCGCCCTGGTCGGCGCCTACAACATCACCGACTACATGCTGCTGTCGTACATGCCGACGTACCTCTCGGACGAGCTGCACTACAGCGAGACGCACGGGCTGCTGATCCTCGTCGTCACCATGATCGTGCTGATGCTGGTCATCAGCCGGGTGGGCCGGATCTCGGACCGGTACGGCCGCAAGCCCGTGCTGATGACCGGCATGCTGGGCTTCCTGGTGCTGTCCGCCCCGTCGTTCCTGCTGGTGCGGCAGGGCAGTCTGCTCGCCGTGGCGGGCGGGATGCTGATGCTCGGCCTGTCGCTGGTGTGCCTGCTGGGCACGATGTCGGCGGCGCTGCCCGCGATGTTCCCCACCTCGGTGCGCTACGGCTCCCTGTCGGTCGGCTACAACCTGTCGGCGTCCCTGTTCGGCGGCACCACTCCCCTGGTCATCACCGCGCTGATCGGCGCGACCGGCTCGGAGATGATGCCGGCGTACTACGCGATGGCGGCGGCCCTGGTCGGGGTGGTGGCGGTGGCCTGCATGAAGGAGACCGCGCGGCAGCCGCTGGAGGGGTCACCACCGTCGGTGCAGAGCGAGGAGGAGGCGGCGGCCATCGTGGCGGAGCAGGCTCCCGCGCCGAGGTTCTGAAGGGTTCACGGGGTTCGGCGGTCCGGTGCCGGCGCTTCGGAGTCACGGCGCCTCGCGGGTGTGGCCGTCAGCGGGGCACCCTGGTGCCGGACGGGCTGCTCCTGCGCGAGGTGCTGCTCACGGTGCCGCCGAGCGTGCGGTACGCGCTGACGGTGCCGGCCGCGCGGGACGAGCACGACCGCCGGCCGCGCCGGGCGTCTGACCGGACGGTCCGGCGGCTCGCACCACCCCCGCGGCGGTCCATGGGATGCCCGAGCGGAACGGGGGCAGTCTGGACGGACGGAACACGTCACTCGGCGGCCACCGGGAAGAGGGGCCCGCCGCGAGGAAGGGTGGACGCCGTGGGCACCGCCGTACACGTCCCGCAGACCAGGGACATGCGTGGGGAGGAGCTGTCGGGGGACGAGGCGTTCACCGCGCTGCGGCACTACGGGGGCGTGCGGCTGCTGGTCGACTCCTTCACCCGGTTCCGTTACGCGGACGGGTTCACCAACGCGCGGGCCCTCGCCTTCCAGGTGGTGCTGGGCCTGGTGCCGTTCACCGTCGCCCTGGTGGGCCTGGCCACCAGCGCGCACACCGAGACCGTGGGCCGCGTCGTCGAACTGACCCTGGGCCGGATCGTGCCCGGGGCCAGCGGAGACGTCGTCGCGGACGCCTTCGCGCGCACCCGGCGGTCCGCCCACGGTGATGTGTGGGGCACGCTCGCCCTCTGGCTGGGCCTGGGCTTCGCGCTGCTGAACCTCGCTTCGGCGATGGGCCAGATCGAGCGGGGCGCCAACCGCATCTACGGCATCGAGCGCGACCGCCCCCTTCCCCTCAAGTACGCCCGGGCGATCGCCCTCGCGGTCACCGCGGGGATGCCGATGGTGCTCGGGTTCGTCGTCCTGGTCGCCGGTGAGGCGGTCGGTGACGCGGTGGTGCGGGCCACCGGGCGGGCGGGCGGCGTGCCGGGCTGGTGGAGCGCGCTGGAGGTGCCGACCGGGCTGGCGCTGGCGTGGATCGCCTCGGCGGTGATCTTCCGGTGGTCGCCCCGCCGGGTGCAGCCCGGCTACACCTGGCTGGCCCTGGGTTCCGCCCTGCAGATCCTCCTGTGGGTGACGGCGACCTGGCTGCTGGCGCTGTACGTCGAGGAGAGCGGTTCCTTCGGGGCCCTGTACGGGCCGCTGACCGCGTTCGTCGCCCTGCTGCTGTGGGCCAACCTCACCGCCGTGGCCCTCTTCTTCGGCATCGCGTTCGCCGCGCAACTGGAGGCGGCCCGCGCCGGTCTCGCCTCCCCGGCCCACCCGGACCCGGGGCCCGGCGACTGACCGGCGGCGGACGGCCCGGGCCGCGGGACCCGTGGCCGGCCGAGACCGCGCCGAGGCCGTCCGTCACCGCCTCGTCGCGGCGGACCGGTCCGCCGCGTGCTCAGGCGGCCCGGCAGGCTCCGGCAGCCCGGCGAGGCCCGTTCCCGGGGGTTCGTCCCCCGGCTCCGGCTCGGCGCTCTCCGCGAGGAAGCCGCCGGACTGGTGCCGCCACAGCCGGGCGTAGGCACCGTCCGCGGCGAGCAGCTCCTCGTGGGTGCCCTGCTCGACGACGCTGCCCCGGTCGAGCACGACGAGACGGTCCATGCCGGCCACCGTGGACAGCCGGTGGGCGACCACGAGGGCCGTCCGTCCCTCCATCAGCCGCCACAGCGCGTCCTGCACCAGGATCTCGCTCTCCGAGTCCAGCGCGCTGGTCGCCTCGTCGAGCAGCAGGATCGGGGCGTCGCGCAGGATCGCCCGGGCGAGGGCGACCCGTTGGCGCTGGCCGCCCGAGAGCTTCACGCCCCGCTCCCCCACCAGGGTGGCGAAGCCGTCGGGGAGCTGGTCGGCGAACTCCGTGACGTGCGCGGCCCTCGCCGCCGCGTGGATCTCCTCGTCGGTGGCGCCGGGCCGGGCGAAGGCGATGTTCTCCCGCAGGCTGCGGTGGAACATGGCGGGTTCCTGCGGGACGTAGGCGATCAGTGAGCGCAGATCGGTCTGGCGCAGCGCGCTGATGTCCTGACCGCCGATCAGGATGCGTCCGCCGTCGACGTCCGACATCCGCAGCAGCAGCCGGGTGAGGGTGGTCTTGCCGCCACCGGACCTGCCGACCAGGCCGATCCGCGCACCGCCGGGTACGTCCAGGTCGAGTCCCTCGAAGATCGGCTCGGCTCCGGCGTGCGCGAAGGTCACCGCCTCGAAGCGGACGCCGCTGTCGCGCGGCGCGAGCGGTTCGGGCACCGCCGCGTCCACCACGGTGGGCGGGTCGAGGAGCAGCTCCGTGAACTGCGCGGCCTCGGTCATGGAGCTCTCCAGCCGCCGGTAGATCTGGTTGAACTCGAACATGATCTGGGTGGCGTTGGAGTAGTAGGTGAAGGCGACGACGATCTCCTCGACGCCGATACCCGGGCCGCCGAACGCGATGGCGACGAACAGGCCCAGCACGTTGGTCAGCACGGACATCGGGGCGACCAGCGTGTCGACGCGCAGATTGCCGTAGTCCCACGACCTGAGCGTCAGGCGCCGGGAGTCCGCGACCCGGCGGCGGTGTTCGTCGGCCTCCCGCCGCTCCGCCGCGAACGCCCGGATGGTCTCCATGTTGGCCAGGCTGTCGGCGACGTGCCCGGAGACCCGGGCGAGGGCCGCCTCCCGGTCGTTGACGAGCTTCTGCCGGCGGCGGATCAGGGGGGTCGCGCCCAGCACGGTCAGCGCGATCATCAGCAGCAGGCCGGCGACGAGCATCGGTTCGTAGCGCCACAGCACCACGGCACCGAACACCAGCGGGACGAGGCTGCCCACGATCCGGTACGTCACCGTGTCGACGAAGTCCTCGAAGCGCTTGCCGAAGCTCAGCACCCGCTTGGTCAGGGACCCGGCGAAGTTGTCGTGGAAGAACGCCGCGTCCTTGGCGAGGAGTTCGTCCATCCCGGTGACGTACAGGTGTTCCATGCCGAGGGCGTCCACGCGGTTCAGACAGTGCTGCCCGATCCGCCACACCGCCTCGGCGAGCAGCAGCGTCACGCCGAAGGCCAGCACGTACGGCAGCGCCGACGCGAGGGTGAGACCGCCGTCGCCGGCGGCCTGCCCCGCCAGCCTGGCGATGAGCAGGGGGGCGACGTAGCGGATGCCGATGTTGCCGACGGCCGGCAGCAGCAGGGCGGGCAGGGTCAGCCGTCGCAGTCTCAGCAGTTCCCTGCCGTAGTGGCGCAGCGCCAGGACGACCGCGCTTCTGCCCGGCGTCGGCGGGCGCGAATCTTCTGTTCCCATCACTCTCCCGAAGGTCGGAACTCGGAAGTTTCCCGGTGGGAGAGGTCGCCAGTCCAGGCATTTACGGCGGACGCGCCAGAACCGGACACGCCGTGCGGGCCCGCGGGCTGTTCAGGCGGTGCGGTCGGCTGTCACCATGACGGGTCCGGTCGGAGTGAGGGGCGAGCCGTGTTCTACCACCTGCTCAAGTACGTACTGCTGGGACCGGTGCTGAGACTGGTCTTCCGTCCCCGGATCGAGGGCCTGGACCATGTTCCGGCGACGGGGGCGGCCATCGTCGCGGGCAATCACCTGTCGTTCTCGGACCACTTCCTGATGCCCGCCGTGCTCGGGCGCCGGATCACGTTCCTCGCCAAGGCCGAGTACTTCACCGGTCCCGGCCTCAAGGGACGGCTGACCGCGGCCTTCTTCCGCAGCGCCGGGCAGATCCCGGTGGACCGCTCCGGCAAGGAGGCGGGCCGGGCCGCGATCCGCGAGGGGCTCGGCGTGCTCGGCCGGGACGAACTGCTCGGCATCTACCCGGAGGGCACCCGCTCGCCCGACGGACGGCTCTACAAGGGCAAGGTCGGGGTCGCGGTGATGGCGCTGACGGCGGGTGTGCCGGTGGTGCCGTGCGCGATGATCGGCACGTTCGAGGCGCAGCCGCCGGGCCGGCGCCTGCCCCGCGTCCGCCCGGTGGCGATCCGCTTCGGGGCGCCGCTGGACTTCTCCCGCTACGCCGGCATGGAGCACGAGAAGACGGTCCTGCGGGCCGTCACCGACGAGATCATGTACGCGATCATGGCGCTGTCCGGGCAGGAGTACGTCGACCGGTACGCCGCCGAGGTCAAGGCCGAGGCGGAGGGGAAGGCCGCGCGGGAGCGCCGGTTCCCCCGGATGCCGCTCGGCTAGCGTCCCTCTGCTCTCGGCAGAGGAGCGTGGCGGGAGGGGCCCCGCGCGCCTACGGTCCCGGTATGACACGTGCTGTGGTGATCGGGGCGACGGGACAGATCGGACGGCCGGTGGTGGGTGCGCTGGCCCGGGACGGCTGGGAGGTGACCGCCGTCTCGCGCGGCGGCGGGCGGGACGCGGACTGGCCGGGGGACGTGCGGGCCGTGCGGGCCGACCGGGAGGAGGACGGCGCCCTGGCCGCCGCGGTCGGTGACGGCTGCGACGTCCTGGTGGACGCGGTGGCGTTCGGCCCGGCGCACGCGCGGCAGCTGACCTCGCTCGCCGGGCGGATCGGCTCGGCGGTGGTGCTCTCCACGGTGTCGGTGTACGAGGACGACGAGGGGCGCGGCTTCGACACCGGGCAGGAGCCCGGCGGCTTCCCCGAGTATCCGGTGCCGCTCACCGAACAGCAGCGCACCGTCCGGCCGGGCGACGCCACCTACAGCACCCGCAAGGCGGCCCTGGAGCGGGAACTGCTCGCCGCGGGCGACCGGTTGCCGGTGACGCTGGTGCGGGCGGGCGCGGTCCACGGGCCGTACTGCCGTATGCCGCGCGAGCTGTACTTCGTCAAGCGCAACCTCGACGGGCGGCGCCGCCGCGTCCTGGCGTACGGGGGTGCGAGCCGCTTCCATCCGGCGGGGGTGCGCAACGTCGCCGAGGTGATCCGGCTGGCCGCCGCCCGGCCCGGCAGCCGGGTGCTCAACGCCGTGGACCCGGACGCGCCGACGGTGGCCGAGATCGCCGCGGCGATCGACGCGGTGATGGGCGCGGAGGTGGCGGACGTCCTGGTGGACGGTGCTCCGCCCGCGCCCCGGGTGGGCGACACGCCCTGGTCGGTGCCGGCGCCGGTGGTGTGCGGCACGGGGGCCGCGGAGCGGGAGCTGGGCTACCGGCCGGTGGCCCGGTACGCCCAGACGCTGCCGGAGACGGTCGCCTTCATCGAGGAGCGGCTGGCCGGGGGACGGGACTGGCGGGAGGCGTACCCGCAGATGGCGCGGGCGTACGGGGACCTCTTCGACTACGCGGCGGAGGACGCCTGGCTGGCGGGGCGCCGGGCGTGAGGAAGGGGCGGCCGGTGGTCACCCGGCCGCCCCTGACCCTGGCGGGTTACGGCTTCGGCGTGGCGTGCGGGGCGCAGGTCACGTCCCGGGCGTCCACCTCGCCGGTGAGCAGGTAGGTGTCGACGCGGTCGTTGACGCACGGGTTGGTCAGACCGGTGACGCCGTGCGAACCGGCGTCCCGCTCGGTGATCAGCCGGGAGCCCTTGAACCGCTGGTGCAGTTCGACGGCGCCCTCGTACGGGGTGGCCGCGTCCCGCTCCGCCTGGACGATCAGCACGGGCGGCAGGCCCTTGCCGGTCTTCACCTCCACCGGGGTGTGCTGCTTGGTGGGCCAGGTGGCGCAGGGCAAGTTCATCCAGGCGTTGGACCAGGTGAGGAACGGATAGTCCCGGTGCAGGCGGGTGTTGTCCCGGTCCCAGGTCTTCCAGTCGGTGGGCCACTTGGCGTCGGCGCACTCGACGGCCGTGTAGACGGCGTTGCCGTTCTCCGAGGAGGCGTTGCCCGCGGTGTCGGACATGTCGGGGGCGGCGGCGTCGACCAGGGCCTGGGTGTCACCGGCGACGTAGGCGCTGAAGACGGAGGCGACCGGCGCCCAGGCGGAGTCGTAGTACGGGGCGCTCTGGAAGAAGCCGAGCAGTTCGGCGGGGCCGACGACGCCGCCGACCGGGTTCTCCTTGGCGGTGGCGCGCAGCTTCAGCCACTGGGCCTGGACCTCGGCGCGGGTGTCGCCGAGGTGGTAGGTGGCGTCGTTCTGCGCGACCCAGTCCTGCCAGTCCTTCCAGCGGGTCTCGAAGGCCACGTCCTGGTCCAGGTTGGCCTGGTACCAGATCTTCTCCCGGGAGGGGTTCACGACGCTGTCGACGACCATGCGGCGGACGTGGTCCGGGAAGAGGGTGCCGTAGACGGCGCCGAGGTAGGTGCCGTAGGAGACGCCGAGGTAGTTGAGCTTCTTCTCGCCGAGGGCCGCGCGGATGACGTCGAGGTCGCGCGCGGTGTTCGGGGTGGTCATGTGCGGCAGCATCTCGCCGCTGCGCTCGGCGCAGCCCTCGGCGTACTCGCGGGCCAGCTTGCGCTGGGCGCGCTTGTCGGCCTCGGAGTCGGGGACCGGGTCCGCCTTGGGCGCCTTGACGAACTCCTGCGGGTCGACGCAGGAGATCGGCGCCGACTTGCCGACGCCGCGCGGGTCGAAGCCGACGAAGTCGTAGGCCTCGGCGGTCTTGGCCCAGATGGGGTTCTTGGCGGTCACGCGGGCCGGGAAGCGCAGGCCCGAGCCGCCCGGGCCGCCGGGGTTGTAGATGAGGGCGCCCTGGCGCTGGGCCTTCGTGCCGGTGTTGCCGATGCGGTCGACGGCGAGCTTGATCTGCTTGCCGTACGGCTTGGCGTAGTCGAGCGGGACGCTGACGTAGCCGCACTGGATGGGCGCGGGCAGACTCCAGTCGGCGGGGCAGTCCTGCCAGTCGATCCCGGCCTCGGCGGCGCGGGCCGCGGCGACGGCGGCGCCGTACGCCTGCCGGTCCGCGGTGCTGCTCCCGTGCCGGGCGGCCGGGCCGGCGACGGCCGCGGGCGCGGTGACGGCACCGGCCGTCAGCAGCCCGGAGACCAGTACCCCGGCGGTGCCGAGCGCGGCCGTGCTCCGCTTCAGTCGTCTCATCCTCAAGTGGACCTCCCCGTACATCCTTGCGATGGATACGGGGATCCTCCCGGCTGTGGGTTCGCTGAGGACAGGGGCGCCCCGACTTCTTTGCCAATCCGATAAACGGCACCACTCGTTCGATCGGCGGAGTACGGTCCTCCGCCCCGGTCGTGGCCGGCCGGCGCCTCGTCCGGCAGTCGGCGCGGGCGCGGCGTGCCGGGGGCCAGGGCGGTGACCAGGGCGGCCGGTCCGGTGAGCGGCAGCACCGCCGCGCCCTCCCCGGCCGTCCGGGCCGACGGCGGCCGCTCGGCGGACTCCGGCCGTACAGCGGCGACTTGGCCGACGGCGTGCTCTCCCGTCGGCACCGCGGGGCCGTTCCGGTCGGCCGGAGCCGCAGGCTGGTCGCACCGGCTTCCGTTCACGTCAGGCCGCCCGGGACCGCTTCCCGTCGTCCGGAGCCGCTTCCCGGACATACCTCCACCCGCGCGGGCACGGACGCCGACCCGGCCCGCGCGGGCGTGCGCTGACGCCGGTGCCGGTTGCGGCGGGCGCTCCGGGTTCCGTATCGCGGGGGCCGGCCGAAGCCTGAGCGGGCCGAACGGCGTACCGCCTATCGGCGTAGATTCACCTCCTGCTCCGGGACCGTCCGGCTTGCGCAACGCGCCTGTTCCGTCGGTGAAGTGACCACTGCGCCGCAGGTGGGGAGGTCGTCGGTCACGGCGGCGCTGGTCTGGACAGCGGACCGTCCACCCGAACGGATGAGTGGTGAGTAACAACACAAAGTCCACGTTCCGTTGGGATTTTTCCCCTTCGGTGCGCCAAGATCCCTGACTGACGACAAGACCCCGCCGCAGCGGCGGGGCGATCCGGGCGGACGCCGAGTCCTGCCGCCGCCCGGATGACCGGTCGACAGGAGTGGATCGGCAGGAGTGGAGGACCCGAGCAAGACGGGTCGCCGGCCCGGTCACGCCATGACCGGAGCCGAGCAGCCCTTGGGGTGAAGCCGCACTCGTGCGGCCGGGCAACTTCGCCAGCCCGAATCCGACAGGTCATCCTTCACAGGCGGCTGACGAAGGGTTGCGCATGACTGCGCTCAATCGTGTCCCGTCGCTCATGGTCCGGGCCTCCGCGGCCTCGGCCCTCACCATCGCCGCCGTGGGCGGTTCGATCGTGGTCCCCGGCGTCGCCTCCGAGGCCGCCGCGGCCACCCATGCGACCAAGGCGCTGAAGATCGCGGCCTCCAAGAAGGGCGCCCCGTACCGGTACGGGGCCACCGGGCCGTCCCGCTTCGACTGCTCCGGGCTGACGCTGTACTCGTTCAAGAAGGCCGGCAAGAAACTGCCCCGCACGGCGGCCCAGCAGTACAACCGGACCCGCCATGTCTCCGCCTCCAGCCGCAAGGCCGGCGACCTGGTGTTCTTCCACTCGGGCCGCAGCGTCTACCACGTGGGCATCTATGCCGGGAAGGGCAAGATCTGGCACGCCCCGAAGACCGGTGACGTGGTGCGGCTGCAGAAGATCTGGACGAAGAACGTCTGGTACGGCCGGGTGAAGTGATCCCCCGGGGGGTGTTCCGCCCACCCCGCCGGGCGGAACACCCCCTCGGGTGCGTACGGGCCCGTACGGGTCGGTACGCACCCGCACAGGGCGTCTCCCCGGACGCGTACGGCCCCGTACGGACCGGCAGGCGTCCCCACGGGGGTGCCACGGGGGCGCGGGGGCAACGCAGGGCGTACGGGGGCACGCAGGGGCGCGCAGACGCCCACAGGCCGTGGCGCGGGCCCGGCCGGCTGTCCGTTCGGCGTGACCGGCCGCCGCTCCCGCCCCGTGCGCGAGGCGGCCTCGACGCCGGTCCCGCGCGGACACGGGGACCACGGGGCCGCCCGCCGGGCGGGCCCGTGGTCCCCGGCGGGCGTCCGCCCCGTCCGCTCCGTCACCGTCGCCGGTTCCGCCGGACCGTCGCCGGGAGCGGCTCGGCCGGGGGCGTCCAGGGGAACTCCACGGAGACGGTCTTGCCGCCCTCCCGGGTGGGGCGGACCCTCAGGCGCCCGCCGCATTCGGCGGCGAGGCAGCGGATGATGACCATGCCGCGGCCGTTGTCCTGCTGGACGGCCGCGGGCAGACGCTTGGGGAAGCGCGGGTGGCTGTCGGTGACCCCGATGCGCAGGTACTCGTCGCGGTCGAGCGTCAGGTCCACCGTGAAGGTGGGTGACAGTCCCCGGGTGTGCTGCACGACGTTGGTGGCCAGTTCCGACACGATGAGCCGGATGGTGTCGGACACTTCCGTGTCCGCGGACAGCCCCCACTCCGCGAGCGTGCCGACGACGTAGGTCCGGGCGGCGGACACCGAGGCGGGATCGCTCGGCAGAGTGACGGATGCTTCCAGGTGGTCTGCCATGGCGACGTCGTCCCTTTCCGACGGGACCGCAGCCCACACGGAGCGGATGGTTCGAGTACGGTCCCGGACTGTGCTTGGTCGCCAGAGTGCCATCACCGCGCCGGTGACGGGGGGCGATCCACCAAGACGTGCATATATCTGTCGCTCGAAGCGGTGAACTCCGCGACCGCGGACCCTTTTCGCGCGACTCACAAGGAGTGAAGGAGTTGGCCCATGCGGCACGGTCCCGTGGTGCGCCGCCGGAAACTGGGTGCCGAACTGCGCGCGCTGCGCACGGACGCCGGGATCACCAGCGGCGAGGCGGCCCGGCTGGCGGGATGGCACCAGTCGAAGGTGAGCCGGATCGAGACCGGGACCAGCGGGGCGAAACCGGACGACGTGCGGTTACTCCTGGACGTCTACGGCGTGGCCGACGCCCAGTTGCGCGAGGTCATCCTCGCCCTGGCGGGATCCGAGGACAACGGCGGCAGGCAGCACTGGTGGCACCCCTACCGCGGCGTGCTGCCGCCGGCCTACCGGGACTTCATCAGCCTGGAGTCCCAGGCGAGCACGATGCGCACCCTGGAGACCACCGTGGTCCCCGGCCTGCTCCAGACACCGGAGTACGCCCGTGCGGTGACCCGCGCCGCGATGGACAAACTGCCGGAGGAGCGCATCGACGCGCTGGTCGAGGTGCGGCTGACCCGGCAGGACGTGCTGCGCTCCCCCACGCCCCTGCGCCTCAGTGCCGTACTGGACGAGGCGGTGCTGCGCCGGACGGTCGGCGAGCCGGGAGTCATGGCCCGCCAGCTGGAGCGGCTGGTCGACGCGGCGCGGCTGCCCCATGTCCGGCTCCAGGTGCTGCCGTTCGCCGCCGGAGCCCATATCGGCGTCACCGGGCCTTTCGTTATCTTCTCTTTTTCGAGCACTTCTGATCTAGACGTGGTGGTTCTCGACCACTTGACGAGTAGCCTCTATCTGGAACGGAAAGAAGACCTGGAGGCCTACACCGAGGCCTTCAACGCCCTTCAGGTTCACGCCCTTTCGCCCGACGACTCATTGGATCTCATCGCCGCGACCGCGGCCGGCGCGTAAGGAGGCACCATGTCAGCACCTCCGCGGCACGTCCCTTCCAGCACCCGACTGCACGGGGTGCGGTGGCTGCGCAGCAGCTACAGCACCGGAGCCAACAACTGCGTGGAGACGGCCCGTCCGTCGGCCGGCCCCTGGGCCGGACTCCTCGCCGTGCGCGACTCCAAGGATCCCGCCGGACCGGCACTGCTCGTCTCCCCCGAAAGCTGGAGCGGCTTCACCGCCGGGTTCCGCCGGAAGTAACCCCCTGCGGCAGCCGACGACGCACGGCCGTGTCACGCCGACTCATGGCCGCGTTTCGCGGATCGTCCGCACCGCACGTCCGACCTGAGCCTCGGTGAGGTCCGCACGGGCGGCCAGCCTGAACCGTGAGATGCCGTCGGGCACGGAAGGAGGACGCGAGCACCCCACGGCCAGGCCGGCCGTACGGCAGTCCGCCGCCCCCGTACGGCCCGCGCCGGAAACGGCGCGCGAGCAACCGGGGCGGACGGGCCCCGCGAGGTCCGGCGAACTCCTCCACCAGCCCGCCGTACGGTCGGTGAAACCCCTTACCCACTTGTCGACTTGTCAATTTGTCGTCGGACTCGTCGCCCGACGGTCCGGACCGCGTCCTCCTCGCCGGCTCCGGTCCGGTGCCGGTGGAGGCGCGGCGGGCGGCACGCCGGCGGAGGCGGCCGGGGCGCCCGGTGCGCACCAGCCGCGCGGAGACCGCCCCGCCTTGGTGTGGACGGGGCCGCCGGCCTCGCGCCAGGCATCCATCTGATCCGCGCAGGGCGGGCCCGGTGCGTCGGGGTGTCCCTGGCCGACAGCCGGTGCCGTGTCCCCCCGGCCACGGTCGGACCGGTCGTCCACATACCGGAAACCGCTGGTCAGCCGTCGGCCGCGGTTGATGGGATCGGCTCATGACCGCTCTTCACGTACGGGCCGCCGGGCCCGGGGACCTGGACACCGTGCTGGCCTTCTGGAAGGTGGCCGCCGAGGGCACCAGCATCAGCGACGACCGGGAGGGCGTCGAGCGCCTGGTCGCCCGCGACCCCGAGGCACTGCTCCTGGGCGAGGTCGGCGGCGAGCTGGCCGGCACGGTGATCGCGGGCTTCGACGGCTGGCGCTGCCATCTGTACCGGCTCGCGGTGCACCCGAAGCGGCGCCGGCAGGGCATCGCCACGGCGTTGCTGACCGCCGCCGAGGCACGCTTCACGGCCCTCGGCGGGCGGCGCGGGGACGCGATGGTGCTGGTGCGCAACGAACGGGCGGGGCACGCGTGGCGGGCCGCCGGTTACGAACCAGAGGAGCAGTGGCGGCGCTGGGTGAAACACCTCGCCTCCTGAGACACCTCGGGCCGGTTCCCGGCCTCACCCGGCCCGGGGCGGGCACTCGGGCGACCATGACGGACTCCGAGCACCTGCTGACAGAACCGCCGCCCGGCGTGCGACAACGCGCGGACCGCCCGCCCCTGTCCGATCATGGGACGGGTGATCGGGCGACGGACGACCGGGCGACGGACGATCACGAGGCCGCGGACGATCGCGACGTCACGGATGATCACGGGGTCGCGGATGATCACGGGGCAGACGATCGCAGGACGGCGGGCGGCCGCGGGCCGGCGGACGGCCATGGGACGGCGGACGATCGCGGGACCGAGAACGGACACGGGACCGAGGATCGCGGGACGGAGGTGAACCGGTGACCGAAGTGCTCCTGCTGCTGGTGGCCGTCCTGCTCGCGCTGGCCTGTGGCGCCTTCGTCGCGGCCGAGTTCTCCCTGACCACCGTCGAACGCGGCGCGCTGGAGCGGGCCGCGGCGCGCGGGGAGCGCGGCGCGGCGGGCGCCCTGAAGGCCGTACGGAACCTGACGTTCCAGCTGTCGGGCGCGCAGCTCGGCATCACGGTGACCAATCTGGTGGTCGGCATGCTCGCCGAGCCGTCGATCGCCGCGCTGCTCGCGGGCCCGTTGCGGGACCTGGGCGCCTCCCCCTCGACCGCCTCCTCGATCGCGCTGGTGGTGGGCACTGCGCTGTCGACGGTGGTGCTGATGGTGGTCGGTGAGCTGGTCCCGAAGAACTGGGCGATCTCCTCGCCGGTCGCCGTGGCCAAGCGGGTGGCGACCCCGCAGCGCTGGTTCAGCACCGCTTTCCGGCCCTTCATCACCCATCTGAACAACAGCGCCAACCGCCTCGTACGGCGCCTCGGGGTGGAGCCCGCCGAGGAGCTGGCGTCCGGGCGCGGGCCGCAGGAGCTGGCGGCGCTCGCCCGGCACTCGGCCAGGGAGGGCTCGCTGGAGGCGGACACCGCCGAACTGTTCGTGCGGACGCTGAACCTCGCCGACCTCACCGCGGAGCACGTGATGACGCCGCGCGTCCAGGTGATCGCCCTGGAGGCCGACGCGAGCTGCGCGGACGTGGCGAACGCGACCCGGGCGACCGGGCTGTCCCGGTTCCCCGTCTACCGGGAGACCCTGGACGCGGTGGTGGGCACCGCGCACATCAAGGACGTCCTGGCGGTACCCGCCGAGCGGCGTGCCGAGGTGCCGGTCTCCGAGCTGATGCGGGCCCCGCTGCTGGTCCCGGCGACACTGACCGTCGACCGGCTGCTCGACCGGCTCTCCGGGCGGCGCACCATGGCCGTGGTGATCGACGAGTACGGCGGCACGGCGGGCGTGGCGACGCTGGAGGACATCGTGGAGGAGGTCGTCGGCGAGGTACGGGACGAACACGACCCGCACGAGACGCCCGAGCTGGATCCGGCCGGCGCGGACGAGCGGGGACGCGCGCTGTTCCGGGCGGACGGCTCGGCCCGGGTGGACCGGCTGGAGCGGATCGGGCTGCGGGTGCCGGAGGGGCCGTACGAGACGGTGGCCGGGCTGGTCGCGGCCGAGCTGGGCCGTATCCCGGTGGTCGGCGACCGGGTGGAGGTGGCGGGCTGGCGCCTCGACGTCGTGGACGCGACGGGCCGCCGGGCCGCCGCCGTCCTGCTGCGCGCGCCGCTCGAGGACGGACGGACCGGGGACGCCGGCTCGGGCTCGGGCTCGGGCTCCGGCTCCGGCTCCGGCTCCGGCTCCGGCTCCGGCTCCGGCTCCGGCTCCGAGAACGGGAACGGGAACGGGAACGGTTCAGGGAACGGGGAGGCCGGGCGGTGACCGTCGTACAACTGCTGATCGGCCTGCTGACGCTGGTCGTCAACGCCTTCTTCGTGGGCGCCGAATTCGCGCTCATCTCCGTGCGCCGCAGCCAGGTGGAGCCGCACGCCGACGCGGGTGACCGCAGGGCGACGCGCGTGCTGTGGGGGCTGGAACACGTGTCGGCACTGCTGGCGGCGGCCCAGCTCGGCATCACCCTGTGCACGCTGGTCCTCGGCATCGTCGCGGAACCGGCCATCGCGCATCTGCTGGAACCCGTGTTCCACGCAATGGGAGTGCCGTCCGGGGCCGGGCACCTGGTCTCCTTCATGCTGGCGCTGGCCCTGGCGACCTATCTGCACATGCTGCTGGGCGAGATGGTGCCGAAGAACATCGCGCTGGCGGAGCCGGTGCGCAGCGCGCTGCTGCTCGGTCCGCCGCTGGTGGCCCTGTCCCGGGCACTGCGGCCGGTGATCTTCACGGTCAACGCGTTCGCCAACGCGCTGCTCAAGCTGTTGCGGGTCGAGGCTCGGAACGAGGTGTCGGCGTCCTTCACCGACGCCGAGCTGGCCGAGATCGTGAAGGACGCGAGCGAGGCCGGGCTCATCGACGACCGCGCCCAGGAGCGGCTGCACGACGCGCTGGAACTGGGCCGGCGGCCGGTGCGCGACGTGGTGCTCCCCCTCGAGCGGGTCGTGCACGCGCGCGTGGGCGTCACCCCCGAGCAGTTGGAGCGGCTGTCGGCCGAGTCCGGGTTCTCCCGGTTCCCGGTGGTGGACGACGGGCGGCGGATCGTCGGTTACCTGCACGTCAAGGACGCCCTGGACGCCTCCCCGCGCGGCGCGGCGTTCCGGCCGGGTGACATGCGTCCCATCGCCCGGGTACGGGAGAGCACCCCGCTGGACGACGTGCTGACGGCGATGCGCGCGAGCCGCACCCATCTGGCGGCCGTCCTGGAGGCCGACGGCCGGCTTGCGGGTCTGGTCACCATGGAAGACGTCCTGCGGGAGCTGTTCGGGCAGCGGATGTGAGGACACCGGTCGGCGATGCACCGGGCTCCCGCCATCGGGCACTGGGCACCTGCCGACGAGCACCGGGCTCCCGCCGACGGGCAGCGGACACCTGCCGGCGGGCGCCGAAGACCGGACGGCAGACGCCGGGCGCCCGTCGGCAAGCGCCACGCGCCCACCGGCGGGTACCGACCGGCGAGTATGCCGTTGGGTGCCTCGGGATACCATTTTCGCCGCCATGCAGACGAACCCCACTTTCACCAGCCTGGTCGCGGTCGGCGACTCCTTCACCGAGGGCATGTCGGACCTGCTGCCCGACGGCTCCTACCGGGGCTGGGCCGATCTCCTGGCCGCCCGGATGGCGGCCCGCACCCCCGGCTTCCGCTACGCCAACCTCGCCGTCCGCGGCAAGCTGATCGGACAGATCGTCGACGAACAGGTCGACGCCGCCGCCGCGATGGGCGCCGACGTGATCACGCTGGTCGGCGGGCTCAACGACACCCTGCGCCCCAAGTGCGACATGGGGCGGGTGCGGGCCCTGCTGACGGAGGCCGTGGAACGGCTGGCCCCGAACTGCAAGCAACTGGTGCTGATGCGCAGCCCCGGCCGCCAGGGCCCGGTCCTGGAACGGTTCCGCCCGCGCATGGAGGCGCTCTTCGCCGTCGTCGACGACCTCGCCGCCCGGCACGGCGCCGTGGTCGTCGACCTGTACGGGGCGCCCTCGCTGGCCGACCCGCGGATGTGGGACGTGGACCGGCTGCACCTGACCGCCGAGGGACACCGCAGGGTCGCCGAGGCGGTGTGGCAGGCGCTCGGGTACGAGGCCGAGGACCCTCAGTGGCGCACGCCCATGCCGGCGACGCTGCCGCCCGGCTGGATGCTGCGGCGCGGCGCCGACCTGCGGTTCGCCCGGGTGCACCTGCTGCCGTGGATCGGTCGCCGGCTGACCGGCCGCTCCTCCGGGGACGGCCGGACAGGCGCCCAGTTCAGCGCTGAGCTGGGCAGGGCCTTCTGGGTCACCCCCGCGGACCACGCGGACCCCGGTCCCGTGACGGACTGGCGACGGGTGGAGCCCTGACCCGGAGCCACGCCGGCCGTCGTGCGCCGGTGTGACGCGGGGTCTCGCCCACACGTCCCTGCGGCCGGCGGACCGGCGCACACCGCGAGTCGTGGAGCGCGCCGAGCCAGGACCCGCTTCCCGCCGGCCGCGACGACCGGCTCCCCGCGGCCCGCGGCGAGCCCGGGGCGTGCGATCAGCTCCACCACTTCGCATCGCGGTACGCCCGAGAGCGGACATCACCGGTGACCGGCGGAACGTCCGGAGCCGCCGCCGTGCGACGGGCCGCTCGGCCGGCTCCGGGCCGGGAAGGCGTTCTCGTAGGTTCCTCCAGTCCACCCCTCGGCGCCGGCCTGCACGAATCGCCAGTAGAATCCGGTTACGTGACTTCCGCTCCCGCCAAGCCCCGCATCCCCAACGTCCTCGCCGGACGCTACGCCTCCGCCGAGCTCGCCACGCTCTGGTCGCCCGAGCAGAAGGTGAGGCTGGAGCGGCAGCTCTGGCTCGCCGTGCTGCGGGCGCAGAAGGACCTCGGCATCGAGGTGCCCGACGAGGCGATCGCAGCCTACGAGCACGTGCTCGACCAGGTGGACCTGGCCTCGATCGCCGAGCGCGAGAAGGTCACCCGGCACGACGTGAAGGCGCGGATCGAGGAGTTCAACGACCTCGCCGGGCACGAGCAGGTGCACAAGGGCATGACCTCCCGGGACCTGACGGAGAACGTCGAGCAGCTCCAGATCCGGCTGTCGCTGGAGCTGGTGCGGGACCGGACCGTGGCCGTGCTGGCGCGGCTGGGCAAGCTGGCCGGCGAGTACGGGGAACTGGTGATGGCCGGGCGCTCGCACAACGTGGCGGCGCAGGCCACGACGCTGGGCAAGCGGTTCGCCACCGCCGCCGACGAACTGCTCGTCGCCCACGGCCGGGTGGAGGAGCTGCTCGGCCGCTACCCGCTGCGCGGCATCAAGGGTCCGGTCGGCACCGCCCAGGACATGCTGGACCTGCTCGGCGGTGACGCGGGCAAGCTGGCGGAGCTGGAGCGGCGGATCGCCGGGCACCTCGGCTTCGCGCAGGCGTTCACCTCGGTCGGCCAGGTCTACCCGCGCTCGCTGGACTACGAGGTCGTCACCGCGCTGGTGCAGCTCGCGGCGGCGCCGTCGTCGCTGGCCAAGACGGTCCGGCTGATGGCCGGGCACGAGCTGGTCACCGAGGGCTTCAAGCCGGGTCAGGTCGGCTCGTCCGCGATGCCGCACAAGATGAACACCCGCTCCTGCGAGCGCGTCAACGGCCTGATGGTGATCCTGCGCGGCTACGCCTCGATGACCGGCGAGCTGGCGGGCGACCAGTGGAACGAGGGCGACGTGTCCTGCTCGGTGGTGCGCCGGGTGGCCCTGCCCGACGCGTTCTTCGCGCTGGACGGGCTGCTGGAGACGTTCCTGACCGTGCTGGACGAGTTCGGGGCGTTCCCGGCCGTCGTGGCCCGGGAGCTGGACCGCTACCTGCCGTTCCTCGCCACCACCAAGGTCCTGATGGGCGCGGTGCGCGCCGGTGTCGGCCGCGAGGTCGCGCACGAGGCGATCAAGGAGAACGCCGTCGCCACCGCGCTGGCCATGCGCGAGCAGGGCGCCGAGCGCAACGACCTGCTCGACAAGCTCGCCGCCGACGAGCGGCTGCCGCTGGACCGGGGACAGCTCACCGCGCTGATGGCCGACAAGCTGTCCTTCACGGGGGCCGCCGCCGACCAGGTGGCCGCCGTCGTGGCCCGGGTCGAGGAGATCGTCAAGCAGTACCCCGACGCGGCCGGTTACACGCCCGGCGCGATCCTCTGACGAGCGGACGGACATGCCCCGCTTCACCCCGGCGGAACTGGAGGCCGCCCGCGACCGTCTCGTACCGGACGTCGTCGCGGACGGTCTCCAGGTGCTGTTCTGCGGCATCAACCCCGGTCTGATGACCGCCGCCACGGGCCACCACTTCGCCCGCCCCGGCAACCGGTTCTGGCCGGTGCTGCATCTGTCCGGGTTCACCCCGAGGCTGCTCAAACCCGCCGAGCAGGAGGAACTCCTTTCGTACGGGCTCGGCATCACCAACGTGGTCGCGCGGGCGAGCGCCCGGGCCGACGAGCTGACCGCCGAGGAGTACCGGGAGGGCGGCCGGGAGCTGGCCCTCAAGGTGGCGCGACTGCGGCCGGGCTGGCTGGCCGTGCTCGGTGTCACCGCGTACCGGGTCGCCTTCGACGACCGGAAGGCCCGGGTGGGGCCGCAGGAACGGGTGATCGGGAACACCCGGGTGTGGGTGCTGCCCAACCCGAGCGGGCTGAACGCGCACTGGACGGCCCAGACGATGGCGGAGGAGTTCGCACGGCTGCGGGTCGCGGCGCGGGAGTAGGCGCGGGCCCGGACGCGGGAGTACGCGCAGGCGCAGCGGCAGGCCCGGACGCGGACCTGGACGCGAAAACGGACTTGGGCGTGGTTCATGGCGGGGCTTCCCGCGTGACGGCGGCCGGCGACCACGCCTCGTCCGTCGCGTCCCGGCCGGCGACGGCGAGCGCGGCCGGCGGCCGGTGCCCGCCGCCTCCCGGCCGTGGCTGCCGCTCGGCACCACGCGGTGGTGGCCGTGCCCCCGCCGGGAAGGGGCAAGAGCACAGCTCCTCGACGAGGACGATGCGCGGCGCGGTGTCCGGGGCTCCAGGGCTCCAGGGCTCCAGGGCTCCAGGGGAGCGGGCACCACTGACGACCGGTGGCCCGTCAGGCGTCCCGGCGGCACAGCCGCCATCCGCCCGCCAGCACGGCGGCGGCCGTCCACAGCGCCGTCACGGCGAGTCCCGTCCAGGGGCCGACACTCCCGTCGTACGTCTCGTACAGGACCACCCGCCCCGCCTTGTCCGGCAGGAAGTCGGTGGCGCCGCCGACCGCGTCGCCGATCACGAAGGAGACGGCGAGGAGGAGCGGGACCAGGACCGAGAGGGTGGCGACACCGCTGCGGAAGAGCGCGGTGAGGCCGGCCGCGAACAGCGCCATCAGCATCAGGTAGACGCCGCAGCCCACGACGCCGCGCGTCTGCTCGGCCGTGCTGAGCCCGCTCGCGGCCGGCCCCAGACCCGCCCGTGCGGCCAGCAGGGCGGCGAGGGCGGTGACGAGACCCACGGCGAGGGAGAGGACCGCGACCGTCGTCAGCTTGGCCGCGTACCACCGTCCGCGACGCGGCACCGCGGCCAGGGACAGCCGGATGGCGTCGCCGTGGTACTCGGACGACAGGGCCAGGGCTCCGAAGGCGACGGCGGCCATCTGGCCGGGCAGGACGCCGGACAGAGCCGTGAACAGGGCGTCGAAGTCCGGGTCGGAGGTGTCGGAGGCACCGGCCAGCGCGGAGAACGCCGTGGTGGCGGCTAAGACCGCCAGCAGCGTGCCGTACGACGACCGCAGGGTGCGGACCTTGAGCAGCTCGGAACGCAGGACGGGTACGTGTGTCATGGTCGGGCCTCCTGGGGCCGGGCGGTGAACTCGGTCTCGACGGCCGTCAGGTCGAGGTAGGCCTGTTCCAAGGTCCCCTCCTCGGCCGAGAGTTCGAGGATCGGCACCCCGGCCGCCGAGACGGCCCGGCCGATGTCCTCCACGCGCGCGTCGGACACGGTCCAGTGCCCCGCCTCGTGCCGCACGGCGTCGTGGCCGTGGCGGGCGAGGACACCGGCGAGGGCGGTGGGGTCCGAGGTGCGGACGCGGACGCGTGGCCGCACGCGCGCGTGGATGAACTCCCGCATCGGGGTGTCGGCCAGCAGCCGGCCCCGGCCCAGGACCACCAGATGGTCGGCGAAGGACGCGGTCTCGTTCATGAGGTGGCTGGAGACCAGCACCGTACGGCCCTCGGCCGCGAGCCGGCGCAGCAGTTCCCGGATCCAGATGACGCCTTCGGGATCGAGGCCGTTGGACGGCTCGTCCAGCATCACCACCTCCGGGTCGCCGAGCAGAGCGGCGGCGATGCCGAGCCGCTGGCGCATGCCCAGTGAGTACGTCCGCACCCGGCGCCGGGCGGCCGACGCGATGCCCGTCTCCTCCAGCACCTCGTCCACCCGGCGTTCGGGCAGCCGGTTGCTCACCGCCAGGACGCGCAGATGGTCCCGGGCGGTGCGCGAGCCGTGCGCGGCGTGCGCGTCGAGGAGGGCGCCTACGTGGCGCAGCGGTTCGTCGAGCGCTGCGTAGGCGCGTCCGCCGAGGGTGGCGGTGCCGGAGGTGGGCCGGTCCAGGCCGAGGACGAGGCGCATGGTGGTGGACTTCCCGGCGCCGTTGGGGCCGAGGAAGCCGGTGACACGGCCGGGGCGGACGGTGCAGGTCAGGTCGTCGACGGCGCGTCGGGTGCCGTACTCCTTGGTGAGGGCCCGCAGTTCGATGCTGGTCATGACGGCAGCGTGGCCGATCGTGCCCGGCTCGGGCCTCCCCCGCCGGTGGAGTCCGTCTCCCCCGTGCGGGGGAGGGCCGGTGTCAGTGGCAACTGGCACGATGCCGCCATGGTCCGCTTGCTGCGCCCGCTGGTGCGGGGGACGACGTACACCCGGCTGCTGCACCTGTGGGTGCCGATGCTGGTCGTGAGCCTGTGGATCCTCATCGACGACACACGGATGTGGGTACCGGCGGTGGCGCTGGCCCCGCTGGGGCTGATCGCGGGGGTGCGCGGCGGCGAGCGGCTGCAGGCGCAGTGGCTCCTGCTGCCCCGTGGGGACGACGCCGGCTTCTCTCCCGTCCCCTCGGTGACCTGGACGGACCGGCTGCGCACGGTGGTGTGGCTGGAGGTGCGGATGGCGCTCGGCTGGCTGGTCTCGGGCGTCTGCGTCTGGCTGCCCATCACCGTGTACTGGCTGGTACGGCTCGCCTCGGGGCACGGCGTCGACACGTTCGCCGGGACGATCGCCCCGCACCGGGCGTACGCCCTCCTCGTGCCGGTTCCCCTGGTCGCGCTGTACGGAGCGGTGGTGGCCCTCGGCGCCCTGGCCACCACGGCCGCCCGCGCACTGCTCGGCCCCTCCCCTGCCGAGCGGCTGGCCTCGCTGGAGGAGTGCACCGAACAGCTGCTGGAGCGCAACCGCATCGCCCGCGAACTGCACGACTCCATCGGGCACGCGCTGACCGCGGCCGTCGTGCAGGCGGGCGCGGCGCGGGCGGCCGGTGACCCGGACTTCACCGACCGGGCGCTGCTGGCCATCGAGGACACCGGGCGGGCTGCCCTGGAGGACTTGGAACGCGTCCTGGGGGTGCTGCGGGAGGAGCGGCGTCCGGTGAGCGCCCGGCCGACGCTGGCGGACGCGGACCGGCTGCTGGAGTCCGCGCGGTCCTCCGGGGCGGAACTCGACACGGAGGTGACCGGGCCGCTGGAGGCCGTGCCGGGGCCGGTTTCCAGGGAGGGGTACCGCATTCTCCAGGAGGCGCTGACCAACGTACTGCGGCACGCGGGGGCCGTTCCCGTCCGGGTCCGTGTCCGGGTCGAGGACAGCACCCTCGGGCTGGAGATACGCAGCCCGCTCGCGGCCGACGCGCCCGGCCCGGGCCGCGGCAGCGGACTGCGCGGCATACGGGAGCGCGCCGCGCTCCTCGGCGGGCACGCCAGCACGGGCCCCGACGCCGGTGACTGGCAGGTCCACGTCGTACTGCCGGTGGGCTGATCTACTCTGGCCGGATGCCGGTCACCGTTCTCCTCGTCGACGATGAACCCCTGGTGCGCGCTGGCCTGCGGACGGTGCTGGAGACGCAGCCCGACATCGAGGTGGTCGGGGAGGCGGCCGACGGGGCGGCGGTGATCC
This sequence comes from Streptomyces sp. SYSU D01066-1, assembly GCF_054956795.1. Taxonomy (NCBI): domain Bacteria; kingdom Bacillati; phylum Actinomycetota; class Actinomycetes; order Kitasatosporales; family Streptomycetaceae; genus Streptomyces; species Streptomyces sp. SYSU D01066-1. Next base: position 33,306 of record NZ_JBUDHV010000025.1, on the reverse strand, counting down.
CGCTGGTGCGGCAGCTGCGGCCGGACGTGGTCGCCATGGACGTCCGCATGCCGCTGCTGGACGGCATCGAGGCCACCCGCGCGGTGCTGCGGACGGTGGCCGAGCCGCCGAAGATCCTGGTGATCACCACCTTCGAGAACGACGAGTACGTGTACGAGGCGCTGCGCGCCGGGGCCGACGGGTTCCTGCTGAAGCGGGCCCGGCCCGCGGAGATCGTGCACGCGGTGCGGCTGGTGGCGGAGGGTGAGTCGCTGCTGTTCCCGGCGTCGGTGCGGCAGTTGACGGCGGAGCACGGCGACGACGGCGGGATGCGCGCGGCCCGCGCGGTGATGGAGCGGGCCCGACTGACCGAGCGGGAGGGCGAGGTACTGCGTCTGATGGCCCGCGGGCTGTCGAACGCGGAGATCGCCGCCGAGCTGGTCGTCGGGACGGAGACGGTGAAGTCGCACGTGAGCGCCGTCCTGGGGAAGCTGGGGGCGCGGGACCGCACGCAGGCGGTGATCGCGGCGTACGAGTCGGGGTTCGTGGCGCCGGGCTGAGCCGTGCGGGAGCGGGCGGATCGGCACTCGCCGGGGCCCGGTGTGCCGAGTACCATCCGGCCAACACGCGCACGAGCTGGGAGGACGGACCGTGGGGCGGCTGACCGGCGGGGATCCCTCGCTGCTGCGGAGGATCAACTCCGCGGTGGTGCTGCACGCGCTGCGCGCGACGGACTGCGCGACGCTGACCGAGATCACCCAGGTGACGGGGTTGTCCCGGCCGACCGTGGAGGGTGTGGTCGACGGGCTGATCGAGGCCGGGCTGGTCGTGGAGGCGGTGGCCGAGGAGGGTTCGGCCCGGCGGCAGGGGCGGCCTGCCCGGAGGTTCCGGTTCCGGGCGGAGGCGGGGCATCTGCTGGGGCTGGAGATCGGCCCGCACCGGGTGTCCGCGCTCCTGTCCGACCTCGACGGCACGGTGCTCGGTGTCCAGGCCAAGGACGTCGGCGAGGACGCGCCGGCCGACGAGCGGCTGGAGCGACTGCGGGGCGTCGTCGCCGAGTTGCTGCGCCGGGCCGGGGTGTCGCGTGGCTCGTTGCGGGCGGTGGGGGCGGCGACGCCGGGGATCGTCGAGGCGGACGGCACGGTGCGGCTGGGCACGGCGCTGCCCGGGTGGACGGGGCTGCGGCTGGGCGAGCGGTTGAGCCGTTCCTTCAAGTGCCCGGTCCTGGTCGAGAACGACGCCAACGCGGCGGCGGTGGCCGAGCACTGGCAGGGTGCCGCCACCGACTCGGACGACATGGTGTTCGTGCTGGCCGGGTTGAGTCCGGGGGCGGGCGCGCTGATCGGCGGGCGGCTGCACCGGGGGTTCGGCGGGGCGGCCGGGGAGATCGGGGCGCTGCATCTGCTGGGCCGTGAGGTGACGCCCGAGACGTTGCTGTCCACCACCGACGAGCCGCTGCACCCGCTCGACGAGCAGGCGGTCGCGCAGGTGTTCACTCAGGCCAGGGGCGGTGACCGGCGGGCCCGCGCGGCCGTCGACCGGTTCATCCAGCGCCTGGTGCACGACGTGGCGGCACTGGTGCTGGCCCTCGACCCGGAGCTGGTGGTGATCGGCGGCTGGGCGGCCGGTCTCGACGGCGTCCTGGAACCCCTGCGCCGCGAGCTGTCCCGCTACTGTCTGCGCCCCCCGCGGGTCGCCCTGTCGCTGCTGGGCGAGGCCGCCGTACCGACGGGCGCGCTGCGGCTGGCCCTGGACCACGTGGAGGAACAGCTCTTCGCGGTGGAGGGAACGACGGCTCGCCGGTGACCGGCTCCGCGGTGGTCCGCCGGTCGGGGCGGCCGTTCCGGACGCGGCCGTCGGCCGGGGCGGTCACCGCGGGGCCGCGGTCGGCTGCTGAGCCGGGGCGGCCGCCGAACGGTCCCCGGCCGGTCTTCGTCCGGCCGGGGCTGGTCTCGGTACGGCCACCGGGCGGGCACCGCCCGGCCGGAGCGGGCCGCCACGTCGTCACCGGCCGGCCACCGCCCGGCAGGGGCCGGCTCCGCCGCTCCGGTCGTCCAGGCCGGCCGCTTCGCCGACCACCGTTCAGGTTCCCGGGGGCCAGGGGCCGCGTCACCGGCCCGCCGGTGCTCCCGTCCGCCGGCAAATCCGCGAGGCCACCGGACCGGTCCTTCCGCGACCGGTCGCCGCCCGCCCGCCTCAGCCGGCCCCGCTCGCCACCCCGTGGTGGACCCGTACGTCCCCCGCGTCGCCGAACGTCAGCCGGCAGGTGTCCGCCCGGTAGGTGGCGACACTGAGCGCCGCCGTGCCGGACTCGGTGAGGTAGCGGGTGGTGACCACCAGGACGGGGGCGCCCGGAAGGCGGTCCAGTTCCCTGGCCTCCTCGGCCCGGGCGGAGCCCAGTTCCACGGAGCTCTCCTGGTGCGCCAGCTCCAGGCGGTGCAGTTCGCGCAGGATCTCACGCGCGCGTGCCGCTCCGGCGGGGGCGTCACCGAGGCCGGGGACGGACGCCGGCGGAACGTGGAGCAGTTCCGCCGCCACCGGCTGGCCGTGCGAGACGCGGGAGCGGCGCACGGTGTGCACGGGGGCGTCGCGGTCGGTGCCCAGGGCGTCGGCGACGGCCGCGGGCGGCGTGGCCAGGGTGCTGTCGAGCGGCTCCCAGGCGTCGTCGGCCACACCGGGCCAGACCTGCTCCCGGGTGCCGACGGCGACGCCCACGCGCGGTGGCGCCACGGTCGTGCCGACGCCGCGGCGGCGCTGGAGCCGGCCTTCCAGTTCGAGCTGTTCCAGGGCCTGGCGGAGCGTGGCGCGGGCGACACCGAAACGGGCGGCGAGATCACGCTCGTTGGGCAGAACCTCGCCGACGGAGAACTCCGAGTCCAGCGCCTCGCTGAGCACGGTCCTCAAGTGCCAGTACTTGGGTTCCTGTACCGGTTCCAGCTGCGTGGTCCCCACCCTGTCCTCCGCACTCGCCGTGGTCCGGCGGCGTTTTAACGCCCTTGTTTATTAAAGGTTGTTGCACTTCTCCGCGACCATAGGGCGGCCCTCCTCCTTGGTCAAGACCAATACCGGATGCACACCCCGGGTCTACCCGTCGGTAGCTTTTGCTGACACTCTGTCTACGCATGTTCCCCGGACGCGCCACGACCAGGAGTGCCCATGTCCGCAACCGTCTCCTTCACGGTCCCCGCCCCGCACGGCCCGCGCCCCGTCACCGTGTCCTACGCGCGCTCGGGCAGCGGTGAACCGCTGCTCCTGCTGCACGGCATCGGCCACCACCGGCAGGCCTGGGACCCGGTGCTGCGCATCCTGGCGGCCGAGCGCGACGTGATCGCCCTGGACCTGCCCGGATTCGGCGCCTCCCCGGCGCTGCCGGACGGCCTGCCGCACGACCTGCCGACGACGGCCGCCGTGCTCACCGCGTTCTGCGCGGAACTGGGCCTGGACCGGCCGCACGTGGCGGGCAACTCGCTGGGCGGACTGCTGGCCCTGGAACTGGGCCGCGAGAACCTCGTCCGGTCGGTCACGGCCTTGTCCCCGGCGGGCTTCTGGACCGAGGCCGAACGGCGCTACGCCTTCGGTGTGCTGGCGGGCATGCGGGCCACCGCCCGGCGCCTGCCGCCCCCGCTGGTCGAGCGGCTGTCCCGCACCGCGGCCGGCCGCGCCCTGTTGACCAGCACGATATACGCCCGGCCCGGGCGCCGTTCGCCCGAAGCCGTGGTCGCCGAGACACGCGCGCTGGCCCGTGCCGAGAGCTTCGCCGCGACGCTCCGGGCCGGCCGCGAGGTCCGTTTCACCGACGACGTCGACCGCGTGCCGGTCACCGTCGCCTGGGGGACCCGGGACCGGCTGCTCATACCCCGGCAGGGTGTCCGCGCCAAGGCGGTGATCCCGCGGGCCCGGCTGGTCCGGCTGCCCGGCTGCGGCCACGTGCCGATGAACGACGACCCCGGGCTGGTGGCCCGCGTCCTCCTCGACGGCAGCCGGGGTCAGGACTCCAGCGCCGCGAGCACCTCGCGCAGCACCGTCGCGTCGTAGGGCATGCCCACGTGCGGTGTGCGGTCGTCCGGGGCGATGTCCTGGAGGAGGATGTCGCGGACGTACCGGTCCTCGGTCTCCGCCAGGGCGCAGGAGGCGCAGGGGGTGACCACGTCGTCGCAGGCGGTGGCGATGACGGTGTACCGGACGCCGTCGGTGCTCTCGCCGAGCGCAGCGAGTCCGCGCCGGAAGGGGTGGTCGTGCTGGAGTTGCGGCCAGGCCGGGACGGTCATGGCGACCACGCCCTGTTCGACCAGCTCGAGCGCGCCGGGGATCTGCCGGGCGAGGTTCATCAGCCCCTGCGCGGTGATGCCGTGGTTGCTGGGGCTGATGCCGACGAGGTGGTGGACCTTCGGGCCTCCGCCGAGCTTGTTCAGGTAGTGGCGCGGCATCATGCCGCCCTGTGAGAAGCCGACGATGTCGACCTGCCGGGCACCGGTGCGCCGCAGCACCTCGTCGACGAAGTCCCGCAGCTGCTCCGCCGACTTCCTGATGTCACCGGGGCCGAGGAGCACCGGGTCGAGGTGCTTGCCGTGGTCGGGGCGGAAGACGCGGTAGCCGCGCTCCCGCGGCACCGGGGCCGCCGTGGACCAGGTACAGCCGCGATTGCCGAACGTGCCGTGCACGAGCACCACCGGGCGGGGGTGCTCGTCGGTCAGCGGCGGGTCCCAGTCGTCCTCGTCCGCCTCGACGTCGACGGTGGTGACGACCGTGGCGCCGGTGACCTCGGTGAGGACGGCCGCCCGGTGCGGCAGCTCGGTGATGTCCTTGGCGGCGTCGTCGGTGCCGGGTCCGGGGAGGCGGGGGGTCGAGAAGCCCACGGCGCTTGTCCGATCCTGGGAATCCGATCCTGAAGAAGGGGTCCGGCGTTTTCTCCGGCTTCCAGTCTCCCGTCCGGGGATTTCCTCCACGACCCCTCGTCCGGGTGAAAGAATTCCCCCTGTCGCAGGCAGAGGGCTCACCCCTCCGGGTGCGTACTGAGCGCCTGCCGCCGGCCGGCTGCCAGGTGCGGGGCGAGGCGGGCGGTCACCGCGCGGAGCAGTCTGACGTACCGGCTCCACCGGACGGGGCGGGCCACCTTGCCGGTGAGCGCGCGTTCGGCGCGGTCCAGGCACTCCCGGAAGACGGTGTCGTGCAGCGGCCGGAAGAACAGCGCCCAGACCGGCCACAGCGGGGCCACCGGCCGCATGACCAGGGTGTGGCGCAGTACGGACCACCGGCCGTCCAGGTGATCGACGCCGAACTCGTGGAAGCCCGCGAAGCCCCGCGGACCGGTGAACCGGAACCGCACCCACTGGCCGGGGACGTAGTGGCTCACGACGTAGCGCACCGGTCCGTGGCCGCCCGGGACGCCGACGGCCAGCGGCCCCGCGAAGCGGATGGGGGGCCAGTCGGGCGGCCAGAGGCGGTCGTCCCGGGAGCCCAGGGTGTCGATGAGGGCTCCCACGGTCTCCGGCGGGGCGGGCAGCGCGCGTTCGTGGACGTTGAGCACGGCGATCACGGAAGCAGAATGCCCGGGATCCGGGTGCGGTACTAACTCGCCGGAAAAGGAGCCGGAACGCGCGCCGGAGCGTGCGGGGCGTCGTGCGCGCCGCTGTCTTCGCCCTTCCTTTGTTCTCACCCCTCGTTCGTTTTCACTCCTCGTTCCGGTGAGTGGCCGGATTCCGTCATCGCGCCCGCCCCGGCCGGCGGGCGTCCGCCGTGGTCCGACTCGGCCGCGGCGGACGCCCGCCGGCCGGGGCGGACCCGCGTTCGACCGTCGACGGGCGAAGACCGGCCAAAGGCCGGCAGGGCGCGGGAGCGGGCGGGGCCCGAGCGTAAAGAGAGGTGAGGAAGGCATCAACGGGGCCGCAGTCGAAGGGGGTTGGCCATGACCGCACGTCCCGGCGTTCCCGGTTCCGGCCGTCCGGCGGCCGGCCGGCCGCCGTTGCCGCGGGCGTGGCAGCCGCTGCTCGGCCGGCCGCCCCTGGCGGGTCTGCTCGGCGATCCCCTGGCGGACGCCGCCCTGCGCGAGGCGTCCCGGCTGCTGCCGGCCGGCCTGGCGCTGCACTCCCTGCGGACGTTCCTGCTGGCCGACGCCGGCGCCCGGGCCGCCGGAACCGGCTACGACCGGGCCGGGCTGCTGGCCGCCGCCGTGTTCCACGACACCGGGCTGGTGGGCCGCGCGCCGCTCGGCCGGGGCGGGTTCACCGCCCGTGGCGCCGAGTTGCTCGACCGGTTCCTGGCCGGACTGCAGGTGGGCGACGACCGCCGCCGGGCGCTGACCCGGGCGGTGCGCGAACACCTGCGGCCGTTCCCCGCGCCGGACGCGGGACCCGAGGCCCGGCTGCTGCACTTCGGCGCCTGGCTGGACGTCACCGGGCGCGGTGACCGGCGGGTGCCCGGGGAGCGGCGGCTGCTCGCCGGGCTGGCCCCGACTTCCTGGTTCACCCTCTCCTTCTGCGCCCGGGTGGCGGCCTGCGGGCCGCGCCGGGTGCTGCCGGCCCGGCCCGCCGCCCCGCGGTGACCGCCGGGCCGGGCCACTCGCTCCTCCCGTCGCGAAAGGACCCCAGACATGCAAGAGGACCAGCGGGATTTCGATGTCGCCATCGTCGGTGGCGGCATCGGCGGGACGATGCTCGGGGCGGTCCTCGCCCGGCACGGTGTGCGCACCCTGCTGCTGGAGGGCAGCGGGCACCCCCGGTTCGCCATCGGGGAGTCCACCGTCCCCGAGACCACCTTCGGCCTGCGGGTGCTGGCCCGCCGCTACGACGTCCCCGAGATCGAGCACCTGGCGACGTACGGGGCGCTGCGCCGGCACGTCTCGTCCAACTGCGGGGTCAAGCGCAACTTCAGCTTCGTCTACCACCGGGAGGGCGAGCCCACCCGGGCAAAGGAGTGCACCCAGTACCCCACCTGGGGGCCGCCGCTCGGTCCCGACTCGCACTTCTTCCGTCAGGACGTGGACGCCCACATGTTCCACGTCGCCGTGTCCTACGGCGTCACCGCGCACACCCACACCGTGGTCGAGGACGTCAAGTTCGAGGACGACCACGCCACGCTCGTCACCCGGGACAAGGGCAGCTTCCGCGCCTCGTACGTGGTGGACGCCGGCGGGATGCGGGCGATGCTCCCCGAGCGGCTGGGGCTGCGGCAGGAACCGCCGTACCGCACCCGGTCGCGCACCATCTTCACGCACATGGTGGACGTACGGCCCTTCGACACCGTGGCGCCGCCGCGCGAACAGCACGGCATGCCCAGCCCGTTCAGCCAGGGAACGCTGCACCACGTGTTCCAGGGCGGCTGGCTCTGGGTCATCCCGTTCGACAACCACACCGCCGGCACCAGCGGGCTGTGCAGCGTCGGGATCAACCTCGACCTCGACGCGTACCCGCGGCCCGAGGGGGTCGGTGCCGAGGAGGAGTTCTGGCAGCACGTCGGCCGGTTCCCCAGTGTGGCGCGGCAGTTCGAACGGGCGCGGCCGGTACGGCCGTACGTGTCGACCGACCGGACGCAGTTCTCCTCACGGCAGGTGGTCGGCGACCGGTGGTGCCTGCTGCCGCACGCCAGCGACTTCATCGACCCGCTGTTCTCCAGCGGGCTCGCGGTGACGGTGATGTCCCTCAACGCGCTCGGCCACCGGCTCATCGACGCGGTGCGCCGGGACGACTTCGACACCGCCCGGTTCCAGTACCTGGAGCACTGGACCAAGCGCATGTTCCGGTTCTACGACGACCTGGTGTCGTGCAGCTACATCTCCTTCGACGACTTCGACCTGTGGAACGCCTGGAACCGGGTGTGGACCATCACCACGCTGTACGGCACCAACGCGCAGAACCAGGCCGCCGTCGCCTTCGAGAAGACCCACGACACCGCCTGCTTCGACGCCCTGGAACTGCCGCCCTACCGGGGGCTCCAAGGTGTCGACAACCCTTGGGTGGAGCGGCTGTTCGAGCAGTCCCGGGACGCCGTCCTGGCCTACCGGGACGGTGCGTCGTCCAAGGAGCGGACCGTCGGCCGCATCTACGAGCTGCTGCGCGAGAGCGGGCTGTGCCCGCAGGTGTGGGGCACGCTCGACCCGCGGGACCGGTGCCCCGCCGGTGTGTTCACGCTCTGGCCGCTGATGCGGATCCTGCTGTGGGGCAGGTTCCGCTCACCGCGGCACGTGCGGGGTTCGTACTTCACCGGGGGCGCGCGGATGGTCGGCAAGGAGGCCGTCCAGACGTACGCCACCGAACTGCGCTCGGGCGTCACCCAGGCGCACCAGACCCTGCGCGACATGTGGTTCAACTGGAACCGGGACTGGGCCAGGCGGCCCGCTCCGCGGTCGGCGGCCGGCCGGTCCTCCGGGACGGCTCCGGCCCGGGACTGAGCGCGGAAAATCATTTCTTCGGATCAGCGGAGAAGCGGATCTGAAATAATGCGGTTTGCCGCCCCGGGCACTCGGGTAGGAAAGGCGCGTGGCCGCCGGAGAAGAAATCCGGCCGCCGATTTCCCCGCCTAAATCCGAGAGACAACGGGCCGCAATTCACAATGGCACCACATTCCACTTGCCAATCGCCCGCTGCATGCTCCTGGGAAGACATTTTCCAGCATCAGGGCCGCCTCATGCGGTTGGTTCGACGCCGACTGCCGAGTCTTCAGGATGCCGAGGACTGTGTTCAGGAAACCATGGCCAGAGCAGCCGCACACGCCACCCTGGACAAAAACAGGCTGGGGCCCTTTCTGACGTCCGTGGCGCTTCGGCTCTGCATCGACTTCTACCGCGAAATGGAGCGTCGTAGCAGGCTGTTGCAGCGCGCGGCACTTCTGGACTTCCCCGGTACCACCGAGGAGGACGTCTGCGACGAGGATTTCGGCAGATGGTTGCTGAGCCAGGCGGAAAAACTGCGCGGCCGGGAGCAGGAAGTCATACTCGCCCGTGCCGCAGGAATCTCCACAGCGGAATTCGCCCGCATACACAACATTTCCGTGAAAGCGGCGGAAGCCGCGTTCACCCGAGGTCGGGCACGCCTGAAAACGGCGTGCGCCAAAGCCCTGGAGGGCTGCGCACGGTAACCGTCCCACGCTCCGGAAAACATCCGCCGCCGTGGGTCCGCCATCCCATCTGCGTACACCGCGGAAAAGGAAAGGAAGCTCCTCTCATGTCCAAGAGCATCCAGGACATCATCAAGGACCTCATCGGCGATGTGGCCGACAGCGGGAAGGAAGCGTTCGACGACCTCCTGGACCGGGACGGCAAGCCGGGGGCGGGCCGCTCCGGCAACCCGGTCGACGCACTGGCCGGGCTGCCGGCGGGCGCCCTGGGCGCCCTGGTGAACCCGCTCGCCCTGGCGGGCGGCGCGCACCACCACCTGACCGCGCTCACCGGGAGCGCGGGCGCCGTTCAGAACCCCTTCGCGACGCTCGCCGGCACCACCGGCGCCGCCCACAACCCCCTCGCGGCACTCGCCGGCACCACCGGCGCCGCCCAGAATCCGCTCGCGGTGCTCGCCGGGGTCCAGGCCGCCAACCCGTTGGGCGCCCTCGCCGGGCTGGGGCAACCGGCCGGCGGGGCCGGGCACGCCGCCGCGGGCGCGGGTGACCTGCTGTCGTCCATGGCCTCGCTGCCCGGTCAGCTCAGCCAGCTCGGTCAGATGATCACACAGCTCGTCCAGGTCCTGCAGAACAACTCCGTCGGCCAACTGGCCTCGACGGCCGGTCAGGCGGCCTCCGTGGCGACCGACGCGGCCAAGGCGGCGAAAGACGTGTCCGAGGGCGTCACCGGCGCGACGAGCCTGCCGGGGGCCACCGCGGTCACCGGGGCGGCGGGAGTGACCGGAGCCACGGGGGCCACCGGTGCCTCGGGAACCACCGGCACCACGAGCACCACCGGAGCCACGAGCGCCTCCGGAGACCCGGGGCTTCCGGGCTTCCGGGGCGGTGGTCCCCTCAGCCGCTGACCCCGCCGTACCCCGCCGTCCCGCTCCGCCGGTCACGCCGGAACCCTCCGGCCGACGGTCGTGGCCTCCGCCGTGCCGATCCCGCCGTGCCGATAGAGGAGGAACGCCCACCATGCCGTCCGCCGTCGGAGACCGCCTGCGTCTCGTGGTCAGGGTCTTGGGAAGCCTCGTCGCCGACGAGGTCGGCCAGGCGACCCGGCTCAGACGCCGGAAGCGGGACACCCCGCCCGCGGTGGCGTCCGCCGAGGCCCCTGAGGGGGCGCCGGAAGACGCCACCGCGGGCGAACAACGGCGTGCCAAGGCGGTGCGCCAGGCCCTGGAGAGCCTCGGCCCCTTCTACGTGAAGCTGGGCCAGATGCTCTCCACCCGGCCCGACATGGTCCCCCAGTCCATCCGTGACGAGCTGCAGAACCTGCACGACCAGGTCGACGTCCAGCCGTTCTCCGAGTTCGAGCCGGTGCTGGCGCGGGACCTGGGCCCGGACTGGAAGCTGCGCTTCGACGACATCGACACCGTCAAGCCGCTCGGCGCCGCCTCCCTCGCCCAGGTCTACCGGGTGACGCTGCCCGGCGGCCGGCCGGCCGTGGTGAAGATCCAGCGGCCCGGCATCCGCGAGGGCGTCCTCGCCGACATGGCGCTGATGCGCAAGGCGGCCAGGATCGTCGCCCGCGTCGCGCCCCGCTTCAACGAGGTCATCGACGTCGAGGCGATGCTCGGCTCGGTCTTCGACGCGATGGAGCCGGAGCTGGACTTCACCGGCGAGGCCCGCAACATGGACGAGGCCCGCGAGCACGTACGGGCCTTCCGCACCCTGGAGGTGCCCCGGGTGCTGCACGCCGGCCCGAAGGTCCTGGTCCAGTCACTGGCCACCGGCACCTCGGTCCGCCATCTCGACCCGTCGCACTTCGCCGACGACGAACGCGTCGAGATCGGCAAGGACCTGCTGCGCTTCATGTACCACGGGTACTTCGTGCACCGCTTCTTCCACGCCGATCCGCACGCGGGCAACGTCTTCGCCGCCCCCGGGGCGCCCGCGACGCTGATCGACTGGGGCATGGTGGGCCGCCTGGACCGCCGTACCAGCCTGCGGCTGCTGCCGCTGTTCATGACGCTGGCGCAGAACGACGGCGCGGGGCTCGCCCAGCACTGGGCGGAGATGGGCCGGATGACCTCCTGGGCCGACATGCCCGCGTTCGCCGCGGACATGGCGGCCTTCGTGCCCAAGGTCTCCCACCTGTCCCTGGAGGAGATGAACTTCGGCATGGCGCTGACCACGGTGCTGGCCAAGGCGTCCCGGCGGGGCATCGGGTCACCGCCCGCGGTGTCGCTGCTCGGCAAGTCCTTCGCCAACCTGGACGGTTCGGTGCGTCATCTGGCCCCCGAGATCACCCTGCCGGAGGTGTTCCAGGGGGAGGTGCCGCGCATCCTGTTCGCGCTGGGCCGGGAGTTCCTCGGCCGGCACCAGTTCGCCCGCAACTCGATGGAGCTGCTGCTGACCGCGGTCACCAGTCCCGAGCAGGTGCGCGGGGTGCTCACCGACGTCGCCAACCGCCAGTTCGCGTTGAACGTCCACGAGCCGCGGACCCCCACCGCGATGGGCGGCCGGCGTCCCGTCCGTCCCTCCGGCGGCCTGCTGGCCCTGGGCGCGATGGCCTATCTGCTGGGCCGCAGCCACTCCCGCTGAGCCCGGGCCGCCGCCTGACGCCGCCCCGGTTCCCGTACCACCCCTGCCGATCCCCTACCGATCCGGAGGTTTCCATGACGGACACCGCACGGCCCACGCCGCCCAGAGGCGTGCCGCTGCCCGAGGGGCTGTCCAAGGTCGCCGTGTGGACCGCGGCGGCCCACGCCGTGGAGTACGGGCGCCCGGCGCCGTACGTCCGTGACGCGTGGGCCGGTGACTTCCTGCACGCGGCCGGGTTCCCGCCGGACGGGCCGCCGGGCGACGGCCCGCTGCAGCGGCTGCTGCCCGACTGGGCCGTGGTGCGCAGCCGTTTCTTCGACGAGTACCTGCTGGCCTCGGCCGGTTCGGGATGCCGCCAGGTGGTGCTGCTGGGCGCCGGGCTGGACACCCGGGCGTTCCGGCTGGACTGGCCGCGCGGCGTGCACGTCTTCGAAGTGGAGGACCCGGCGCTGCTGGCCTTCAAGGAGCGTGTGCTCGACTGGGCCCCGCCGGCCTGCGGCCGGCGCAGCACCGTGGGCACGGACCCCACCGGGGCGTGGGCCGCGGACCTGCTCGCCGCGGGTTTCGACCCGCGGCGGCCCACCGCCTGGCTGGCCGAGACACTCCTCTACCACCTGCCGCCGCACGACGCGGAGTCCGTCGTCACCACCATGACGGACCTCTCCGCGCCCGGTTCCGCCTTCGGCGCGGAGTGCGTCAACGCCGCGACCGCCTCCTCCGCGTTGGTGGCGCCGTTCCGAAAGGCCCTGGCCAGTACCGGGATCAGCTGGCGGTGGCGGCTCGCCGAGCCGGAGCGCTGGTGGGCGGAGCACGGCTGGGAGGCGGCCGTGACGGACCCGTTCACGCTGCCCTACGCGGTGCGGCGGCTGTCCCCGTATCTGCCGCTGGTCGGTGAGGCCGCCGCGCGGACGGTCTTCCTGACCACCGGCGCGCTCGCCGCCCCGCGGTGAGTCAGCTCCGTTCCAGTTCGAGCAGCGACGAGAGCCACAGGCCGGGCAGCCGGCCGGCGGCGGGCAGGTGCTCGTCGTGCACGACGGTCAGGCAGGCGGTGTCGTGCTGGCTGGTCAGGGTCACCAGGCAGCGGATGCCGGAGGCCAGCCCCGAGTAGACGGCCGACCACCGCGACTGGGCTCCCTGGTGGCGCAGCGGGGCCCCGAAGCCGACGCTGCTGGCGGGACCGGCCACGACCGAGCCGTTGACCAGGCGCAGGCCGATCCGGGCTCCGGCCGCCCGCGGGGTCGCGGCCAGCAGCACCCGGAAGGCGTCCCGCCGGCGGCTCTCCTTCAGCCGGCGGGTGCGCTCCGCCACCCGCCGGACCGCCCCCGTCGGCGAGGGCTCGTCGCAGGGCAGCAGCAGCCGGGCGGTGACCATCCGGTTGCCGGGGGCGTGCTCCTCCCCCGGTGCCCGGACCGACATCGGCACCGCCACCGGCAGCGGCGGGTGGACCGTGCCGGTGGCCTTCAGATGCCAGGTGCGCACGGCGTGCGCGAGGGCCGCGAGGTACACGTCGTTGACGGTGGCGCCGTGCGCCCGGCCGAGGGCCCGCAGCCGGGCCAGCGCAACGGTGACGTGGCGGACGCCGTCGCGGCCGCCGACCGGTCCGTCGAAGCCCGGCTTGGGCGTGGGGGCGCCGAAGCCGCCCGCCACGTCGCGCAGGACGCCGGCGAGGCCGCCCGGTGCCGGGCGGGCGCCGGGCCGCGCGGCGGGCTGGGCGTCGGGGCGGTCGTCGAGCAGGGCGCGCGCGGTGTAGGCGGCGCCCACGCCGTCCTGGACGGTGTGGTCGGTGCGGTAGCACAGGGCGTGGCCGCCCGCCGCGCCGTGCACCAGCCACACCTCCCACAGCGGCCCGTCGGCGGTGCTCATGGGCCGGGACAGCAGCAGCCGCCCGGTGGCCGTGCCGTCCGTGTCCTCGGGCAGCCGCAGCTCCCGCACGTGCCGCTCCACCGCGAGGTCGCCGGCCCGCTGGAACACCCTGCCGTTCCGGGCGGGGCGGTAGTTGAGCGCCGGGATGCGCGGGGCGCGTTCGGCGACCCTGGCGCGGACCGTGTCCAGGGACGGCGCCGGACCGTCGAAGGCGAACACGAACGGCAGGGGCAGCGGCCTGCCGCGCGTGGCCAGGCGGTAGGCGAGGTCCACGGTCCCCAACGGCAGGGTCGGGGGCAGGGGGCCGTCGGTGCCTCGTACGCCGGGGCGCATCGGTCGCATCGGGAACCTTCCTGTGCGGTGGGGGACGGAGTCACGGGGAACGAGGTCACGGGGGCCGGGGTCACGGGGCACGAGGTCACGGGAGTCAGCCCGCCGTTCTCCGGCTGCCTCAGCACGAGTGGCGTGCGACGCGGCAGCGCGTGTCGACGTAGGCGCGCAGCAGGCCCCGCAGGGGGCCGCGCGCCGGCAGGCGGGGGGCGCGCGAGCGGTGCCAGGGCAGCGGCTCGCCGGCATCCGGATCGCCGAGCAGGGCGGCGGCCACGTACGCGCCGTGCGCGACGGACAGGGCGAGGCCGTGTCCGCAGCAGCCGCCGATGTACCAGACGTCGGGGAAGCCGTCGACCGGCCCGACCACCGGCAGGTCGTCGCCGGTCACGCCGATCCGGCCGGACCAGCGGTGGGTGACGCGCACCGGGGCCAGCTCGGGGTGGAGGGAGCGCAGCCACCCCTCCAGCCAGGTCCAGGCGCGTTCCCTGGCCGCCCGCAGCCGGGGGCCGCCGAGCCCGGTGGGAACGGTGACGGTGCCGCCGCCGGCCACCACACCGCGGTCGGGGAGCAGCCGGTAGTACGGCGCCATGGGCACGGCGTCGACCACGGCGTACCCCGCGGCCCCGCCCAGCGCCTCGTACGCCGGGACGCTCAGCGGCGCGGTGGCGACGGCGTACACCTCCAGCGGGAGGACGGTGCCGACCGGCAGGCCCACCGACCGCGCGGCGGAGTTGACCGCGAGGACGGCCCGTCCGGCGTAGAGGCGGCCGTGCGGGAAGACCAGTTCGGGGCCGACCAGTTCGCCGGGGCGGACCGTCAGCAGCGGGCTGTCGCCGTAGAACCGGACGCCCTTGGCGGCGCAGGCGCGGGCCAGGGCGCAGGTCAGCGCGGCCGGGTCGAGGGTGGCCGCGGGGCGGTGCAGCAGCCCGGCGGGGTAGGAGACGCCGACCCGGTCGCGGATGCCGGCCGCGGACAGCACGGGGACGTCCAGACCGAGCTGCCGGCCGGCGCGGGCCTGGCGGGCGAGGGCGGCGAGGCCGGCCGGTGAGCGGGCGGCCATGATCTGCTCGCCGGGCCGCAGTCCGCAGGGCACGTCGAGCCGGGCGCACAGGTCGAGGACGTCGCGGACCGCGCGGACGCCGGCCCGGTGCATCCGGCGCGCGGTGTCCGGTCCGAACCGGCGCACCGCGCGGTCGAGCGCCGGGCCGGCCCGGGGGCCGAGCAGACCGGTGCCCCGGCCGCTGGCCCCGGCGGCCGGGCCGTGCGCGTCGACCACGGCGATGTCCAGGCCGGGGGCGCGTTCAGCGAGGTGGTAGGCACAGGCGAGCCCCGCGAGGCCGGCGCCGACCACGGCCACGTCCGCGGTGACCACGCCGTGCAGCGGGTACTGCGGCGGCAGTTCGGCCGGGTCCCAGCGGGGTGTGCCGGCCGGGGGCCCGGTCACCTGGTGCCGTCCGGTGCCGGTTCGGTCAGGGCCCGGAACCGGCGGTCGTGCCACAGCAGCGGCCGGCCGCCGCCCACGTGCACGGCCGCGACCCGGCCGACGACGAGGTGGTGGTCGCCGTAGCGGCGTACGTCCTCGGTCAGGCAGACCGACCAGGCGAGCGCGCCGGCCAGGACGGGCACGCCGAGCACCTGCCGGGTGCCGGTGCCCGCGAACCGTTCGGCGGCCGTGGCGGTGGGGGACGCGAACCGGCCCGCCAGGTCCTGCTGTTCCTCGCGCAGCAGGTGCACGGCGAAGGCGCGGCGGGAGCGGACGGCGGCGAGGGTGCGGGAGCCGTCGCGCAGACAGGCCAGGAGCAGCGGGGGGCGGGCGGAGAGCGAGGTGACGGCGGAGACGGTCATGCCCAGCGGCCCGTCCTCGCCGCGCGCGGTCACCACGGTCACCCCGGCGGCCAGCTTGGCGTACAGCCCCAGGCAGCGGGCGGCGTCCGGGCCCGGTTCCTCGCGCAGCGGCTCGGCGTGGGGCGGGGGCGGGGCCGCCCGGTCAGTCACGGGAGGCGTCGGCGCCCTCATCGGTCACCTCCGCCCCCAGCAGGCCCTTGACGATCTCACCGATGAGATGGCGCAGGGTGGCCGAGGCGACCGGGTCGAGGATGTCGGCGAGGGTGGGGATGCCCAGGTCGAAGGAGGCGGTGAAGACGACGCGCGTGCCGGTACCGTGCGGTTCGCAGCGCCAGCTGCCCGAGAAGCTCTGGAAGTCTCCGGTGATCTGTTCGAAGGCGAGGCTGCGGGTGTCCGGGTCGTAGGTGTCGCGCTCGCGCCAGCGCATCAGGCCGCCGCGGAAGAGGACGGCCCAGTCGGAGACCGTGGAGCCGTCGGGCAGCGGCGGCTCCACGCTCACCTCACGGACGGTGTCGGTGAAGTCGGGGTAGCGGCGGAAGTCGCTGATCCGGCGGTAGGCCTCGGCGGGGTCCACCGTGTCGGCGAGCGCGTGCAGTACCACGTGGGGCATCGGGGGTGGGGTCCTTCCCGTCTTTCCGGACTGCTTCGGTGGTGGTCAGCCGGCCATGCGGGCGGCGGTGCTGCCGAGGGCGTCGGCGAAGGTGGTGAGGAACAGGTCGAGCGCGGTGTCGTCCACCACGGCGGGCGGGGTCAGGCGCAGTACCCGGGTGGAGTTGAGGGAGTGGTTGACGAGCACGCCGCGGGCGATCATCTCCAGCAGGAGTTCGCCGACCGCCTGTTCCCGGACGAACTCGATGCCGATCAGCAGGCCCCGGCCGCGCACCTCGCGCACCAGGCCGTCCTGGTAGGGCGCGCACACCTCGCGCACGCCGGCCAGCAGGCGTGCGCCGAGGGCGCCCGCGCGGGCCACGGTGCGCTCCTCCTCCATCGCGGTCACGGTGGCGAGCGCGGCGGCGCAGGCGATCGGCGAGGCGCCGAAGGTGGAGGTGTGCAGATAGGGGTCGCGGCTGAACGGGCCGTACGCCTCGGCGGTGGCGACCATCGCGGCGACGGGGACGACGCCGCCGCTGAGGCCCTTGCCGGCCAGCATGATGTCCGGGCGGACGTCCTCGGCGTCGACGCCCCACCAGGTGCCCAGCCGGCCCATGCCGGTCTGGATCTCGTCGACGACGAGCAGCGCGCCGTAGGTCCGGCACAGTTCCGCGACACGGGTGAGGTAGCCGGGGCGCGGGATGCGGACGCCGCCCTCGCCCTGGACGGGTTCGACGATGACGCAGGCGGTGTCGCGGCGGGCGGCCAGGGCCTGTTCGAGGTCGGCGGCGTCGTCGTAGGCGACCTGGGTGACGTCGGGCAGCAGGGGCTGGAACGGGGACTGGTAGGTGTCGTTGGCGGTGACGCTGAGGGCGCCGAGGGTCTTGCCGTGGAAGCCCCTGCGGGTGGTGACGAGCGAGGTGCGCCCGTGGGCGCGGGCCAGCTTGAGCGCGGCTTCGGTGGCCTCGGCGCCGGAGTTGACGAAGTGGACGTGGTCGAGTCCGGGCGGGGTGTGGGCGGCGAGGGCGCGGGCGGCCCGGGCGGCGACGGGTTCCAGGAAGACCCGGCTGGCCAGCGGATGGGTGTCGATCTGCCGGTGGACGGCCTCGACGACGGCGGGGTGGCGGTGGCCGAGCAGGAAGACGCCGTAGCCGCCGAAGTTCAGGAAGCGGCGGCCGTCGTCGGCGTGGATCCAGGGGCCCTCGGAGCGGATCTCGGCCATGCCGCCCATGACCCGGCCCATGACGGCGCGGCCGGAGCCGATGTGTTTGAGGTACAGGGCGACCACGTCCTCGTCGGCGTCCTCGTGCGCGAGGGCGGGCGTGGGCGCGGTGCCGGGCACTGGGGACGATACGGTCATGAGGCCACCTCCGTGGGGGTCTGCGCGGCGGGGCGGCGCCGCGGGGCGGGCCGGTCCTCGGACCAGCTCTCCAGGTTGCGGACGAGTGCGGTGCGGATGTCGGCGCGGGTGGGGCGGGTGCCGCAGTGGGGTGCGCCGAGGGAACTGTCGAGGGGCAGCCCGCTCTGGAAGACCAGCAGGAGTTCCGCGTAGTACCGGAAGCGCTGGCGGACCGCGCCGGAGAGCGAGGTGCCCTCCAGCATCGGCAGCAGCAGCCGGTGCACCGCCTCGACCGGGATCAGCCGGGGGCGCGGCGGCCGGGGCAGCCCGACGCGGACGGCGAAGTCGCCGCAGATGTCGGCGATCTCCCGCAGTTCGACCGCCTCCTTGCCAGCGGTGAGCCAGTACTCGCCGCCGACGCCGCCGCGGACGAGGCCGCCGATGGCGCGGGAGACGTAGTCCTGCGGGACCATGTCGATCCGTGCCTCGGGGGCGCCGGGCAGCACGGGCACCTGGCCGAGGACCATCGCGCCGATCGTCTTGGTCAGGCCCTGCTGTCCGGCGATCCGGCCGGTGGCGGAGTCGCCCATCACGACCGAGGGGCGGACGATGGTGCCGGGTACGCCGGAGTCGCGCGCCATCTGTTCGGCGCGGGCCTTGGAGTCGAGGTAGGCGGCGGCGCCCGGGAAGCGCTCCCGGTCTTCGTCGGACGGCGTGTTGGCGACGAACGCGGTGCTCACCAGGTGGAGCGGTGCGTCGGCGCGGGCGGCGAGGTCGAGCACGGCGTCCGTGCCGAGGGTGTTGGTGCGGGCGATCTCCTCGGGCGGGACGTGCCAGTTGGTGGCGGCGGCCGAGTGGACCACGACGTCGACGCGGAGGGCGAGTTCGTACCAGGCGCGGGGGGTGAGGCCCAGGCGCGGGGCGAGCAGGTCGCCCTCGATCTCGCGGACCCGGGGGTCGCCCAGGGGGCGGGTGCGGCGCAGGCAGAGCAGGTCGTGGTCGGGGGCGAGTTCGTCGATCAGCGCCCGGCCGAGCACGCCGGAGCCGCCGGTGAGCAGCAGGGTGGGGCGGGCTGTGGGGGCGGAGCGGGGGGCGGGCGGAGCGGGGGTGGGGCCGGGGACGGGCAGAGCGGGGGGGCGCGAGAGGTCTCGCGGCATGGTCGGCTCCAAGGTCGGTCGTCTCGGGCTCGGGGGCGGAGGTCTGCCGGCCGGCGGGGGCGGAGGCGTGCGGTGTGCCTGGCCGGAGGCGGGACGGACCTCGCACGCGGCCGGTCCTGTGCCGGTCAGGCGATCGTCAGCGGCCGGTCCGCGAGGTACGCGGCGAACGGGCCGGTCATCCGGGTGCGGGACGGCGGGTGCAGGGACAGGCCGTTGGCGCTGGCGGCCAGGTGGCCCACCTCGTCGGAGGTCATGAAGTTGAGGCCGCCGAGCAGTTCGACCGCGCGCGGGACGATCCGGCCGAGGGCGTCCTGGACGCCGTAGCGGGTGCAGAGCGCCTGGGCGAGCGCGGACTCGCCGAGGTCTCCTGAGTCCACCCGGCGGGCGATGCCCTCGGCGGTGGCCGCGGCGGCCTCGGTCTCCACGTACAGGCGGACCCGTTCCTGCTCCGGGACGCGGTCGTTGAGCAGCACCCTCTCCACCAGGGCGCTGGCCACGCCCAGGTAACTGCCGGTCATCAGCACCTGGAACCAGATGAGCCCCGCGGTCTGGAGCCGGTCCAGACGGCCGCCGGAAGCGGCGGTGCCGGTGCGCAGGACGAGGTCCGGTGGGACGAGGACGTCGGTGAGGGTGACCTGTTCGCTCTCGGCGCCGGCCAGGAAGGCGCTGGACCAGAAGCCGCTGACGGACAGTCCCTCGCTCCCGGCGGGCACCAGCGCGACGGCGAGTTCGTCGCCCTGCCCGTCCTCGCGCGGGACGAGGACGCCGGCGGTGAGGACGTCCATCGAGCGGGCCAGGCTGCACGGGCGTTTGACACCGTTGATCCGGACGCCGTCCCCGGTGACCTCCGCGGTCATCGACGGGTCCAGGATGCCGCTGCCGCCGCGGCCCTCGGCGAACCCGGAGGCGACGATCCGGTTGCCGGCCGCGACGCCCTCGACGAGCATCCGCTCCGGTCCGGTGCCGAGGTCGCAGGGGCCGCCGGGGCCGCCGAGGCCGACCAGTGTGGCCACGGAGAAGTGGTGCATGGTGGTGGCCACGGCCAGCGAGGGTGAGCGGCTGCCGACGGCCCGCTGGACGCGCAGGGCGTCCAGCGCGGTGGCGCCCCGCCCCTGGTGGCACTCCGGGACCAGCAGGCCGGGGCCACCGCTGTCCCGGAACAGCCGGATGCCCGGACTGCCGGGCCGCTCCAGCTCCATCAGCGGTGTCTCGCGCAGCGCCGGGTCGAGGTCCGGGAGCAGTTTGTCGAGGGTGGCGCGTTCACGTTCTAGGAATCGCATGGAAGTGCGGTCCTCCAGCATCGTTCCGGGGTCGTTCCGTGATCGTTCCGGAGTCCTTCCGGGGCCGGGGCCTCCGGTGTCCCTCCGGGCCGGGGCCTCCGGTGTCCCTCCGGGCCGGGGCCTCCGGTGTCCCTCCGGGACCGGGAGCGCGGCTCAGACGGCGTTGGTGGCGCGCAGCAGCTGCCAGACCGCGCCGGGGCGGGGCCGGCCGAGGAAGGCGATGTACTCCGGGAGGACCTCGTGCGGGGCCCACTTCTGCTTGTACTCCAGCTGGGAGGCGGCCGGGTAGACGGCTTCGCCGTGCTTCGCCAGCCAGTGCGCGAAGCGGGTGAACAGGCGGCTGGCGCCCGGCAGTTCGTGCCGCGGGGCCAGTCCGGTGAACGGGGTGAACCCGAAGTGGAGCCAGCCGGCGCCCTCGGCGACCAGCCGTTCCATGACGGTGGCGTTGAGCGCCTCCATCACCCCGGGCGGCGCGTCCGGCCGCCGTCTGCTGAGGTCGTGCAGCCAGCCGGGGCGGCTGCCGTAGACCGGGGAGTAGTTGATGTAGCCGACCGCCTCGCCGTCGATCCGGCCGGTGAAGAGCCGGCGGTGGCGCTGCAGGCCGCCCGTGCGCTGGCCGACCAGGAACCGCAGTTCCTTCACACGCCGGCCCTTGCGCCGCAGCCAGGTCCCGTCGATCAGGTCCAGCTCGGCGCAGTCGTCGCCGGCGCGGACCTCGACGACCTCCAGGCCCGCGCGCCGGGCCCGGGAGATCTTGTTCCGCAGCCGTACGAACCGCGAGCCGCGCAGGGTGAAGCGGGACAGGTCGACGGCGTAGGAGGCCCCGATCTGGTTGACCGTGAAGCCGTGCGCCGCGTACAGCTCGGCGTCCGCCCGCTGCAGCTGGACGGCGACCAGGCGGCGTCCGGCGTGCGCCACGAAGGCGTCCAGCAGCCGGCCCCGGTGCTCCCTCGCCGCGAACGGCCCGCCGAACTGGAGGACGTAACGCCCCGAGGTCCGATAGGCGCAGGCGCCGTCGAACCGGTCGTCGCGGAAATACTCATTACCGCTGTTGAGGGCGAGAAAGGAACTCGGGTTGTCGCTGTGCGCGGCGAGGGTGTCAAGCACGGACGGCATGCGTGCCCTCCACGGACGAGGGGTCGGACGTGGGTTCGGAGGGGTGGCCGGGGAACACCGGGGAGTACCGCTTCTCGAATTCCGCGAAATCCGGGTCGGCGGCCGGTTCGAAGGCGACCCCGAAAGGCTTCAGCGAGTTCCCGAAGAGGGCGCGGTCGCCCATCAGGTGGACCGGCAGGGCGAGCAGCGCCCACTCGGGCCGGACCAACAGCGCCCAGGCCCCGGCGATGACCCCCGCGGTGACCAGGCTGTGCATCGTGTTGTAGGCGACGTAGTAGCCGCGTGCGATCCGCCGGTCGGGGCTGCGCCGGCAGGCGATCGCCCCGGGCAGGTAGCCGATCACGTCGATCACCGCGAACAGCAGCACGAACACGCCCCACCTGATGTCCGTGCGGTGCTGGAAGGCGAGGACCAGCGAGACTGCCAGAAAGGCCAGCCATTCGAGTCGGGAGAGGGCGAAGGTGGTTCTCGTCTCGAACCGGTTCTTGGCGTCCACGGGCGCTCCAGGATTGCGCGTAGCCGGCGCGTACGGATTTCGGGGCCCGGCATCGGCCTGCCCCCTCGGTGCGGTCGGTCACTTCTGTTTACGCCTCGGCGGCCTCAACCCCTCATATGGACAAAGCGACTTGGGCCGCGGGGCCGGTGCGCGCGCGGCGGTTGTTCACTTGGGGTTCGTGTGCGCGCCTCCGCACCCCAGTAGGTGTGGCGTGCCGACCGGCCGGTGCCCGCCGGCCGGCCCACGTCCCCTTCGCCTGGAGGCCGCATCCATGTCACACCGTCCGCTTCCCGGCCGTCGCAGCGTGCTGCGCGGTTCCCTCGCCGCCTCGGCGGCGCTCGCCCTGCCCACCGCCCTCGGCGCGGCACCGGCCTTCGCCCGCTCCGGGCGGCCGGGCGCCGGCTGGGGCGTGCAGGCGGGAGACGTGACCGCGCACTCGGGCCTGGTCTGGGTACGGTCCGACCGGCCGGCCCGCATGATCGTGGAGACGTCCGCGACCGAGTCCTTCCGCAACCCGCGCAGGTGGCGGGGTCCGCTGCTGGGGCCGGGCACCGACTTCACCGGCACCACCCGGCTGAGCGGGCTGCCCGCCGGTGAGCAGATCCACTACCGGGTGCTGCTGGCCGACCCGGACGACCCGCGCCGCACCGGCGAGCCGGTCACCGGCACCTTCCGGACCGCCTCCGACAGCCGCCGCGACGGGGTGCGCTTCGTGTGGTCCGGCGACCAGGCGGGGCAGGGCTGGGGCATCAACCCGGACATCGGCGGCTACCGCATCTACGACGCCATGGGCGAGCTGGACCCCGACTTCTTCCTGTGCAGCGGCGACAACATCTACGCCGACGGACCCATAGCCTCCACGCAGGCCCTGCCCGACGGCAGCGCCTACCGGAACATCACCACCGAGGAGAAGTCCAAGGTGGCCGAGACGCTGAACGAGTTCCGCGGCGCCTTCCGCTACAACCTGCTCGACGACAACCTGCGGCGGTTCAACGCCCAGGTCCCGTCGATCATCCAGTGGGACGACCACGAGGTGCGCAACAACTGGTACCCGGGCCAGGTCATCACGGACAGCAGGTACACGGTCCAGGACGCGGACGTGCTGGCCGCGCGGGCGCGGCGCGCGTTCTCCGAGTACTTCCCGATCTCCACCCTGGAGCCGGGCGCCCGCGAGGGCCGCGTCCACCGGGTGCTGCGCCAGGGCCCGCTCCTGGACGTGTTCGTCCTGGACATGCGGACCTACCGCAACGCCAACTCCCCCGACGACCAGACCACCGACCCGCAGGGCATCCTGGGCCGCGAGCAGCTGGAGTGGCTCAAGCGGGAGCTGTCCCGCTCGCGCGCGGTGTGGAAGGTGATCGCGGCCGACATGCCGATCGGCCTGGTGGTGCCCGACGCCACCGAGGGCGAGGCCAACTTCGAGGCGATCGCGCAGGGCGACCCGGGCGCTCCGCTCGGCCGTGAGCTGCAGATCGCGGAGCTGCTGCGGTTCATCAAGCACCGGCGGATCACCGGCACGGTGTGGCTGACGGCCGACGTGCACCACACCTCCGCGCAGCACTACCAGCCGTCGAAGGCCGCGTTCACCGACTTCGAGCCGTTCTGGGAGTTCGTCTCCGGGCCGCTGAACGCGGGCGCGTTCCCGGCCAGCGCGCTGGACGGCACCTTCGGCCCGGAGCGGGTCTTCGTGAAGGCGCCGACCGCCTCGAACGTCTCGCCCGCCGAGGGCTACCAGTTCTTCGGCGAGGTCGACATCGACGGCGACAGCGCCGAGATGACGGTCCGGCTGCGGGAGCAGGACGGCACCGTGCTGTTCACCAAGGTGCTCCAGCCGGGACGGGTGGGCCAGTAGCCGCCGCGGCTCCCGTACGCCGCGGGGGTGTCGCGCGCTGGGGCCGTCCCCCGGTGCGCGACCCCGGCGGGCGGGGAAGGGGGCTGGGGGCTGGGGCTGGGGGCTGGGAAGGGGTGGCGGGAAGGCGGCCCGCGAAAACAGGTCAAAAGCACTCTTTACCCATCGGACACAAGGCGTTCGTGATCACGCAACACCGTTCCTTCACAGTGATCGCATGAGTCGAGACATGTCCCGTGCGGCACACCACACCGAGCAGAACCCTCCCGCGCCCCGCCGGAAAACGGTGGCGGGCCTGTGGACACGCTGGACACGACGTCACGGTCACGCACCGCCGGCGGACGATACCGGCGCCCGGCCGTCGTCGGGCGCCGCCGCCGGCACCGCGTCCGGGGCCGAGGACAGCGCGCTGTGGCGGATGCGGACCACGGTGCGGGACGAGCCGGGCTCGCTGGCCGCGCTCTGCACCGCCCTCGCCGGCCTGCGGGTGGACATCCTCAGCCTCCAGACGCACCCGCTGGCCGACGGCACGGTGGACGAGTTCCTGCTGCGCGCGCCGGGTCCGCTGACCGCGTCCGACCTGAACGGGGCGGTGTCGGCCGCGGGCGGCAGCGCCACCTGGTGCGAGCGCGCCGACGCCCACGACCTGGTCGACGCCCCGACCCGGGTCCTGGGCCTGGCCACCCGTACCGCCGTGGACTCCGCCGAGCTCCCTCTCGCGCTGCGGCAGTTGCTGGGACGCTGCACGATCCGCTCGCTGCCCGCCCCGGCGGCCGACGCCGGACACGGTCCCGGGGACGTCCCGGTGGAGGGCGTCCTGGAGGAGACCGTGATGCGGCTGCGCGCCCCCGAGGGCGGCCTGATCAGCGTCGAGCGGCCGTACCTGCCGTTCACCCCGACGGAGTTCGCCCGCGCCCGGGCCCTGGTCGAGCTGGACGCCCGGCTCGGCCCCCGGGTGCCGCGCGGCCAGGACGTACTGACGCTGCCCGAGGGCGGCCTGACGCTGTCCGGGAGCGGGGACGTCACCGTCGGCCGCGCCGACACCGGAGACCTGGAAGCGGCGAAGGCGATGCACGACCGGTGCTCCGCCCGCACGCTCGCACTGCGCTACCACGGACCGGTCCGCGACGCGGACCGCTACCTCAACCACCTCCTCAGCCCCCGCTACGGCCGCACCCTCGCCGTGCGCACCGCCTCCGGCCGCGTCGTGGGCCTCGGCCACCTGCTGTGGGACGGCGACGAGACCGAGGTCGCCCTGCTCGTCGAGGACGCCTGGCAGCGCCGGGGCATCGGAGCCGAGCTCCTGGGCCGGCTCGTGACGATGGCCGCCGAGGCCGGCTGCGAGAGCGTCTACGCCGTGACGCAGGCGTCCAACACCGGCATGGTCGCCACCATGCGCGGCCTGGGCCTGCCCCTCGACTACCAGATCGAGGAGGGCACCCTGGTCATCACGGCCCGCCTGGACCCGGCGGCGGTGGCGGCGCTGCGGCCGCACGGGGAGCGGATCGGGCGGCGGTAGCGCGAGCGCGAGCCGCGGCCGGCCGTGAGGGACGGCGGACGCGGCCACCACTCGCGGGAGCGCGAGCGCGAGCCGCGGCCGGCCGTGAGGGACGGCGGACGCGGCCACCGCTCGCGGCCCGGCGGCCACCGGTGCCGCCGCGGTGCGCGCTCCCGCTCCCGCGGCGCGGGGTCCTCCGGCGCCCCGGCCGGTGCATCGGGCTGACGCGGCACCGGCATCCGTACGAGGATGTCCGCATGTCAGAGACCAAGAGCCCGCTGCCCCGCGAGGTCGCCGACGCCTACGTCGACGAGCTCATCGCCCTCGACCCGGTCACCGGTACGTACCTGGGCGTACCGGAGAGCTCCGGCCGCCTGCCCGACCTCTCGCCCGCGGGGCAGGAGGCCCTCGCCGCACTGGCGCGGGCCACGCTCGCCCGGCTCGACGAGGCGGAGCGACGGCCCGGCGGGGACAGTGACGTGGAACGTCGCTGCGCCCGGCTGCTGCGCGAGCGGCTGACCGCCGAACTGGCCGTGCACGAGGCCGACGAGGGGCTGCGCTCGGTCGGCAACATGGGCACGCCCGCGCACAGCGTGCGGGAGGTGTTCACCGTGACGCCGGCGCGGACCGAGGAGGACTGGGCGCGGATCGCCGAGCGGCTGCGCGCGGTGCCTCAGGCGCTGGCCGGCTACCGGGCCTCCCTCGCCCTGGGCCTGGAGCGCAAGCTGTTCGCGGCGCCGCGGCCGACCGCCACCTTTGTCGAACAGCTCGGCGAGTGGGCGGACACCGGGGCGGGCCGGGGCTGGTTCGAGGACTTCGCGTCCGCCGGGCCCGAGGCGCTGCGCGCGGAGCTGGACGAGGCGGCCCGGGGCGCGACCGCGACCGTGGTGGAGCTGCGGGACTGGATGCGCGACGTGTACGCGCCGGCCGTCGACGGCGCCCCGGACACGGTGGGCCGCGAACGCTACGCGCGCTGGTCGCGCTACTACAACGGCACCGACCTGGACCTGGACGAGGCGTACGCGTACGGCTGGGCCGAGTACCACCGGCTGCTGGGCGAGATGAGGCGGGAGGCGGAGAAGATCCTGCCGGGTGCCGCGACGCCGTGGGTGGCGCTGGCCCACCTCGACGAGCACGGCCGGCACATCGAGGGCGTCGACGAGGTCCGCGACTGGCTGCAGGACCTGATGGACCGGGCGATCGAGGCGCTGGACGGCACCCACTTCGAACTCGCCGAGCGGGTACGGAAGGTGGAGTCGCGCATCGCCCCGCCGGGCAGCGCGGCGGCGCCGTACTACACCGAGCCGTCGCTGGACTTCTCCCGGCCGGGCCGCACCTGGCTGCCGACGATGGGACAGACCCGCTTCCCGGTGTACGACCTGGTCTCCACCTGGTACCACGAGGGTGTTCCTGGTCACCATCTCCAGCTCGCGCAGTGGGCGCACGTGGCGGGCGACCTCTCCCGCTACCAGGCGTCGGTGGGCATGGTCAGCGCCAACGCCGAGGGCTGGGCGCTGTACGCGGAGCGGCTGATGGACGAACTGGGCTTCCTCACCGACGCCGAGATGCGCCTCGGTTACCTGGACGCGCAGATGATGCGGGCGGCCCGGGTCATCGTCGACATCGGCATGCACCTGGAGCTGGGGATCCCCGCGGACTCGCCGTTCCACCCGGGCGAGCGGTGGACGCCGGAGCTGGCGCAGGAGTTCTTCGGGGCGCACAGCAGCCGGCCGGCGGACTACGTGGAGAGCGAGCTGACCCGGTACCTGTCGATCCCGGGCCAGGCGATCGGTTACAAGCTCGGGGAGCGGGCCTGGCTGCTGGGCCGGGAGAAGGCCCGTGCCCGGCACGGCGACGCCTTCGACCTGAAGGCGTGGCACATGGCCGCGCTGTCGCAGGGCTCGCTGGGCCTGGACGACCTGGTGGACGAGCTGGCCCGGCTGTAGGGCCGGCCGGCTCGGGAGACCGCCCGCCGCGGCGCGGACGGGGGTGAGCGCCTCCGCGGTCCGGTCGGCGTCCCGGGGGCGACGGTGTCGTGCGGCCCGCGGCGGTGCGGACAGACGCTCGCCCCGTACGCGGCGGGCCGCCGCGTGGCCGGTGCCGGCGCGGCGGGCCGCTCCGGTGACGAGCGCGGGCCGGCCACGCGGCCACAGGGGGACGCGGCGGAGCTCTCCGGGTCCGGAGGGGTGGCGTCCGGGGCGTGGCCGGCCAGGGTGGCGGGGCCGCGCGGGCCGCCGTACCCGGTCGTCCCGCGGGCCGCCGCGCCGGTGATCCGGTCAGTCCGTCAGCGGGCGCAGCCGCACCAGCCCGAGCCAGGTCTCCGGGCCGGGCCGGGTGTGGGCCGTGCGGACGGTGCAGCGGCCGGGTTCCAGGGGGACGCGGACGTGGTCGGTGCCCTCGCAGGCGCCGCCCGGCCAGGCGGCGTCGAACAGCACCACCGGGCCGGGGACCCGCCAGACCGTCTCGGGGCCCCACTCGGCGGTGCGGAGCGCGGCGGGCACGCTCGCCAGGAGTTCGCGTTCGTCGTCGCCCGCGCACCAGCGGACGAAGGTGTGGTGCTCGGGCAGGAACGCGGTCGCGGCGGGCTCGTCGCCGAGGACCAGCGCCGCCGCGTCACCGACCGGGAGGAGCCCGGCCTGTCCGTCGACCTCGCAGGCCCGGTCGTAGTCGGAGGCGGTCTCCTCGCCGTCGGCGCCGGTCCAGAACGGCAGGACCGTCTCCGGTACCGCTATGAGCGGTCCGCCGCCCGACTCGACCCAGTCCGCCGTCCCCGCCGTGCCCGGCTCCGCGTATCGCACCATGCGGCGGAACCTACACGTCCCTCGACAGCCGCAGCCGGCCGCGCCGGTGGGAACGGTCAGCCCGTCCGCGGCCCGGCGTCCGGTGCCCTGCCAGGTCCCGTACGCGAGCCCTCCCGCACTCAGTGCTCGAAGCCGCCGAGCATCTCCTTGACCCGGTAGCCGAGTTCGGCGAGGACGAGGGCGCGGCGGGTGGCGCCGTCGCAGCCGGGACCCCGGATCAAGGTCACCGCCCGTTCGACGCGGCACCTGGGGGAGGTGTCCGGGCGGACCGGCGCGTTCGGCTCGGTCACGACCGGCGTCGTCCGCTCCTCGCCCCTCCCCCGCCGCCCGGAGGGCCGCTGACCGCGCCGCCCGTCAGCCGTCCCGCTGCCGCAGTACGGACCCCGTCCGCCCCTTGACGACCTCCAGCTGGGCGTGGACGCGCCGTCTGAGGTCGGCGACATGGCTGACGATGCCGACGCTGCGGTCCCTCTCGCGCAGCGAGTCCAGCACGTCCAGGACCTCGTCGAGGGTCTGGTCGTCGAGGCTGCCGAAGCCCTCGTCGATGAAGAGGGTGTCGAGGCGGACCCCGCCGGTCTCGTCGGTGACGACGTCGGCGAGGCCGAGCGCGAGGGCGAGGGAGGCGAAGAAGGTCTCGCCGCCCGACAGTGTCGCCGTGTCCCGCTCCCGGCCGGTCCAGGCGTCGACGACGTGCAGTCCGAGGCCGCTGCGGCCGCGTCCGGCGCGGTCGTCGGAGTGGACGAGGGTGTAGCGCCCGCAGGACATGCGCCGCAGCCGTACGGTCGCGGCGGCGGCGACCTGCTCCAGGCGGGCCGCCAGGACGTACGCCTCCAGGCGCATCCGGCGTCCGTTGTCCGCGGAGGTGCCCGCGGTCAGGGCGGAGAGCCGGGCGACCCGCTCGTACTCCTCGCGCAGCGGGGCCAGCCGGCGGGCGGCGGCGGTGGCCCGGGCGGACAGCCGGTCCAGTTCGGCACAGCGCCGGGCGGCGGCGTCCCGCGCGGAGGCCGCCTCGCGCAGCCGCCGGGCCGCCGCCTCGGCCGCCGCCTCGGCCGCCGTGACGTCGGCGGGCGGCAGGTGCGCGGCGGCGGCCGTGTCCGCCTCGGCGAGCACCGCCCGTACGGCGGCCTCCTCGGACTGCCACGCGTCGAGCCGCCGTTGCAGTTCCCGGTGGGCGGCGTCGTCCAGCAGCGCGCCGGCCGCGGCGGCCGGGGTGTCGAACCCGGCGCGGAAGGCCGCGTCGGCGAGGCGGGCGTCGGCGTCCTTCAGCCGCTGCGCCGCGTCCTCGGCCTCCCGGGCGGCGTCGGCGGCGTCGGTGAGGAGGGCGGCCCGCCGCTCCCACTGCGCGGCGCGCGCGGCCACGCTGCCGGCGGTGCCCCGGGCCCCGGCGACCTCCTCCTCCAGTACCGTCCGTTCGCGCTCCAGCCGCTCTCGCCGGCCGACCCGGGCGGCCGCGCGGACGGCGGCCTCGCGCTGCGCGGTGATCCGCTGCTCGCGCTCCTCCTCCGCGCGGCGCAGTTCCTCCTGCGCGGCGTGCAGCGCGGAGGCGGCGGCCCGGGCCCGCGCGTACTCCCGTTCGATCGCGTCGGCCTCCTCGGCCAGCCGCCCGGCGGGGGCGTCGCCCGCCTCGGCGGTGGCGGCGGCGAGCGCTTCCCGTACGGTGCCCAGGTGCCGTACGGTCTCCGCGTGTTCCTCCTCGGCCCGCCGGCAGGCGGCCAGGGCGCGCTCCTCCGCGGCCCGGTCGACGTGTCCGGCGTCCTTGCGGGCGGGGGCGGGGTGCTCGGTGGCGCCGCAGACGGCGCAGGGCTCGCCGTCGGCGAGGTGGGCGGCGAGTTCGGCGGCGATGCCGTCCAGGCGCTGTTCCTTCAGGCCGAGCCAGTGGGCGCGGGCCTCGGCGGCGCGTTCGGCCGAGGCGAGGGCGGCGTGCCGGGCGGCGTCGGTGTCGCCGGTGAGCTGGTCGCGCCGCCGGGCGGCGCGCAGCCGGCGCCGGGCGGGTTCGCGCCGCTCGGCGAGCTGTTCGGCGCGGGCGGCGGCCTCCTGGGCGGACTCGACGGCCGCCCGCAGTGTCTCGCGGGTGCCGTCCCAGTCCGCGAGCCAGCTCTCCGCCTCCGCGAGGAGGTCGTCGTCGGCTCGCTCGTCGCGGTCCAGCTCCGCGCGTTCGGCGGCCAGCGAGTCCAGCCGCCGCTCGGCGCGGCGGGCCGACTCCAACCGGCCCAGTTCCTCGGCGGCGCGGCGGGCGGCGGCGGCCAGCCCGGCCGCGCCGGACTCGGTGTGGGTGTCCGGCAGCAGAGCACGCGCGCGCACCTCCGCCTGCCGCGCCCGCCGGTGCTCGGCCTCGGCGGCGTCCCGCAGCTCCAGGGCGGGTGCCACCGCCCCGGCCTTGCGGGCCCGCTCCATCCGGGCCCGCGCCTCGCGGTGCGCGTCGGCCCGCTCGGCCAGCCGCGCCGCCCGCGCCCGC
This sequence comes from Streptomyces sp. SYSU D01066-1, assembly GCF_054956795.1. Taxonomy (NCBI): domain Bacteria; kingdom Bacillati; phylum Actinomycetota; class Actinomycetes; order Kitasatosporales; family Streptomycetaceae; genus Streptomyces; species Streptomyces sp. SYSU D01066-1. The sequence goes on along the minus strand of NZ_JBUDHV010000025.1, from coordinate 3,067 downwards.
GCCTCGGCGAACCGGCGCTGCAGCCGGTCGCGTTCGCGTACCTCGGCGAGCTCCCGTGCGGCGGCGGCCTGGGCGGACTCGGCGGCGGTGAGGCGGCAGCGGGCGACGGCCAGCTGTTCCCTGGCGGCGCTGCGGGCGACGGCGGCGGCGCCGAGCACGGCCTCGGCCAGCCCCGGCTCCCCCGGTGCCGCCTCGGGCAGCTCCATGGCGTCGCCGGCGGCCTGCTGCATACGGTGGGCGTCGGCGAGCAGCGCGCCGTCCCCGTCGCGCACCCGGGCCTCGGTGGCGCGGCGCCGCTCGGCGAGGCGCTTCTCGACCTCGGCGAACCGCTGGGTGTCGAAGAGGCGGCCCAGCAGCTTGCCGCGCGCCTCGGCGTCGGCGCGCAGGAACCGCGCGAAGTCGCCCTGGGGCAACAGCACGACCTGGCAGAACTGCTCCCGGCTCATGCCGAGCAGCTGCGTGATCTCCTCACCGATCTCCTGGTGGGAGCGGCTGAGGTCCTTCCAGGCGCCGGCCGCCGCGTCGTACTCCCGCAGCCAGGTCTGCGCCTTGTCGACGGTGGTCCCGGCGCCGCGCTTCTTGGGCCGCTCCCAGGGGGGCTGCCGGGTGATCTCCAGGCGGCGGCCGGCGACGGTGAGGTCGAGGCGGACCTCGGTGCGGGTGCCGGCGGCGGCGTGGTCGCTGCGCAGGCCGATGCCCTGGCCGCTCTGCCGGGCGCCCGGGACCGAGCCGTACAGGGCGTAGCACACGGCGTCCAGGACGGAGGTCTTGCCGGCGCCGGTGGGTCCGTGCAGCAGGAACAGTCCGGCCGCGGACAGCGCGTCGAAGTCGACGCTCTGCGCGGTGCCGAAGGGTCCGAACGCGGTGATGTCCAGCCGGTGCAGCCTCACCGCGCCACCTCCCCCGCGGCCGCGTCCGCGCGGACGGCGTCGAACGCGTCCCGCAGGACGGCCCGTTCGCGGACGTCGGGTCCGGCGCCGCGCACATGGGCGACGAAGTCCTCGGCGATCTCCTGGTCGTCGCGCCCGGCCAGCCGTCGCGCGTAGGAGACGTCGGGGTCGTCCGGTGGCCGTTCGGGGTCGAAGACGAGGTTGAGGGTGTGCGGGAAGCGTGCGGTGAGCCGGGCCATGGGGTCGGCGGGGCGGACCGGGTCGGTGAGCGTGGCCTCGACCCACGCCTCCTCGTGCTCGGTCAGTCCCGGATCGGCGAGCAGCTCCTCCAGGGTGCCGCGCAGCCGGGCCAGCGGACGCGGCACCGGGCAGTCGAGCCGCTCGGCGCTGACCGCTCCGTCCGCGTCCAGGTCCACCAGCCACATGCTCTTGCGGTGCGCCGCCTCCGAGAAGGAGTACGGCAGCGGGGAGCCGGAGTAGCGGACACGCTCGGTGAGGGTCTGGCAGCCGTGGAGGTGGCCGAGCGCCACGTAGTCGACGCCGTCGAAGACGCCGGCGGGCACGGCGGCGACGCCGCCGACGGTGATGTCCCGTTCGCTGTCGCTCTGGGTGCCGCCGGTGACGAAGGCGTGCGCGAGGACGACGGACCGGGTGCCGGGCGGCCGGCCCGCGAGATCGGCGCGGACCCGGTCCATGGCGGCGGCGAGCACGGCCTCGTGCCCGGCCCGCTCGACCCCGAACTCGTCCTTCACCAGGGCCGGTTCGAGATAAGGGAGTCCGTAGAGGGCCACCGGCCCGGCGGCGTCCTCCAGCAGTACCGGGGTAGCGCACCGGGCCGGGTCGGTCCGCAGGTGGATGCCGGCCCGGCCGATCAGCCCCGCGCCCACGCCCAGGCGCCGGGCGGAGTCGTGGTTGCCGGAGATCATCACCGTGGGGACGCCGAGGGCGGCGAGGCGGTGCAGGGCGTCGTCGAACAGCTCGACCGCGGCGAGCGGCGGCACCGCCCGGTCGTACACGTCCCCCGACACGGCCACGGCGTCCACGCCGCGCTCACGCACGGTGTCGACGAGGTGACCGATGAAGGCGGCCTGGGCGCCGAGCATGTTCACCCGGTGGAACGCCCGGCCCAGGTGCCAGTCGGACGTGTGCAGCAATCTCATGAAATGACCCTGATCGGCATATTTCTCGTGGTAACGGCCCAAAAAGCAGCGCGAGTCGGCACGGGAGTCCCGCACCGACGCTCACCACGCTAATGCCTGCCGGCACCTCGTTCGCCACAGACCTCACATGGACCGGCACGCCCGGCAGCGCTCAGTGCTGCGTCTTCGACGCCCAGATCGGTGCCCCGCCCGAATAGATCACCAGGTTGCCGTCGGCCTGGAGACGCAGGACCGCGCCGGCGTGGCCGTGGGTCTTGCTCGCCCACACCGGGCGGCTGTCGGACGTGTAGACGACCAGGTTGCCGTCCGCCTGGAAGACCGCCTGGTAGTTGTCGCCGAAGGTCATCGTGGCCCAGCGGGCCTTGTCGTTCTCGTCGTAGACCACGAGGTTGCCGTCGGTCTGCATGCGAAGCCGCGTCCTGTTCGCCTCGATGGACTCGCCGGCCCGCAGCACCCGGGTCGCCGTGACCGTGATGTCGGCCGGGAGGGACGGTTCCTTCGCCTTCTTCGTCGCCTTCTTCGTCGCCTCGGGGGTGGCCTCGGCAGTGACCTTCTTCGTCGCGGCCGGCTTCTTCGTCGCGGCCGGCTTCTTCGTCGCCGACGCGGAGGGGGAAGGGGCGGCGGGCGGGGCCGCCACCTGGGCCTGCTCCCTCGCCACCGCCTTGCGCGTCGCGGGCTTCTGGGACCCAGCCGGCTTCGACGGGGACGCGCTCGACGACGCGTACGCCCCCGCGCCCTCCCGCGACGGCTCCGCGCCGCCCAGCACCGTGCCCGCCCCCTCGGCGACGGTCGTCCCGTGCCGCTCGGGCGTGCCGTCGCGGTTCACCAGCAGGACCGGCACGGCCATCAGCGCCGCCCCGAGCAGGGCGGCGCCCGCCAGCAGGGGACGGCCCGGGCGGCCCGCGGGTGCCGGGGCCGCGGCGCCGGGGGCCGGGTCCTCAGGTGCCGAAGCCGCCAGGGCGTCGGCGGCCGGCTCCGCCCCGGCGGCCGGCTCCGCCCCGGCGGCCGGCTCCGCCC